>JBAWAP010000152.1:0-23654 GCA_049589355.1 Anaerolineae bacterium
GATGAGGAGGCCACCCTACGCTTGCCAGAACATCGAGTGAAGTTCAGCGCTGACCAAGAGCGCCATGTGCAGGAGTTATTGGCCGCCTTTAGGAAGAGCCCTTACACCCCACTCTCGGTAGCCGACAGCGAGGCAGTAGTGGGAATAGAGGTACTTAACGCCTTAATTCAGCAAAGAAAGTTGGTTCAGGTCAGTGAAGATGTCCTATTTTTGAGGGAAACCTATGAGGAAATGGTTAAGCGGGTCATCGAGCACATCAAAGAGAAGGGCACTATTACTGTGGCTCAGGTGCGTGACATGTTCGCGGCCAGTCGTAAGTATGCGTTAGCATTAATGGAACACTTAGACGAGCGCAAGGTGACAAAACGGGTAGGGGACGAACGTGTCTTAAGATAGATTGGCACTGCATGTTTTGGAGTTCTGATGTAGGGGTAGAAAGCCAATCGCATTGGCCATTCTGAGGCGTTGTGCCCCTTGGACGCCCAACGCGGTTGGGCTGCTACCCCTCATATTGAAACTTCAGTGCATGTTCGAATCAACAAGCCTCCTTATGCTCAAGGTGAAGGAGGCTTTTTTGCGTATTGGACCAATTGGAAACCCTATAGAAGCGCCTAGAAACCTTAAAATTTTAAGCCTTTGATGAGTCCCTCAAGCAACTATATATAGTATGTAATGTACGCAAATAGCCCAATATATAGTATCGCTCAGTGAAACAGATTATAAGCTATCCTTGAATGAACCTTAAAATACTCAGAAGGGACTAGCCAAAAACTTTAAATTAGTGTATAATATGGTGGAGAGAAGTGGAACATTGTGGGGTGATGTGGTTGAATAATGGTAATCTAGGCCACAAAGTAGGGAGCAAAACCGTGTTTTCGGGTGAATACGAGCATACAATTGATGGCAAGGGAAGGTTGATCATCCCTGCCAAGTTTCGCGCTGATTTAGCCGAGGGGTTGTTCATCACCAGGGGCTTGGATGGTTGCCTCTTCGTGCTTCCACCCGATGCGTGGCAAGCATTATCCGAGAAGGTGACCAGCCTTCCCCTTTCTCAAGCCAGCGCTCGGTTATTCAGCCGCATGATATACTCAGGCATCGAATGCAAGCTAGATAAACAAGGACGAATCCTATTACCATCCCCCTTGCGAGAGCACGCCGATATCGAAAGTGAGGTGGTTATTACTGGTGTCAATTCCCGTCTGGAGATCTGGAGCAAAAAACGCTGGCAAGAACAGACTACCAGAATGGAGGAAGAGAGCGGCTTTATGGCCGAGCAACTAGCCAGCATGGGAATTTAGAGCCGCAAGGCAGCATTTCGTCGTTAGACAATGGGTGATAAGCTGAGCCATACTCCCGTCCTTTACCAAGAGGTCCTGGCCGGGCTTCGAATAAAGCCCGGTGGACATTACATAGACGCCACAGTGGGAGGCGGGGGACATGCCCGTGGTATCCTTATGGCCTCCGCACCTGATGGTGAACTCTTGGGCATTGACGCTGACCCCACGGCCGTAGCTTTAGCTCGCGAGCAATTGGCTGAGTTCGGGAAAAGGGTGATTCTGGTCCAAGGTAATTTTGCTGGCCTAGAGGGAATTGCCTTGAGACATGGCCTTTGCTCCGTGGATGGCATCTTGCTTGATTTGGGGTTTTCATCTCTGCAGTTGGAGGCTGCAGGACGGGGTTTTTCCTTTCAATTGGACGGCCCACTGGACATGCGCTTCGACCCTTCAACACCCCTTCGACAGGCCTCAGGACAAGGCTCAGGACACCGTCCCAGCCAGACAACGACGGCGGCCGACCTGGTCAACACATTGTCCGTGAAGGAACTGGCTGGCATCTTGTCTCGATATGGCGAGGAACCTCAAGCGCGGCGTATCGCTCGGGCTATCGTGGCTGAGCGCCCTATCAATACCACGGGGGAACTGGCCGCCTTGGTGGAGAGAACAGTGGGCCGCCACAGGAGAATCCATCCAGCCACCCGGACCTTCCAGGCTCTGCGCATAGCTGTTAATGATGAGCTCGAATGCCTCGCCGAAGCCCTGCCCCAAGCGCTGAGGCTCTTGGCGCCCGGAGGGCGCTTGGTTATCACATCCTTCCACTCTCTAGAGGATCGCCTTATTAAGGAATTCTTCCGCAATCAGGCACGGGATTGCCTGTGTCCGCCGGAAGCGCCCATTTGCACCTGTGGTCATCGAGCTGCCTTAGGAATAGTGACCAAGAAGCCTATCAGGCCCTCGGCTGAGGAGGTGACTGCCAATCCTCGCAGCCGTAGCGCCAAGTTGCGGATCGCGTATCGCTTATAGCATAAGAAGGAGGTCGTTCGTGGCCAGCAGTCAAATGCGCTCTTTGCCACATCGCCTAGAGAGGGGGGCTTGGCGGCTTGAAGCCAAGACAACAGCCTGGATTCTCTTGGTCCTAACCCTGCTGGGCTTGCTCGGTTGGCTGTGCTTGACTCAAGCCAGCCAGGTATCCATGGCAAGGTACCATCTCTGGGAAAAAGAGACAGAGAAAGCTCGCCTTCAGCGGCAGAACGCCGAGTTACTGGCTGAAATCGCGGAAATGCTCAGCGTCTCTTGCCTCGAGGCTAAGGCACGGGACTCAGGCTACACCCTCGCTGAGGGGCTTCGGTATCTGTGTGTACTTGATTACCCTGCCGACAGTGCATCGAGAGGAGGATTGGCTGCAGTGGCCAGGCCAGTTGAAGGCACTGTTGTTTCCTTGGAAGAACACGAGGACAAGTCTCTCGGTGTGACACGGTGGTGGGAAGAGGTGATTTCTCAATTCGTAGCTTGGGCCGGAGCGCAACCCTGATGATAATAAGAGGAAAGATAGCTCCTCAGAGCAACGAAAGCAGTGGATCGAAGGAAAAAGCCATGCGACGGCTCGCTTTTCTGGTCGCTATCCTCATCGGACTTGCCCTGGTCATCGTGGTTCAGCTTTTTCGCTTGCAGGTCTTTCAAAGAGTTGCTGGTGACGTCCCGGTACCCCCTCCTCCAAACTACCAACCCAAAGTCGCTTCCCATCGGGGGTTGATCGTTGATTGCCATGGCTACTTCCTGGCTCTCAATACCTTTGAGTATGACGTATCCACTGCGCCAAACTTGATAATAGAAGATCCACAGTATGTGGCAGACCATCTATGGCCGCTCCTGGATTTGTCGCCTGACGAGCTCTTGTCGCTCCTGACTCAGAAAGAGCCTTACGTTCTCCTGAAACAACGCATATCGAAAGAAGTAGCCGAAGCCATTACCTCATTGGAATTAGAGGGCATCTACTTGGAGCCAAAGCTCCGACGAGAGTATCCGGAGGCGGAGTTAGCTGCTCACCTTCTGGGCTTTGTTAACTATGACTGTGATGGCGCCTATGGCCTGGAGGGATACTATGACCTTCTTTTGAAAGGCACCCGCACTATATCTGAGGGGATGGTGTATCATACGAACGAAGCTCTACCTATCGTTTTTAACAAACTGGCCCTGCCGCCAGACGGCCCCCATCTGATCCTGACTCTCGACAGGAATATCCAGTATATGGTGGAGCGAGAGTTGGCGGAGGCAGTACGCAAGTATGACGCGGACGGTGGTACCGTCATCGTCATGGATCCAAAGACGGGAGCTATCCTGGCTATGGCCAGCTATCCCTCCTATGATCCCAACCGCTTCTACGAAGTGCCATTGGAGCTATACAATAACCCTGCTGTGAGTGAGCAATACGAGCCCGGATCCGTCTTCAAGATCATCACCATGGCCGCGGGCCTCGATGCAGGAGTCATCACCATTGAGAGCACCTTCTACGATAGCGGCACGATGGAAGTGGGAGAGTGCCTTATCCAGAACCCCGGCCAGCGTGCCCATGGTCTGGTTAGTATGACAGACATCCTGGCTTACTCTCTAAACGTAGGGGTTGCCTACGTCAGCACCTCCATGGGTGAGGAAACGTTCTATGCTTACCTGAGGCGCTTTGGCTTCGGATGCGAGACTGGTATAGACTTGTACGGTGAGATAGCAGGGTCCCTTAAGACGCCAGGTAGCAGTAAATGGTCTAGGTCCGATCTGGGTACTAACTCCTTTGGGCAGGGGATAGCTGTGACTCCTCTGCAGATGATCGCTGCAGTGGCAGCGGTAGCCAACCACGGTTTCCTGATGAAGCCCTATGTAGTAGAGCGGATCTTTGATGACCAAGGCGTGGTTGTTACCCAACCCATCGTCGTACGGCAGGTCATTTCCACCCAGACGGCTGAGCAACTGACGGATATGCTGGTGGAAGCCGTGGAGCGAGGGGCGGAGTCAGCCACTGTGGCAGGTTACGACATTGCTGGAAAGACGGGAACGGCTCAGATACCCGTTGGCGACCACTATGACACAGAGTTGACCATTGCCTCATTTGTAGGCTACGCTCCGGCCGACGATCCCCAGTTCATCGCCTTGGTCAAAATAGATAAGCCAAGAGTGGCCTCGGAAGGCACACATGTAGCCGCCCCCGTTTTTAAGGCCATCGCCGAGCGCTTGTTTGTCCTACTGGATGTCCCGCCCGACAGCATAAGATTAGCTAGCAGGTGATCCATGCTTACCCTTGCCGATTTGACGGAGGGCCTCACTGGCCAGAGGCCACCTGACCTGGAACAGAAGCTGACCGATGTGATCATAGACTCGCGACAAGCGTGCCCCGGCAGCCTGTTCGTGGCCTTGAAGGGCGAGTGTGAAGATGGGCATGACTTCATCGCCGACGCCTTCGAGCGCGGGGCGATAGCGGTTATCATGGAAAGAGAATTGGATATTGGATATTGGATATTAGATATCAGACAGACACCATTCCAATCTCCAATCTCCAATATCCAATATCCAGCCTGCTTCATCGTCGAGGACAGCTTGAAGGCCCTGCAGCAAGTGGCTGCTTACTGGCGTGGCAAGCACACTCCCCGTGTGGTGGGTGTCACCGGCAGCTTAGGCAAGACCACCACCAAGGAGATGATCTATGGCGTCGTTAGCCAGCGCTTTCGTACCCTGAAGAGCGAGGGCAACTATAACAGTGAGACTGGCCTGCCCCTAACGCTTTTGAAGCTCGAGCCAAGCCACCAGCGGGTCGTCCTGGAGATGGGCATGTACGACCTGGGTGAGATCGCGGAGTTGGCAGCTATCGCCCGTCCCCACATAGGCGTGATCACCAATGTGGGCCCTTCCCACCTGGAGCGGCTGGGCACTATCGAACGCATTGCCCAGGCCAAGACAGAGCTAGTAGAGGCCCTGCCTGACGACGGCGTGGCCATCCTCAACGGCGACGATCCATGGGTGCGCCGGATGGCAGCCAGAACCAAGGCCGAGGTATTCTATTACGGCCTGGACCAGACCTGTGACCTGTGGGCCAACCACATCGAGAGTCAGGGCCTGGAAGGTATCCGTATCCGTTTCCATCATGGCCCTGAGACGATCCATGCAAAGGTGCCGATGCTGGGGCGGCATAGCGTGCATACGGCTCTGGCCGCTGCTGCCGTGGGTTTGGTCGAAGGACAATCGTGGGAGGAGATCATAGATGGATTGCGAGGAGCGGCTCAACTGCGCCTGGTGGTGGTGCCCGGTCTGCGAGGCTCGGCTATCCTGGACGATACCTACAATGCCAGCCCTGCCTCCACCATCGCTGCCCTCAACCTGGTTGAGGAACTGGATGGACGGAAGATCGCCGTGCTGGGTGACATGTTGGAGCTGGGGGCCTACGAGGAAGAAGGACATCGAAAAGTGGGGCGCCGGGCCATGGACGTGGTGGCTGTACTCATCACCGTGGGAGAACGTGGACGACTCATCGCTGAGGAGGCTCTGGCCTGGGGCATGGAGGAAGAGAAGGTTTTCATAGAAGCGGACAACGAGAGGGCCATCACTTGCCTGCGGGAAATAATTGCTCCAGGCGACATCATCCTGATAAAAGGCTCTCGGGGCATGAAGATGGAAGAAATCGTCAATGAATTAACAATGACCAATGAACCAATGACCAATGGGCACTGAGCCATTGGGGTTTGGTCATTGGGATTTGGGATTTGATAAATGGCTTATGCATTAGCTCTGGGCACCTTTTCTTTCTTTTTTGCCGTTATCTGGGGTAAGCCGCTGATCGTCTACCTGCGGCACCATAGCATCGGCAAACAGATTCGGTTCAACGGCCCCAGTTCCCACCAGACGAAAACTGGTACTCCGACCATGGGGGGGCTGATGATTCTGGTGCCTGTCTTTGTCATTACCCTAGTTGCGGGTTTCACTCAACTAGTGGCCAGCACTTCCTTCGGTCAGGCGTTGCTGGATAGGGTGGGCGTGGCGCGGGTCTTTTTCTTCGGTCGTTCCATTTTGGTGCCGCTGGGGGTTATGCTCGGTTTTGGGTTGATGGGAGGTCTCGACGATTGGGCTGGAGCGCGCGGCTACCGCAATGGCGAGGGGCTGCTGGGCCGTTGGAAGTTTGTCATCCAGTTAGTGCTGGCCACGATCGCGGCCCTCGTCCTCCACTTCGGCCCTCCTGACCTGCATAGCGTAGCCCTCCCTGGCGTGCCAGAGAAAATAGACATCGGGCTTTGGTGGTTGCCCATCGCCGTATTCTTCATCGTCGGTTACTCCAACGCCGTCAATTTGACCGATGGGTTGGATGGCCTGGCTGGTTCCATCGCTGCCATCTGCTTCCTCTGTTATGGCATCATTGCCTTCCTACAGGATCAGGGCTGGTTGTTGGCTTTCTGCTTCACTATGGTCGGGGCCACCCTAGCCTTCCTGTGGTACAACGCTTATCCCGCCGATTTATTCATGGGCGACGTGGGGTCGTCGGCATTAGGAGCGACCTTGGCAGTGGTGGCTTTGATGACCGGGCAGTGGCTACTCTTGCCCATCATTGGCGGCGTCTTCGTAGCCGAGACGCTGTCGGTCATACTGCAGGTGGCCTATTTCAAATTCACCAGGATCAGGTACGGTCGAGGCCAGCGCATATTCAAGATGACCCCCTTGCACCACCACTTTGAGCTCTTGGGCTGGTCCGAGACGCAGGTAACGCAGAGGCTCTGGTTAGTGGCCATCCTGGCAGCCATGCTGGGCGTAGCCCTGGCGTTGTGGGGCAACCCGCCACCGGCGATGTAGTCAAGGGAGCAATGGAGCAAGGGAGCAAGGGAGCAAAATCCGTTGAATCCTATAGTCCGTTGTTCAAAGGAAAGCGTGTCACCATCATCGGGCTGGCGCGAGAGGGGACGGCGCTGGCCAGGTTCCTGGCCGAGCAGGGAGCCATCGTTACGGTCAGCGATCTTAAAAAGGAGGAGGAGCTACAAGAAAACGTTGCAAGGCTAAAGGGTTTACCCATCCGCTTTGTGCTTGGTGGCCACCCAGGGGAGATCTTGACCCAGACCGACGTCCTTTTTCTCAGTCCCGGCGTGCCGCTGGAGGCCCCTATTTTGACTGAGGCCCGTCGGAGAGGCATACCCATCAGCAGCGAGACGAAGCTGTTCACTGAACTATGTCCGGCGCCCATTATCGGCATCACTGGCTCCAGCGGCAAGACGACCACCGTGAGCCTGGTGGGCCGGATGCTGAAGGCCAGTGGCTTCCGCACCTGGGTGGGGGGGAACATCGGCCAACCCCTCATTGGGCACCTGGGGAAGATCGAGCCGACCGACAAGGTAGTGATGGAGCTATCAAGCTTCCAACTGGAGATCATGGAGTGGAGCCCAGCCATTGCCGCCATCCTAAACATCACGCCCAACCACCTGGATCGCCACCCCTCCATGGAAGCCTACACTGAGGCCAAGCTCAACATTCTGCGCTTTCAACAGCCAGGAGATGTTGCCGTTCTGGGCTACGATTTAATTAAGGATCACGGATCACGAATCACGCATCACGAATCACGGGTTTTGAGTTTTAGCTTGAGCGAGGAGGTAGAGCAGGGAGCGTTTCTGCGGGATGGCGACATCATCCTAAGGCTGGGAGATACGGAACAGCCGGTTTGCCCAGTAGATAAGGTCAAGCTCTTGGGACGACACAACTTGGAAAACGTCCTGGCTGCCTGCGTGATAGCGGCGGTCGCCGGGGCCTCTCGGCAAGCTATGGCCAATGTGGCCACTACTTTCGAAGGGGTAGAACACCGCCTGGAGCTGGTGCGAGAAATAGGCGGGGTGCGCTATTACAATGATTCCATCGCTACCTCGCCGGAGCGCACGGTTGCTGCCTTGAGATCCTTCGATCAGCCCATTGTCCTTCTGGCCGGGGGACGCGATAAGCACCTGCCCTGGGATGAGATGGCCCGACTCACGCTGCAGAAAGCGCGCCGCTTGATCCTGTTTGGAGAGGCAGCTCCGATCATTGAGGAGGCGATACGAGTTTCGAGCTTGGAGTTTCGAGTTCCGATGGATTTGGGGAGGCTCGTCCATCGCTGCCAGAGTCTCGATGAAGCCGTCGAGGTAGCGGCAGAAGAGGCGAAGCCTGGCGATGTGGTATTGCTCTCGCCTGGGGGCACTAGCTTTGATGCCTTTCGCGACTTCGTCAAGCGAGGCGAACGGTTCCGCCAGCTCGTGAAGGCTCTTTGACCAACCTCGAGTCTAGTATGTTATGAAGGAGAGGAAAAGATGGCTCAAATATTCAACAGAGGTCTCACGAAAAAGATAGATTATCCATTGATTATCACCTTGGCCAGCTTGCTTCTCATCGGCCTGATGATGGTCTACAGCTCCAGCTTCGACTTTGGCTACATACAATTTGGTAAACCGACCTACTTCTTCGGTAGGCAGATTATCTGGGCTCTGGTGGGCACGGCTGGACTGATACTGATGATGAGTATAGACTATCACACCTGGCGACGTTTCTCCATTCCCCTCATGGCCGGCACGTTGTTCCTGTTGATACTCCTCCTCATTGTGGGCCAAGAGAGGTTTGGCTCTGTGCGTTCGTTCTTCGAGGGCTCAATACAGCCCAGCGAGCTGGGCAAGCTGACCATCATTATCTATATCGCCGATTGGCTTTCGTCCAAGGGAGAGAGAATCCGTATAGTGACTTATGGCCTCATTCCCTTTGCCATTCTCATTGGGGTGGTGGCGGGCCTGATCGTGATGCAACCCCACTTCAGCACCGCCATCCTGATCGTGATCACGGCGATGGCCATGTTTTTTATCGCCGGCGCCGATGTCCTTCAATCGCTCATCGGCCTCATGGTTGGCGGGGCTACCTTTGCCTTCTTGATCTCCAAGTCAGGGCACGCCCTCGACAGAATCAAGCACTACATAAGTTCCTTGAGTGGCGCCGAAATTTTCTATCATGTTCAAAAAAGCTTAGATGCACTACGGGCCGGGCGGATATTTGGCGTCGGTCTGGGGAATGGTAACTATAAACTGGGCATTTTACCCCTGGCCCATAATGATAGCATCTTCGCTGTGCTTGGTGAGGAGTTTGGCTTGATTGGCTGCCTGTTGGTGGTGGGTCTCTTTGCAGCCTTAGCCTACCGAGGATTCAAAATCGCTCTGGAAGCTCCTGATGATTTTGGCACGGTGCTGGCTGCGGGCCTAACCTGTTGGCTGATCTTTCAAGCTTTGATTCACTTCGCTGTCGCTACAGCAACCGTGCCCCACACGGGCGTACCTTTGCCCTTCATTAGCTACGGCGGCTCCTCTTTGATTGTTTCCATGGCCGGTATAGGCTTGCTCCTTAACATCTCCAAGGGTACCTTGGAGGAGAGGTCGGAGGAGAGTGCGCGTTATGATTTCGGGCGGCGGGACGGGCGGCCACGTATATCCAATCCTCGCCGTCGTTGAAGCTTTGTTAGAAGTTAGAGGTTGGAGATTGAAGGTTGGAAGTCGGATGGAGAACGAGGAATCCAGCCTCCAACTTCCAACTTCCAACTTCTTATATGTGGGCAGCCGTGGTGGGGTGGAGGAAGAAATCGTCAGCCGAGAGGGGCTGCCCTTCACGGCCATCTCGACGGGGGGGCTGCGCGGTCTAGCGCCTTGGACTGTGGCCGGGAATCTCTTTAAGATGATGGCAGGCTTCGTTCAATCGCTAGGCATCGTGCGCCGCTTCGCGCCTGACGCAGTGCTGGTCACCGGGGGCTACGTCTGCGCGCCCGTGGCCCTGGCGACCAGGCTTTCGGGCGTGCCGCTGCTCATCTTCCTGCCCGACATGGAGCCGGGCCTAGCCATCCGCGCCTTGAGCCGCTTGGCGACGCGGGTTGCTGTCTCCTTTCCGGACGTAGCAAAGTACTTCGCCAAAACCAAGGTCGTAATAGCAGGTTACCCTGTGCGAGCCAAGTTCTTCGCAGGCGACAAGGCCGAGGCTAGGAAAGCTTTCGACTTGGAGGAGGGCCTGAAGACAATCACAGTTTTCGGCGGTAGTCGCGGTGCTCACAGCATTAACCTGGCTTTGAGCGAATGCCTCGAGCGCTTGCTAGAGGCTTGCCAGGTTATCCACATCTGTGGCCATTTGGACGCCAAGTGGATGACAGAGAGGAAGGCACAGTTACCAGATTGGCTGCGAAACCGCTATCGAGCATATTCCTATTTGCATGAAGAGATGCCTAGCGCTTTGGCTGCCGCGGACTTAGCGGTGGCTCGGGCTGGAGCGGCGACCTTGGGAGAGCTTCCGGCGCTGGGCTTGCCCAGTATTTTGGTGCCCTACCCTTACGCCGGGCAACATCAAGAAATCAATGCCGACTACCTGGTCAGTCGCGGCGCTGCGGTGAAGATAGCCGACGCCGATCTTGACAAGAATTTGCTTCCAACGATATTGTCGCTTCTGTCTGGTGATTCCCTAGCGAAGATGAGCGATCGAGCACGAACACTGGCTCAACCCCAGGCGGCTCAGCGCATTGCTCAGGAACTGCGGAAAATAGCTAGTTAAATTAGAGATTAGAATCTCTTTTGAGCTTTGAACTTTGAGCTTTGAACTTTATCTGTGCGGTGATTCATCGTGATTTATTTGAACCAGCTTTATTTGTTCACAGGCTTCATTGTCCTCTTCGGATTGATGGGTCTAAGACGGGGCATCTCCAGAGAACTGCTGACTTTGGTTGGCGTTTTCCTGGCCATTGCCGTGGGGAAGTGGGGCGCGCCCTTTCTGAAACCCTGGGTAAACAGGTCCTATACGCTCGTTATGTTTTCTTTCAAAGGTGGCTTGGCTGCTGAAGACCCAGCCAGCGTTTTGGCGAAGATGGGCAAGCTGAAGCTGCCCGTTACTACTGCCTCCGACCTGTTGATGTTGGGAACGGTTGCCTTTGGCCTAGTGGTTTTAGCCTTTTATCTTCTTGGGGAGTTTGTCATCAAACCTCCGAAAAAAATATCAGAACGATTGTCAGGCGTCATCTTGGCGGGGATGAATGGCTATTTTATCGCTTACTTTCTGGTTCCAAGGCACTTGCCTACGCCTCAAACGACGATCCGCTTTTCTACCGGCGGCATGATGGATCTGCTGAGTCAAAACTTAATAAAAGTGGTGTTGGCTTTCGTGCTTATTCTGATCTTCCTCGGCCTGCAAATGTCAACGCGACCGAAGAGGCCTGAATAGCTTGAAGCTCTGCCAGTTCGAGAGAGGTGATTGCCTTTGCAACCCTTAGAAGTGTTGTGGGGAGTTCTCATCATAACTTTTGTCTTAGTGGGCATCGTCCGCGGCTTTTTGAAAGAACTGGGGGTGACCACCGTCCTGTTAGTGCTCCTGTTTGGCCTATCTCGTCTCGAGGACAGGATACCCCAGTTTCTGACTAGCGCTGTGGCAGCCGTTGGCTATACCGTGCCTAAGGCTACCGATCCCAGAGGTCAATCGATCTGGGCTAGCTTTTATATAATCGTCATAGTTTTCGTGACTCTTATTTCCTATCACGGCGAGACTCTAGCCTTCGAGGGCAAGCCTCCTAAGGGGCCGAAGGGTATTCTATTCGGCTCAATGGCTGGGTTGCTGAATGGCTATTTGGTCTCTGGCAGCCTGTGGTATTTTTTGGACAAGTACGATTATCCCTTATGGCTCCTTCATTTCCAGGAACCTCTCACCGATTTTGCGAAAAGCCTTATCCCTTTGTTGCCGCTCACCTTATTGCGGCCATTCTTACCTTTTCTCGTCGTCGTTATGGTTATGGCGCGAGTTATCAGGTAGCTTTCGGTATGGAGAACGCTCGTGTTCACTTGATCGGCATCGGCGGCATTGGCCTCTCGGCTATCGCGAAGGTGCTGCTGGAAGAGGGGCATCGTGTTTCGGGCTCCGATTTGAAGTTGTCGCCTATCACCGATGGCTTAGCTAGGCTGGGAGCCAAGGTCTACAAAGGCCATCGAGCGGATAATGTGGATGATGCTGATTTAGTGGTCGTCTCCTCGGCAGTGCCAGCGGACAACCCTGAGGTAATAGCCGCCCGTGAAAAGGGCGTCCCTGTCGTCAAGCGGGACTGGATGCTGGGGCGTATGATGGAGGGCCGCTTTGGCATCGCTGTGGCTGGCTCTCACGGCAAGACCACGATTACGGCTATGATCGCCCTTGTTCTCACGGAGGCAGGCTTGGACCCCTCGTTCATCGTGGGCGGGATTCTCGAGAACCTGGGCACAAACGCCAAAGCTGGTCGGGGAGAGCATTTCGTCATCGAGGCCGACGAGTATGACCGCACCTTTCTGGGGCTTAGGCCCAGAATCGCCGTGGTTACCAACATCGAGATGGACCACCCCGATTGCTATCCTGAACTGGATGACTTGGTCGAAGCTTTTCGGGATTTCCTGCACTTGGTGCCTGCCAATGGGTGTATCATAGGGTGTGGGGATGAGAAGAGGGTGAGGGGGATACTGGGAGCACGGGAGCAGAGGAGCAAGGGAGCAGGGGAGCAAGGGCCTAGTGTTGTTACTTACGGGTTGAATGAGGGAGTGGATTGGCAAGCGGTAGATATCCGGTCTAATGAACTGGGTGGCAGCGATTTCGTGGCCCTGCACGAGGGGCAACCTGTGGGCAAGTTTGCTCTGCGGATCCCCGGCCTGCACAACGTGCAGAACGCCCTCGCTGCCCTGGCCGTATCTGACTATCTGGGCCTCGATCTGACTGATGTGCGGGAGACACTAAAGCGATTCCAGGGGGTGAGGCGGCGCTTCGAAGTGAAGGGCGGGGTGAATGGAATAGTCATCATTGACGATTACGCTCATCACCCTACCCAGATCAGGGCCACTCTGGCGACGGCCCGGAAGTGCTATCCGGACCGCGAGATTTGGGCTGTCTTCCAGCCCCACACCTACAGCCGCACCAAGGCCCTGCTCGACGAATTCGCCGGAAGCTTCGCCGATGCTGATCACGTGGTCGTCACCGACATTTACCCAGCTCGTGAGTTCAATGATTTGGGTGTCAGCGCAGCGGATATAGTGACCCGCATGAAGCATCCCGACGCCCGCTACATCTCTGGCCTGAACGAGGCCGCCGACCATTTGCTCAATCACCTGAAGCCCGGTGATGTGCTTATCACTTTGGGAGCCGGGGATGGGCATAAAGTGGGCGAAGATGTTTGGGTTAGGTTAGAGGAAAAGGGGCAAGGCGTTGTGCTTACTGATGAGTAGACTGGGCCGCCAACGAAAGTCGGTGAATGCGCTGCTTTGCTTCACTGACAAAGAACGCCAATCCAGAGGTGAGTAAAGATGGATCTGTATGAGTATGCCGATGCCATCTCCAAGCGCTGGGGATTGGTCTTGGGGTTATCTCTGCTGGCAATGGTTGTGGCGGCCGTCATCAACCTGTTGATAGTCCCTGTCTATGAGGCCACGGCTATCCTATCTGTACCGAAATTGAACTCCTCGATACCTTGTGCCTCTCTGGTCAATAGCACTGAGGTTGAAGCGAAAGTGATCAATGCCCTCAGGGCTGCCCTTCCCTACACAGAGCAGGTCTCTGATAGGGACATCCGTGAGGTAAAGGTAGCCGAGAGTCAGAATATGATCCGTATCACGGCGCGTTCGGATACAGGGAGGAAAGCGGCACTTATAGCCAATGCATGGGCAGATTTTGGCGTTGAGCGGATCTCAGAAGCCCAGTTAAGTGAGCAGCAACGGCTTGTAATTGCTAAGCAGAATGTGGAAGAAGCTGAGCAGAAGCTGAGGGCATTTGAAAATGAGCACGGATTCGGAGTCTTTGGATTTGGTACGGCTGAAGAGGAACTGCAAGCCGATAGGGAAGTGTTGAATGATTACCAGATCAAGCAAGACAGTATCGAGCGAAGCATCGAAGAAACGAGGACTTTCAGGGAAACTATAAAGGGAGGAGGTGCTGACTCCTCTGCAAAAGCTATTTCCCTTTTCCTCACCAACCTTCTGCAGAAGGTATCCAAGGAATCTGAGGATAGTGAATTCCAGTTTCAAGTTTTGCTTATGGAGCTACAAGCCGATCAGCAGGTCTTGAAGCAATATGAGACAACCATGGAGAGTATCAAGGAGGCTCTTAGAGAGGCAAAGAATCTTAGAGACAACGTCCAGCAGGGAGGCAGTATCGCCTCTCCTGAGCTGATATCCACCCTTGTAGTGGACTTCCTGGAAAGCGGATCAACGGAGTCCGCTACGGAGTCAGGTCTTCAGGCTCTCGCCCTACCAACGCAGGACCTTAGCCCGAGTCAGCAAATGGCAATCTTAGATGCGATAATTTCGATCCTGGAGAGTAGAAAAGCCCTCGTCTCGACCAGTATGAATCAGCTATCTGTGAAAGCGGTGGGGACGCTAGATGCGACCATCTCGGCCCTCGAGGCCCAGGATCAAGCTCTTGCGACCACAATAGAGCAACTTTCCACTGATATCTCTGAGCGGGAAAAGAGATCAGCGGAGATGAGACCCGAACTGGAGGCATTGATCGAGGCGAGAAACAGAGCCGAAGAGACCTATACGTCTATGGCGGACAAGATTAGAAAGTCCCAGTTCATTGCTGAGCCGAAAGTGATCGCTTCAGCAGTGGAACCGTGGGCCCCCGTTCGGCCCAATAAGGTGCAGAATATCGCCATAGCGTGTGCATCAGGCTTGGTGGTGGGCGTCTTTGCAGCCGTCAGAGAGGAGCGTTTAAGGCGGCGGCGTGCCTTGCGCATTACCAAGGGGGAAAGCGCAATAACACACGACTTTGCTCAGATCTCTAAAAGACCCCGTCGCTGAGTGCAGAGTACGGCGTCCATCGTGAAGCTAGAATAGGTGCCCTGTGTCAAAGAAACCCGTTTTCTGATGACTCTGCCAGTGAAATCTAGGTTGGATCAGCCCATTTCAACTCAAAGTGGACGGCAATGGGGCCGAGAAAACGGGTTTCTGGCTGCTGTCGCCATTCTGTCTAAAGTCCAGAGAGAGATGAGAAGGTTGTATTTGAAGGAAGAGGCACTTAAGAGGATGACGAGCACGCTGGGTGACAAAATGCGCCAGAGTGAGCCCATGTCCCTCCATACCTCCTTTCGCATCGGCGGCCCGGCGGATTTGTACGCTGTGGCCACGAGTGCCCAGGAACTGACCCTGCTGGTCTCGTTGGCGCGAGAAAACGACACGCCCTACCTCATCATTGGCCAGGGCACCAACATCCTGGTAGCGGACGAGGGCATCCGCGGCTTGGTGATAGAGAACAGGCTCCAGGATATGTACTTCGAGGACGACGTAGTTTTATACGCCGAGAGCGGGGCGCTACTGAGAGACCTGGCCCGTGAGAGCGCGCGGCGGGGCCTGGGGGGGCTGGAGTGGGCGGTGGGCATCCCCGGCTCGGTCGGAGGGGCTATCGTAGCCAACGCCGGGGCCTATGATGGCTACGTCGGCGATGTGTTGCGAAGAGCTAGCGTGCTCGGGGCCGATGGCACGTTGCACGAGCTATCCGCCAAGGAACTGGGCTTCGGCTACAGGACAAGCAAATTCAAGGGACAAGGGGTGGAAGACAACCCAGAGGTCATACTCTCGGCGGAGTTCGTATTGCGTCCAGAGCCTGCCCGGACAATCGCGGAGAAGATAGCCGATTACACGCAGCGGAGGGAGGAAAGTCAGCCCGCGGAGCCCAGCGCTGGCAGCGTCTTCAAACGCACGGAGCAGTATCCAGCCGGATTTCTCATTGAACAGGCGGGCCTCAAGGGAGCGTGCATCGGTGGTGCTCAAATCTCGCCCAAACATGCCAATTTCATCGTCAATCTGGGCGAGGCCAGGGCGTCCGATGTCAAGGCCCTCATTGACTTAGCTCAGGAGCAAGTACAGGAGCAATTTGGCCAGGAGCTGGAACTGGAGATCGAGCTAATAGGGGAGTGGAATGGCTGAGAAGCTCAGGGTGGGTGTCATCTTCGGCGGGCAGTCTGGCGAGCACGAGGTCTCTTTGGTCTCTGCCCAAGGCATCATGCAGGCCATGGATAAAGAGAAGTACGAGATAATCCCCATTGGCATCACCAAAGAGGGACGCTGGCTGACCAGCGGTGAGCCCATGAAGTTGCTACAGTCCCCCCACTCTGTCCCCCTCTCTGTCTCCCCCCCGAGTAGGGGGGATGAAAGGGGGGGCGCGGAACGGGCAGAACCGGGCACGCGGGAGCTGGTGCCGAGGAATACCTGTACTGAGCCCAGCCGAAGTAGGCGTGACCTGGTGCCAGGCACTCGCGAAACCGGGTTTCCTCAAGTTGACGTCGTCTTCCCCGTTTTGCATGGCCCTTATGGGGAGGACGGCACGGTACAGGGCCTCTTGGAGCTGGCCGACATACCATACGTTGGGGCAGGGGTGCTGGGGTCGGCCCTGGGGATGGATAAGATCGCTATGAAGGGCATCTTCAGGAGCTATGGGCTGCCTGTGGTGGAGCACCTGGAGCTCAAGCGCAAGGATTGGGAACGGGACCATGAGGCCATGATGGAGCTTATTGAAAAGAAGTTGGGTTACCCTTGTTTCATCAAGCCGGCCAACCTTGGCTCCAGCGTGGGCATTTCCAAGATCCACGAGCGCAGTGAGTTGGCTCCGGCCTTGGACCTGGCAGCTCGCTACGACCGCAGGATGCTGGCCGAGCGAGCCGTGAACGCGCGGGAGATCGAGTGCAGCGTCCTGGGCAACGACGAGCCCATCGCCTCGGTGCCGGGGGAAATCGTCCCCTGTCGTGAGTTTTACGACTACATCGCCAAGTACATAGATGACCGATCGGAGTTGATCATTCCCGCCGACCTGTCACCGGAGTTGACTCGACGGATACAGGAATTAGCCATCGCCGCTTTCCTGGCTGTGGACTGTGCAGGGATGGCCCGGGTTGATTTCTTGCTGGATAGGGATACGGGGGAGCTCTACGTTGGCGAGCTGAACACCATACCTGGCTTCACGCCCATCAGTATGTATCCCAAGTTGTGGGAGGCCAGCGGTATTCCGTATTCGGAGCTCATTGACCGACTGATCGAGCTGGCGTTAGAAAGGCGTGCTGACAATAGCAGATCGGAGACATCCTACAGCCCAGAGCAGTCCGAGTAATTCATCAGAAACCAGGTTTTGGGCCGAAGAGTGTAGCCTTTCGCACCGTGTGGAGCTCCAATAGCAACAGTTCGTACATTTCAAGTGGGAGAAAAACCTGGTTTCTCCAAAGAAGTGCTATGCGCCGCAGGTCATCGAAGCAAAAATCAAGGAAGCGCTCCAAAGCCAAGCGAGGCCACGCTTACGAAATCGCCAAGGCAAGCATAAAGCTATCATCGAGGCCGCTGGTCGGGTTATGGCAGCTCAGAGGGGGCGTGGCGTTGAGCGTGCTTTTGCTGGCAGCCCTGAGTCTGTTAACAAGCCAATTCTTCACCAACTATGGGTTCTATATCTACGAGGCTACGGTGCAAGGCAACCAATTTGTTGAGGCGGATGAGATCTACGCTGCCAGTGGCTTGGAGGGGATGAGCATATTCTGGATCAACCCCGAACAAGTGGAGGCTGCCATCTGCAACTTGCTGGGGGTCAAGGAGGCCAGGGTCAACTGCCGGCTGCCTAACCAGGTGACGATCGAGGTACTGGAGCGCCAGCCACAGATTATCTGGCAAAGGGGTGAGGCACGCTATTGGGTTGACGATCTGGGCATTATCCTCCCTCTGAGAGGTGAGTTGGAGGGGATGCTCTTGATCCAGGACCTAAGAACAGGCCCCCTTGAAGCTAGCGATCGCATTGATCCTGAGGTTATCACGTCAGCACTAGATCTGCGGCGGCTCCTTCCGGAAGCAACCGCCTTTCAGTATTCTGAGGACAAGGGGTTTAGTTTTGACCAAAGGGGCTATCCTATCTACTTCGGCACGGGCGACATGGCGGAGAAAGTGGCTATCTTGAACGCCCTGCTCCAGGAGCTTGCATCTGAGGGGATTAAGCCAGAGTTCGTGGACGTGCGCTTCAAGGAGAGCCCTTGCTACAAGTAATAGTCATAGGCGAACTGCTATGTGGTTACCGATCATCGGCTTGCTGGTTGGCATCGTCATTGGCTCCATATTTTCCATAACCATACCCGCACCATACTCGCGCTACACCGCCATAGCCATCCTGGCCGCTTCGGACTCCATATTGGGCGCGGCGCGGGCCTACCTAGAGGGCCAATACGACAACAGGATTTTCATTAGCGGCTTTTGTATCAATGCTCTCTTGGCCGGGTTTTTGACCTTCGTAGGCGACCGCTTGGGTGTCGAGCTCTACTATGCGGCTATCGTGGCTTTCGGCGTGCGCCTCTTTAACAACCTGGCCATTATCCGCCGCCATTTCCTATAACCTATTGCCTGTAGAGAGGTTGGTGCCTTTAAGAACCTCATTGAACCAATGACCATCAGGTTGAGGACCAGACCAACTGACCATCTGACCAAGGACCATCAGACCAAAAGCGAGGATCGCATTGGAGAGAACCGTCGTAAGCATTGACGTTGGCACCACCAAGGTTTGTACCCTGGTAGGCGAGGTGGACGAGGAGGGCGCCTTGAGTATCGTGGGTGTAGGCGTGGCTCCCTCGAAGGGATTGCGCAAGGGGGTGGTGGTCAACGTCAGCGAGACCACCGAAGCCATCGCTGCCTCTGTAGAGAAAGCGGAACGCATCTCCGGCTACCAGATTGGGCGTGCTCACGTTGGCGTGGCCGGTGCACACATTTCTTCTTTCAACAGTCGAGGTGTGGTAGCTATCTCGAGAGGCCATAGCATAATCCAGGACGACGTTAGCCGCGTTATGAGCGCGGCCTTGGCCATTGCTATCCCCCACAATCGCGAGGTCATCCACATCATACCCCGTGGCTACACTGTAGATGGGCAAGATGGAGTGCGTGACCCTCTGGGTATGCACGGCTTCCGGTTGGAGGTGGAGGCCCACATCATTACCGGGGCCGCAACCTCCATCCACAACCTGGTTAAGTGTATCAACCAGGTGGGCATCGAAATAGACGAACTCGTCTTAGCCCCGTTGGCTTCAGGGGAGGCCGTTTTGACCGATAATGAGCGGGAGATGGGCGTCGTCCTGGCCGACATCGGTGGAGGCACCACGGATATGGCTGTCTTCATCGAGGGCAGCATCTGGCACGCCGTAGTGCTACCCATCGGCGGCAATCATCTGACCAACGATGTGGCCGTCGGCCTTCGTGCCCCCTTCGCTACGGCCGAAGAGGTCAAGGAGAAATACGGCTACGCTCGTTCGGAGGGCATCCCTGCCGATGAGACTGTTGACGTGGCCGTCTTCGGGGGGGACTCACGGCAGACCATATCCCGCCGGGTTCTCTCGAAGATCATTGAGGCCCGGGCGGCAGAGATATTCAGTCTCATGCTGCAAGAGGTGAAGCGCTCCGGCTACGATGGCCTGTTGCCGGCTGGCGTCGTCCTGTGCGGGGGGACGGCGCAGTTGGCCGGGATCAGGGAATTAGGCCGTGAGATAATGCAATTGCCAGCGCGGATTGGCGTGCCTGGTGATTTGCGGGGCTTGGTTGATGTGCTCTGCAGCCCCGCCTATGCGACCGGCGTTGGCTTGCTGCAGTGGGGATTGCGCGAGGAAGCTGCCCTACCCCCCAGAGAGAGGCCAGGTGGCCTTTGGCAGCGCGTCGTCCAGTGGCTTAGATCTTTTCTACCAGGCTGAGGTCCAAAAGGACATCCGCGTTTAGCGCGTGATCAATCAAAACCATTACATCATGATTCACAAAACTATGTAACACTACAAGGAGGAAAGAGGATGCAAGGCATACCGGAAGTGGAAAACTTCGCTCAAATCAGGGTGATAGGCATTGGTGGCGGTGGTTGCAATGCTATCAACCGCATGATAGACGAGGGGCTGCAGGGCGTGGAGTTCATTGCCGTTAACACCGATGCTCAGGCCCTGATGCTATCCAATGCCCCGCGACGCATTCGCATCGGCGAAAAGCTGACCAAAGGCTTGGGCTCAGGTGGCGATCCTGAGATTGGCCTCAAGGCGGTGGAGGAGTCCAGCGACGAGCTCTATGAGGCCCTCAAGGGTTCGGACATGGTCTTCCTCACCGCTGGCATCGGTGGCGGGACGGGGACGGGAGCCGCACCTCTCATTGGCCAAATCGCCAAAGAGGTGGGAGCCTTAACCATTGGCGTGGTCACCAAGCCCTTCACCTTCGAGGGCCGGCGCCGACAGCAGGTAGCCGAGGAAGGTATCGAGAAGCTCAAGGAGAAGGTGGACACCCTCATCGTTATCCCCAACGACCGCTTGCTGCAGATCGTGGACAAGAAGGCTTCTCTCCAGCAGGCGTTCGGGATGGCCGATGACGTCTTGCGCCAGGGCATCCAGGGCATCTCGGAGCTGATCACTGTGCCTGGGCTCATCAATTTGGACTTTGCTGACGTGCGGACCATCATGGCTGAGGGTGGGGCCGCGCTGATGGCCATAGGCCGGGCCAGCGGCGACAACCGAGCTGTCGAGGCGGCACAGGCGGCTATCTCCAGCTCCCTCCTGGATATCACCATTGATGGGGCGCGGGGGATTCTCTTCAACGTCACCGGTGGCCTCAATCTAAGCCTCTTCGAGGTCAATCAGGCGGCGGAGATCATCAAGGAGACGGCTCATCCAGACGTTAACATCATCTTCGGGGCCGTCATTGACCCTGAGAAGGAGGATGATATCCAGATCACGGTCATCGCCACTGGATTCGACGTTACGGACCAGCAGAAGCCTGCTGCTGCTCCTAAGCGGGCCATCGAGTTCCCGGTGCGCACCTTCGACAGGGAAGATCTAGACATTCCGGCCTTCCTGCGCCGCTAAGCATAATAGCATAATTTCATGAAGCCAGAACTGCCAGTGCAAGAGTAGTCTCTGGAGGCACCAGTTGGCCGTGAAACGTGAAGACGTGAAGCGTGGATCACGCATCACTTTATCGCGCATCACGGGCAGTAGGTTAGTTACGCTTGCTGGTTGATATTCTAACTTTGGGAGGTGATAGACTATGATGTTTAGGCGGAGCTATCCAACGTTTCCCCCCTTGTAACATACCCCTGCTGTAGATGCTAGTCCGGCAGCCTTGTCCACCTCTTCGGTGCTCATTGGGGATGTGTTCCCGCGTTCCATCGCCGATCTGAGCACATTGGGCGATGGAATCGCGGTCCGTCCCAAGCGCCAGGTAACCACTTACTCCCCCTTCCCCTTCGCTGGGAAGGGGGAGAGTCATTTTAGACAACTATAAAAAAGCTTAAAATTTTGAGATTCAGGCTGAATTTTGAGCTTTTCCCCTTGCCAATCTTGCCCTTTTGTGGTATCATTATAAAGCTCGTGCCACAATATATTGTATTGTATTTCGATCTTGAATACAACCCGTTGTGGTACACCACATCAAAGCAGAAGCATCAGTGATCATCACTAGGAGGTCTGAGATATGAAGTGTCCATATTGTAGTAAAAAGTCCAGAGTCGTTGACACCCGGAGTGCGGGTGAGGGCGTCCGTCGGCGGCGGGAGTGCCAGGTCTGTGGGCGGCGGTTCACCACCTATGAGTCGGTGGCGCCCATCCGGCTGATGGTGGTCAAGGCCGACGGGCGGCGGGAAGAATTCGACCGTGACAAGCTCATGGCCGGTGTGCACAAGGCTTGCGCCAAGCGGCCCGTCTCCATTGAGACCATCGAGGACCTGGTGACTGGGATCGAGGGGAAGCTCTACAGTCGGGGGGAGCGGGAGGTGGAGAGCCGGGCCATCGGGGAGATGGTGATGGAGCAGTTGCGGGCGCTGGACGACGTAGCCTACGTGCGCTTTGCTTCTGTCTACCGTCGCTTCGCCGACGTGGAGCGCCTGGCGGAGGAGATCGAGAAGTTGTTGGAGAGGAAAAGGCAAGAGGAGGGGGCGAAAGGCTGTTGAGGTTGGGGTTGTAGGGGGTCTTAGCTGTTCAGTGAACCCGAAGTTCGCATATGTTGATGATTGGGCGAAAATTCGCTCACTCCGCTCGCTCTTTCAGCCTATAGCTATTGTACGATGGTAATTCATGGAGCTGAGGGAAAAACTAATGGATGTTAGACGCATTGCAACCGAGAATCCGAAAGCAGATCAATGGAAGCTGCTAACCCAATTCGCCTATCCAACAAACATCCGTGAGTATCTGAAAAATCGTGGGTTCGCAGATCCGAGTCTTGATACACTCGAGTATATCGCAGGTTGCATGTGGCAAGGCGAGGCATACTTCACGGCAGCTGAGAATTCCCCCTTGGATATCGCTCCATTGCTCCTGTACTACGGAGCAGCCAATCTTCTTGCTGGGGTCTCTGCGATGATAACAGGTGTTAGACCGGCAATAGAGCACCACGGGATGAAGTTGAAACCACCGGACACAGAACCGATCAGGATCAAAGATGCTGAAGTGAAGCCAGTTCTTCCCAAAATCGGTGCGTTGCAACAGTTTTGCAACGTCTTCTCTAGTGGGTGCGTGTTACCAAGCGAAGTCCCGTGGACAGTAGAAGAGATTCTCGGCTCTATTCCTGACCTGAAACAAGACTTCGAGAACTGTTACCGAGATGCTCTCGCCTATACTATTCCACTTGAGGTAGTTCGAAGACCACGAGTATCACTCGAACGTATTGTCCCGAGTGAGGTAGAAAGATACCAAAGTCTCGAAGATGCATTCGCCTGTGTGGTAGGCTTTGCTGATGCCTATCTTGATCCGCAGTACAGCGAGCAAATGAACTATGTTGTGTTATACCCCAAGATGGGGGCGACTGAGATCGGCACCTATTCGATTTTTGGGCAGAAACATCTACAGATAGCTCACATTAAGAACGGACAGTACCTTAATCCAAGCCAGATAATCATCATGTTTATGGGGTTATTTGCGCTGGGTCACCTATCTAGGTATCACCCCGAGCTATGGAATCCTTTCGTGAGGAGTGACCAGACAGGTGAGAGGCTGGTCATTGAGAAGTTCCTAGCAATATGCCAGCGGTATCTTCCTAATCTTGTTCTAAATGTGATCCGTGGAGACCGCATTCAATTCGTTTACGAGACAGAAGGAGTGCTAGATCTGACAACTTCCCTAACAAAAAGCGATTTAGATGAAATGATCGAGAGGAAGATACGAGATATGCGCATGAGGGAGAAGTTTAGATGAGCATACGAGCCGACGCCTACCAACTCTGTAAGACAGTGTGGAATTCACCGTCTCGTGACAAGATACGAGACCTTATTCGGAGCCTTAGAGCCTATCCTAAAAGTCGATTCTGTGGTAGAATGGTGGCATGAGCGATGAAACAGCTTCCAAGAAGAAACCAGCACCGACCATCTGGCGTGTTCCCGACGACCTGTGGGCTGAGATCGCGCC
>JBAWAP010000153.1:0-2640 GCA_049589355.1 Anaerolineae bacterium
AGCCGTCCTGCAGGAACTCCAGCTCCACCGGCAGCGTGTCAAAGGCGATGGTGACCAATCCCTTGTTCAGCGCCGCATCCTCCCACAGCGGCATGGAGCCCCGCTCCGCAAACAACGGCCACAGGCCGACCAGGAACCAGCCATCCAGGTCGGGGTGAGCCTGCATCGTCTCCTCGATCACCTGCACACCGAGGTTGATGTCGTCGTTGCAGTAGACGGTGGCCACGATCTCGATGCCGGGGTAGGGAGCGATGCCGTCCTGGAAGCCGCGAATGCGCTCCTCCAGGTTGAAGGCGCCGGGCACGCCGGTGAGCATGGCCACCTTCCCCTCCTCGCCCATGAAGCGCACCAGCAGGTCAGCCGCCGCTTTGCCACCCTGGTAGTTGTCCACTCCCAGATAGGTGAAGCGCTGGCTGTCGGGCGAGTCGGAGTCCCAGGCCATCACCGGGATGCCTGCAGCCACCGCCTTGTTGATGGGATCCTCACAGGCTGTAGGGTCGTTGCAGGAGATGCCGATGGCGTTCACGCCCTTGGCAATGACGTCCTCCACCACCCGTGCCTGCTCCGCCGCATCGGAGGCCACCGAGCCGACGTAGAGCACTTCGACCTCAGCACCAGCCGCCGTCAGCTCCTCCGCCTTCTTGAAGGCCCCATCCCGTCCTATCTCGAACACGGGGTTGTTCAACGCCTTCGGAATCCAGGCGATGGTCAGCTTCTCAGCCTTTGGCGGTGGGGTTGCAGTGGGCGGGGCCGCAGTAGGCGGGACCTTGGTAGGCGGGACCTCGGTTGCTTTAGGTCTGCACCCCGCCAGGACCATAGTCAGCATCACGGTGATAGCCATAAGCATGTACAGATACTTCTTCATCTCTTTTCCTCCTTACTTTGTAGTAGATAGAAACAGCTTTGGCTTCCCAAGGGAAACCCCATAGAGTGAAAGTGTGTCTCATCACCTCCTTCCTTTGATGAGTTCTCTCGGAGAGTCTATCAAAAGCTCTCGAACTCTCCTTCAGGGGCAGTTCTGGCAGCTTTAAGTGTAACCTACCCCCGAGGACAGGGCTTGGCATTTCCGAGAGAACTCTGATTTCAGGCCGCCTGATAATTTCCCTACTGCTATTGACATCTGAATGGTTTTCAACTCTCCGGGAAATCGTCCCTGGCCCCTACCATGTAGGCCACCAGATCGTCTTTGGTGAGCCCTTTGTTTTCCATGTCGCACACTCGTTGGCCAAGCCTCAGCACCATAACCCGGTTGCTGACGCTAAGGATATCCTCCAACCTGTGACTGATGATGATGACCGAAACCTGGTGTTCCTTCAATTGCCGGATAAGTTCTAGTACCTTCTCTATGGCTGATACCGACAGGCTGGCTGTCGGCTCGTCCATAATGACGACCTTGGCGTTGAAGGCCGTGGCCCGTCCGATGGCTACTGCTTGGCGTTGCCCGCCTGAGAGCTTATCAACCCTCTGCCGCACCGATTCGACTTCAATCTTCAATCTGCCTAGCAGTTGCCGCGATTCTCCCTCCATCCCTCTCCTATCAAGAACTCGCAGCAGTTTTCCTAGACCGCCTAAAACACGCTCCCTGCCAAGAAAGATATTGCCCGCTACGTCAATGTTGCCAGCCAGGGCGAAATCCTGATAGACCATCTCGATCCCCAGGTTCCTGGAATCCTCTGGCTTGGTGATGTGCGCTTTTTGCCCTTCGAGGAAGATCTCTCCCCCGTCGGCGACGTAGGCGCCGCTCAAGACTTTCATCAACGTTGATTTCCCGGCCGCGTTGTCTCCAACGAGCCCCAGAACCTCTTTATGATTGAGGATAAGGTCAACACCTTTCAATGCTTGCACCGCGCCAAAGCTCTTGCAAACACTTTTCATCTCCACCAACGGCTCAACTTTCATAAGCCTTACCTCCCTCTACACCCCCAGGGCCGAGCCCCGACCCGAGGGACAGGGCTTCCGCCCTGTCGTGAGAGTCCCTGGGCGGACAAATGTCCGCCCAGGGAATGTCAAATCGAAAGCTATGGTTTCCAGGTATGGGGGATGCCCAGTTTGGTGAGGGTGGCGTCGTACTCGGTCAGGGTGGCCTTGGTAACCACGTCCACTCCGGTGTCCACGATCTTGCTGGCGGGCACACCGTACTCTTTCATGCCAGCCTCGATGCCCTACTGCGCCATCAGGGTCAATAGCTCAACGCTCTTGTAGCCCTGGAAGTACTCCCGCTGAGCGACCAACACGTCAATCGCCCCTTCCTTCAGGAAGGCGATGTGCTCATCCGTGGCATCAAAGCAGACAATCTTGACCTTGCCTACCTTGCCCTGCTCCTTGACCGCCTTGGCCCAGGCCGGGCCGTTGTAGGCGTACACCCCAAAGGCACCAGCCAGGTCAGGGTTGGCGACCAGGGTGGCATTGGCCAACTCCAGGGCTGTGGCCGAGTCCTCTTTGTCGTTGTTGACCGGCTCGATCACGGTGATCTTGGCCCCCATGCCTTCACGGAAGCCTTCCATCCGCTCCAACGAGTTCAGAGCCGTCAGCGAACCGGTGCCGAAGGCGACCTTGCCACCGCCGGGCAGCAGCTTGGCCATCTCCTGGCCAGCTGTCACACCGGCTGACTTGTTGCTGGTGCCCACGTAGGCCAGCCGC
>JBAWAP010000154.1:0-5293 GCA_049589355.1 Anaerolineae bacterium
CGGAGACGTAGGTCAGCCCATTGGGCAAGGTGTCGGTCAGAACCACATTCGCAGCGGCGACAGTGCCGAAGTTGTTGTAAGACACCCGATAGGTGAAATCCTGACCCCGTACCGCTGCCCCCTCTGCGTTCTTCGATACCCCTATGTCTACAGATGCCTGGGCGGCAGCCGATGGAGTGTCTGTCAAGATCTGGAATATCCACGGAGAGAAAGCGATCACGACCACGAGTATGGCCATGACGCTCAAACTGGCCAGAGTTCTCTTGTGGATTTGCACTTGCCACTTCATCTGCCCCTCGCCGTTCAACGCGCCAATCATATCCGTGATGGAAACCATTGGCCTAGCTTCGTTCGCCTCTATAAGCTATCACTACAAAGATGTTGTCCGGATCGTTAGTGTAGAAGGCCAGAAAGCCTTCATACTTGCCTTGTTCAGAAGGAATAAAGTTGAAGATAAGTTCTTTGCTGCTATGTGGTTCAACTCGATTTGGAAAACTGAACATGATAGGCCTGATATCGCCTCCTGACGGTGGTAGACCATTTCTAAGATAATAGCTAAAAGAAGGAACAGGACTTATCTGAAGCGGCGCCGCACCTTCATTTCTTACGTTAATCCTCAGCTCACTTCCTCTATATCCCTCTGCTCCTATAGCGCCACTATCTAAGACCGAAATCTCCCCAAAATCCAGCTCCCTGGCTGACAAACGTAATATTGGAGCGGCTTCGGGCTTCTTCCTGATCCTTAGTGTTGGATCACCCAGCAGAGTCATGGAGGACAAAAAATTAGCGTATTGGTAAGCTTCACCAAAAGTGGCCCCCAAAGAAAGCGGGAAAAGAGCTGATGTTCCAGATTCCAGGTTGCCGAAAACGGGGACGGTAGAAGCCAAAACAACCAATCCATTTCCATGGAATAGGTAGGCACCAGCGACGTAATTCTTCTTGGTGAAATCCCCATTAGAACATGACCAGATGAAGTAAAAGTATGGTTGGGGTCTGACTTTCTGAATGATTTCCGAGCTAATGATCTCTGTTCCAATCTGCTGAGTTGTGGATGTCCCATGAAGATTGAAGTAGGCCAGCTCAAAATCCTCCTGGAGCTTACCCAAGTAACTCTGGACGTCTACCCGCATGCCGCTGTTGAAGAGCAGAGTAGCGTCGGATGGGTAATACAAGCCAATACGCTCCACGAGACGGTCTGCATCTGCCAAATAGCGTTCTCTTTCTTGCCCCGGCACTCCTTCTAGCCCAATAGGGTCGAAGATAAGGATTTTCCTAGGCGACTTAATCTGACCAGTTCTATATGCATGGTTTCGCTCGAAATATTCTCGAAGTAGGGCATATCCCTTCCCTTCAGTCTCAGGAGGTTTCAACCGTCCTACCCATATCTCTGGTAAGAGAGACAATGTCTTGATTGGAGGATCAAAAACGCCGTTAGAATCGAGCGCGAAGTTGTCGTCGAGGTCCATGTAGTAGAAATCTGTGGGGACCAGCATGAGATCAGGACTATTGAGCCGTGCCCGTACGTAGGTTGTCGGGATATCACCAATCAGCACAGCCCCAATCAGGCCTTGTCGCCTGAGTTCTAGCAGCTTAGCACGCACCTCGTCGGGTTCTCTGAACTTCTGAACAAACAAGATCACCCTTGCCTGAAGGTCCCTTTCAATATCCCCCTGGTATTGCTGGACTTGCTCTTCGAGGGCGGTATAAGTCGCATCATCTACGAAAAGAGCCACGAGGCTAGAAGAGGACGCCTCTTTTGATAAAGATGAGGACGAGGGCGATGGTGGCTGCACTTGTTCAGATGAACCTGACGAGCTAGCCTCTTGCCGCAGAAGATCGGTTAACTCCGTCACCATGCTTGAAATGGTCTCAATGTCGGTCTCGGCGGCCGCTTGCTCACCATTGCCGTAGAACCATATGCCTGTTGCCAAAGCGTCTTTCGCTGCCGGCGGCGGTTCGTCTACACGACTGAACGATTTCAAGGTTGCTGCGAGATCAAGTAACACCCTTAAGCGATCGGCGTCCAATTCTGTTTCTGCTTGCCTGTCGCGACATTCATCTTGATAAGTTGCCTTACCATTTGCTCGGATGGTCAGGTAGTCGCAGTACCCGAAGAAACCACCCCCACGACGGTATTCCACAAGGTAGCCAGTTGGCCCCTTAAGCGGAGGCTCGCTCGGCTGTTCAGGACTTCTCTCATCAGGTTGACCAGCCATAACCGGAGGTTCTGGTCCCTCAGATGGGGCGATGGGAACGGGGCCTGAGGGCGAGGCATCAGAAGTCGTTGATTGACCTGGTCTGCTCACTTCAACCTCCACTGTGGTGGGCGGCTGACCTGGAATATCGCTCCTTCTACGGACTTGTGTGGATGAGAAACAGCTACTGGTCAGAATCATGACAACCAGTAGTGTCACGAGTAGGCTGAGTGTGAATAGATCTTTTGTCTTCATCCTCTGTACCCTCTCTCCCTTACTCATTCCAAAGGTCACACATACGAAACGTTGCCGCCGAGTGTCTGGCTCCACGCAAACTCTCTCTTTGCCACAGTCGCTGACCTTCTCGTCCTATGGCACAGGCGAGACGAACCAGGTCCAGATTTCCGACCGCACGTTGTTCGACTCGTTAGTCTCAGCTATTACCCTGGTATGATCAACCTCAACCCGCACAGTATGGTTACCGGCACTATGGACTTGAACCTCAATACTACCGTATTGCCGTTCCCCCGCCCCGAGCCCATTCGTGTACCAGGTATGAATCTCCTGACTGTCAATCCACATCCTGGTGAAGAAAGCGCCTGCGCCGTAAATACCGACAGCGTCGAATCCTTCACCAACCTTGGTGCATTCAGTGGAATTCTCACCATACAATTGGTTGCATGCATCCAGTATGCCGCGACGTGCATCCGCAAAGTCCGAATTGTTTGTCAGATAATTCGTTAGAGCGAGGTAATAGATTCGCTCTGTCTTGTCTCGACCGATAGAAGTTGCGATATTGTACGCCGCCTTATTGGGGATACCGCTGTTGATGTGCACACCACAGTTATCATTCCACCATCCACAGGGTCCCCAGTATGTTCTGATCTCGCTCATATGTGCGGGCTGCCAGGGGTTGCCTGCGTGAGGATCAGACATACTGCGCCACTGGGCTTGAGCACTCTGGGTGATAGTCTCACCAATTAACCAGTCATCACGGTCGACCATAGCACCGAAGACATCCGAGAAAGACTCGTTCAGTGCTCCACGTTGGCCTTCATAGGGCCAGTTCGGGATTTCGCGATCGGTTATCGCGTGTGTCAACTCGTGAGCCACTATATCCAGCGCCAGACCGAACGCATCATAATTTTGGCCATCCCCGTCGCAGTATACCATCTGGGCCCCAGTCCAGCAGGCCTGAGGACATCCGGTGCCACAGACTCTTGGAC
Organism: Anaerolineae bacterium; assembly: GCA_049589355.1. Lineage (GTDB taxonomy): Bacteria > Chloroflexota > Anaerolineae > VGOG01 > VGOG01 > JBAWAP01. The sequence continues at coordinate 3,422 of JBAWAP010000154.1, forward strand.
CACCCGCGTGGACGGTGGACCTGAGTGTTGCCCCGGCATCGTCGTAACTATCGCGTTGGTGTGTATTCCAGTAGTAATCGTATACCCTCCCAGTGTTCTCGTGAGTTGTCCATGCAATATTATCAGGGTGGGACTGCGTGGTTTCGGTAATTATTAGTGTACCTGGAAGGACATCGCCCCCATTCGCTGCGTAGGTCTCTCGGTTACGCGCAATCTTGATCTCGCTATACATCCATAGCACGGAACCTGAGTGAGCATCAACAAAGTAAACCCAACTCCCTCCAAGATTGGGCGACAGGATGCTGAACATCCAAGCCAAGGATGGCTGTCCTGTCTCTGTGGTGATCACTATTCTACCATGCTCAACAGGTGTAGCTAGTGGATCTCCCAGGTTGAGCCTAGCAGCCTGAACCGCCTCATCGAAGCCAATTGTGGGTTCAACAGAAACTTCGATGTTTGGCACGTATGTCCCGTTAACACTTTTGACTTCGCCTGCATCATTGATGTGAACTATTAGCTGTGCACCAAATACTTCGACACCGTCCTTCACCTGCTGGAATTTCACATGCGACCAGCCGAGGCTATCGACTTTAGACCGAATAAGGGTCAGTTCATCGACTGGATTCTGCATGTCGAATAGGGCTCCATACGTCTTGAAGAAGCGCATGGCTAGGTCTTCGACCGACTCACCATCACGCCTATGCAGATCAATTCTGCCCGCTACATGTGACGGCACCCCTGTGTCGGGATCCACCGCGAGTTTGAGATCATCTAACTGGTCTCCAAATTGCGCAACTTTACTGTCCGGCAGGACGCTATCTTGCGAGCGAGTTGGCTCAGAGCCGAAGTTCTTGATGCTAAAGGTGATGTTCTCCCATTGATCAACCGCTAAGGGGGTTGTTGTGGACCAGATATCTTCTACTGCAAGATCCACACCCGTCGTGCTCCATGTCCAGGTCTCGCTGCGGCTGTTGTTGGATTCATCAGACTCAGAAACTGCATTAGTTGTATCGGTATCTACTTGGATGGTATGAGTGCCTGCGTTGTTGGCCCGTACATTTACACTGCCCGTAGCAGCATAACCTGCGCTAAGGCCATTGGTATACCAGGTCCAGATTTCCTGCCCATCGAACCACATCTTGGTGTAGAAGGTTGTCGCCGTGGAGGCGCTCCCTTGGTTTCTGATCTGGAAGGTGATGTCCTCCCACTCCCCCGCCGTCAACGGTGTGGTGTTCGACCAGATGTCATACACGATCAGGTCCACGTTCCCCCCAGCCCAGTTCCACGTCTCGCTGCGGCTGTTGTTGCCCTCATTCGACTCCGACACCGCCCCCGTCGTATCCGTCTCCACCCGGACGGTGTGGTACCCTCCATAGGTGGTTTTTACATCAATCGACCCAATAGTATAATAACCTGCACCCAGGCCATTAGTATACCAGGTGCCAATATCGTAGCCATCAAACCACATCTTGGTGTAAAAAGTGGCGGATGTCCCGGAACTACCTTGATTATATATCTCAAAAGTGATGTTTTCCCATTCGCCAGCAGTGAGAGGAGTACTTTCGGACCAAATATCGTACACGATTAGATCGGGTGAACCTAATAGTTTCCCTCTATCCTGACCCAGCACAATGCGCGGCGGGGTTGGAGAAGTATCGCCAATAACAATCCGCCCCACACCGTTATCAGGAACAAGTTCCCGTTCCTGCCCCTCGTCCTGAACCTCGACCAGCTTCCCCTGAGTCACCTGAGGAGGAGTCGCACTTCCATCGCCGCGGGTGACCAACCCTCGCACAGCACCATGGACAAGCTCCCGTTCCTGCCCCTCGCCCTGAACCTCGACCAGCTTCCCCTGAGTCACCTGAGGAGGAG
>JBAWAP010000155.1:0-22298 GCA_049589355.1 Anaerolineae bacterium
GTCTGGGCCAACGAGGGCGGCGACAAGGTCTGGCGCAACGAACTGCGCGCCACCAACGACCCCCACGCAGTGCTCAACTCGGTCTGGGATGGCACGGGCATTTCCCTGTTTGGCGCGCGCAACGAAGTAGTGGCCTTCAACCTGGTGCTCGAAGCGCCCACGGCCAGGGCCACCAACGTCAGCGTGAGCCTGACGTCGCTGACGGGGCCCGGCGGTGCCCCCATCACCACCACGCCAGCGAGCGGCGACGGCGTGTTCAATTACGTGGGCCGCAACATCGAGTTGTTCTATGTGCGCTATCTGGAGATCCGGGGGCTCAGCGTTCTAGCTTATAGTACTACCTACGACGAGCGGCACATCCCCGAGCGCTGCCGCCGGCCTTACGACGAAAACGGGATCGGCACAGGCACCTGGGAGGATCGGCCCTGCCACAACCAGTTCTACCCCGACATCGCCGTGCCCCTCGAATTCCACACCCCGTTCACCATTCCGGCCGGCACCAACCAGTCCATCTGGGGCGACATCTACATTCCCAAGACGATGCCCGCAGGCAACTATAGCAGCACGATTGAGGTGGTAGAGAGTGGCGAACTCACCTGGCAGATTCCCATCACCTTGCGAGTGCGCAATTTCACCCTGCCCGACCAGCCCAACGCCAAAACGATGGTATTTTATGAATGGGGGAATGTGAATGATCGCTACTTCGGCGAGGATAACATGTGGCCCGAGCCCGGAACCCCTGAGTACACCCAATCCATCGAGCTGATTGACCGCCACTTCCAACTGGCCCATCGCCATAAGTTTTCCCTCATTAACGGCGAACTGGAGATCGCCCGGATGGACGATGCCTGGACGTCTCGCTTGAGCGGTGAGCTTTTCACCCCTGCCCAGGGCTACGACGGCGTCGGCATCGGGGTGGGCAACGGCGTCTACTCCATCGGCACGTACGGTAGCTGGCCGTGGCAGGGTGGCACGGAGGCGGACATGTGGGCCAACACCGACCCGTGGGTCAACTGGTTTGACGCCCAGGCACCTGTCCTTGAGCGAAGCGAAGGATTCGCCACGCCCACCGACTACTTTCTCTACCTCATAGACGAGTCCGACGACTACCCCCAGATCGAGCAGTGGGCGCAGTGGATGGACAACAACCCCGGGCCCGGCCAGCGTTTAATGTCCATGGCTACCATTTCCCTGCCAGAGGCCATGGCCAACACCCCCAGCCTGGACATCCCTACCAGTGGCGCGAGCATAGGGATCACGTCCGAGTGGGAAAACGCCTTGGCCGCGCTACGGGCCGATCCATCCAAACGCTTCTTCATGTACAATGGGTGGCGGCCAGCTTCTGGCTCCTTCGCCATCGAGGACGAGGGGGTGGCCCTGCGGGAACTGGCCTGGGGACACTACAAGAAGGGAGTTGACCGCTGGTTCTACTGGGAGTCTACCTACTACGTCAATTTTCAGTGCTACGGCTACTACGACCCCAGGAGCCACACCAACCTCTTCCAACAAGCACAAACTTTCGGTTGCTATAGCTATGACGACGAATCGCTGGGGCAGGCCGGCTGGAACTACACCAATGGCGACGGCGTGCTGTTCTACCCAGGGACCGACACGCGCTTCCCTGAGGAGAGTTACGGCGTGCAGGGACCGTTTGCGTCGCTGCGCCTGAAGCTGTGGCGGCGTGGCATCCAGGACGTGGACTACCTCACCCTGGCCGCGGCTGTCAACCCCACGCGCACCGCTGAGATCGTCAACGAGATGGTCCCCAAGGTACTGTGGGAGTATGGGGTGGACGACCCCGATGATCCCACCTGGGTGTGGACAGACATCAGTTGGTCCACCGACCCCGGCGTCTGGGAGGCCGCGCGGGCAGAGCTGGCGGACATTATCGAGGGTGCGTTGACCTGTCCAGATCTCGACGGCGACGGCTACGTGGACATCGCGGACATCATGATAGTGGCCAGCCGCTGGCGCACCGCCGAAGGCGACGAAGACTACGACCCCCTCTACGACCTGGACGGCGACGGCGACATTGACATCGTGGACATCATGATGGTAGCGGTCCACTGGGGGGAGAACTGCGCAGAATCCACACCCACCCCAACGCCGACAGCGACGCCCACAATAACCAGCACCCCCACCCCGACGACCACGCCGTCTCAACCTCAGCCTCCCCCCGAGGTAGCCGGTTGCCCCGTGTTTCCTGCCGACAATATCTGGAACGTGCCTGTGGATACGTTGCCCTTGGATCCCAACTCGGAGGCATACATCGCCACCATCGGCGCCAATGCCCACTTACATCCTGACTTTGGCTCCGGCGATTGGCCGCCCGGTTCCGGCAGTCCCATCGGCATCCCCTACGTGGACGTGCCGGGCACCCAGCCGAAGGTGGCCGTCACTTTTGATTACGCCGACGAAAGCGACCCGGGCCCCTACCCCATTCCCCCTGACCCGCCCATTGAGGGCGGTCCGGACAGCGAGGGCGACCGGCACATCCTGATCGTGGACCGCGACAACTGCATTCTCTACGAGCTCTTCTATGCCTGGCCGCAGCCCGACGGGAGCTGGCAGGCCGGCTCTGGCGCCATCTTTGACCTGAACTCCCACGCCCTCCGGCCAGCGAGCTGGACCTCGGCCGACGCGGCTGGCCTGCCCATCCTGGCGGGACTGGTGCGTTACGACGAGGTGGCGAGCGGTGAGATCCGCCACGCGATTCGCGTCACCGCACCCCAGACCCGCCGAGCGTACATCTGGCCGGCGCGCCACTACGCGTCGAGTCTCACCGGGGCACAATACCCGCCCATGGGCCAGCGCTTTCGCCTGAAGGCCAACTTCGACATCTCTGGCTTTTCGCCGGAGGTGCAGGTCATCCTCCAGGCGCTCAAGACGTACGGCATGATGCTGGCCGACAACGGTGCGTCCTGGTTTATCTCTGGCGTGCCCGACGAGCGTTGGAACAATGACGTGCTCGTTCCTGAGTTGCATCAGGTCAAGGGATCGGATTTTGAAGCGGTGGACGTGTCGTCGCTGATGGTGGATCCCGATTCGGGCCAAGTGAATAGGTAGGTTGCCTAGACGGTCACATAGACATCGTGGACATCGTGCTCGTCGTCGCGTACTGGGGGGAAACCTGCGGCGGTTCTGGGGTAGTGCTATCGCTCTCCCCCGGCAACTCAGGAGCGAAGACAATCGCCGAGAATCCTGTTATGAACGGAGAACTGCGTGTCAAGAAATAAGCAACTGATCATCGTCTGCCTGCTCACCTTGATTGTCGCCCTGGTGAATATTCCCGAGGTCGGCGCTGTCGCACCCGATCCCAGGGTGAGGTTGGAGCCTGTGGGCTTGGTGGTGGGCTTGAATGAGACCTTTGCCGTACAAGTGATGATCGAGGAGGTCAACGATCTGGGGGCTTTTCAGTTCGAGCTGGCCTACGACTCGTCCATCCTGCAGGTGAAAGAAGCAGCCTTGGGCGACTTCCTGGGAAGCACGGGACGCTCCGTGGTCCCCATTGGGCCTGAAGTGGACAACGAGGAAGGAAAGGCAACCTTTGGGGCCATCAGTTTCTTGAGCGGGCCGGGGCCCAGCGGCACGGGCGTCTTGGCCACTATCACCTTCATTGCACAAGGGGAGGGCAGCACGGTCCTGGAGTTGGTGAAGGTCCAGGTATTGGACACGGCGGCTAATGTTCAGTTGATCACGGTGGAAGGCGGCCAGGTCGTCGTGAGAGGCGCGGCGACACCGACGCCTATAGCCAGAGCTACCCTTACACCGACGAGCACACCCGAAGTAGTGGCCACACCTACTCCGGCAGCTACCGCCCTGCCTTCGCCAACGCCCAGCGTCACTGGCCCTGCAGCAGAGACGCCCACCCGGGCTCCATCTCCCTCGCCAACGCCCAGCGTCACTAGCCCCGCAGTAGAAACACCTACCGAAGCCCTGGCTCCCTCCCCAACGCCCAGCATCACTAGCCCCCCAGTAGAAACGCCCACTAAGGCCCCACTTCCCTCCCCGACACCCAGCCTCAGCATTGCACCAACGGAGACGAGGCCGACGGAAGTGACAACGCCTCTAGCTGTGCCCAGTGTGGAGGCAACCCAAGCGCCCGTCGCTGTGCCACCAGCCCCGACCTCAACTCCTTCCACCTTGCCTTCTCCCTCACCGACCCCGAGGCCCTCGCCGACCCCACTGGCCACCATACCTGCACCAGCGCCAACAGGCCCTTCGGGCTGGGTTGTGCTCGGACCGCTGCTGGCTGCTCTGGCCGTGGCCATCCTGGCTGTCATCATCCTCCGCCGCAGGTCAGAAGGTTGATCGAAGATGAAGCACAGACGGGTTACCCTGATAGGGTTGCTGATCGGCATCGTGCTCATCTCCAGCAGCTTTGCTGACGCTTTACCGTCCACCTGGATGAGTGAACCCCTTGACGAGGTAGCGGGGCTCTGCCACCTCTCAGATAGCGCGGGCTGGACCCGCACGGCACGCATCGTCACGCCCTACGATTATCCTGACGAGGAGTGGACGACCTGGGAGGACGCCGTTGACCGGACCGTGGCCGACGGGGCCAACGTCATCCTAGACTGGGCCGATTTCAGCGACACCTACCCCGGCCGGGTTCTCGACCCCGCGCCGGGCCTGGCCGACCTACAGCAGCGGGTCGAGTACGTCCACACCCACCACCCCGGTGTGCGGATGATCGTCTACATCGCCCCCCTGGAGATGCAGACGCCCGACGCCGACATGGACATGGACGGCCAGCCCGATCCTGGGGTTCACACTGCCTGGACCGATCACCCCGACTGGCTGCAGATGGGCATTGATGGGAGGAGGGCCGTCTTCTACGGCTCCATGCCCGGCATGCCCTTCTGGGTGGAGCCAACGGACGAGGACGTCTGGCTCTGCCCCAACGTCTCCGAATATCGAAACCACATCATGGGGCTGGCTGGCGACATAGCCGCCACCGGCGTTGACGGGGTGTGGTTCGACGTGCCCTTCTTCGTCCACGACTTCGGCGAGGGCTGGCAGGAGCAATGGCCCTGTCACTGTTCCACCTGCCGGGTCAAGTTTCAGGCCGATACCGGCCATGCCCTGCCGGAGCCGCCCAGCACGCCCGACTGGGACGATCCGGCCTGGCAGGCCTTCGTCGCCTGGCGATACGAACAGACCAGCGGATTCATCGCCGACTTCGACTCCGCCCTCAAGGCAGTCAACCCCGACATCCAGCTCATCATTGAGACCTCGGTGGGGCCGGGGGTAACGGCCACCCAGCACGGCAACAGCCCGCTGGACCTGCCAGGGGTTAGTGATCTCACGGCCCACGAGTACGGCGGCCCCTTCACGGCCACCAAGTATTACGGCTGGCTGGCCATGCTGGCCGATTTGCTCTTCTGGCGGCATACCGATGGCGACCAGCCCTCCTGGCTCCTCTCCTACGTCGAGGCCGGTCACCCGGGGACAGTGGACGTTGCCCGGCTGCACGCGGGGAGCGTCCTGACCGCTGGGTTCAACTACTACACCTCCGGTACCGAGGGTATGGCCGGTGCTCCCGACCTCGATTTCCGGCGGCAGCTTTTCGGTTGGTTAGCCGGTCACGATGGGGCCTACTACGATGACCTGCAGCCCTATGCCAACGTCGCCCTCCTCTTCTCGCGGCAGACCTTGGACCACTTAGACAGAGGGAGCTGGGATAGCGAGTATGCCTACCACGATGAGTGGAAGGGCATGGCCATGATGCTCCTCGAATCCCACATCCCCTACCAGGTCATCACCAAGGTCGAGTTGACGGCCAAGACGCTGGCTGAATACGAGGCCCTCGTCCTGCCCCTCTTCGGGGCCGTGAGCACAGCCCTAGCTCAGGCTATTCGCGACTACGTGGCGGGTGGGGGCACGATCGTGGCCACCGGTGCGACCTCGCTCTTCGATGCCCAGGGCCAGCAGCTCCCCGATTTCCAGTTGGCCGACGTCTTCGGCGTGAGCTACAATGAGGCGGATTACGAGACCGTTTATGTCAACGACTACGGAGCCGGACGATCTACCTTCTCCCTGTATCCCTACCCCCGGGAGTACTTCTGGGCGGCGGCGCCGATCCTTCGACTGCCCCTTCGCCCTGCTCAGGGCTTCGGCTCAGGACAGGCCTGGGGTGGCGGCAATCCCGCCCAGGCGGAGGCCATCCGCCAAGCCTTCCTGGCTGAGCTTTGGAACCCTGCGGCCATCACCCCCGTGCTGTCCACCGACGCCCCACGCGGTGTGGTCCTGCTCCCTTTCGCGGGCCATGAGGAGGTGGTGGTGCGTGCCGTCAATTATGTAGGTGTAAACACGGGCGATGCCGTCCCCACGCCGCAGGACGATCTGTCGCTGACCATCACCCTGCCCGCCGGCCGGAGCGCCACCGCGGGCGAGATGCTGGACTACCTGGGCGACGTCCAGCCATTGTCCTTCCCCGCGCCCGCCTCGCCCGATGTCCAGGTTACCTTCGACCTGGACATCAGCGCCGTTCTGAGCTTCACCACCACGACTGCCTGGCCTTGCCAGATCCCTGGAGATCTCGACTGCGACTGCGACGTGGACGTCCTGGACATCATGATCGTGGCTAGCCTGTGGCGCACCGCTGAAGGCGACGAGGACTACGCCCCCCTCTACGACCTGGACGACGATGGCGACATTGACGTCGTGGATATCATGTTGGTGGCGGTCCACTGGGGAGAGACCTGTGGGTGAGGGAGTGGATCGAACCGCAAATGCCGCGAAAGGCTTTCGTGGCTTTTGGTATCTGCTCAGGTGCAACGCACTTTTGCCACAGAATCAAGCTGATTCGAAGTGCAATCTGGTCAAGCGAGCCATTGAAATCGTGTGAACAAGTGCGTTGCACCTTATGGCTGAGCAGTTACGGCTTTTGTTTCGTTACACCTCCATGCTAGCCAGCAGCTTCACGCAGAATTCATGCCAGATTCACGCTATCTTCACCCACAAAACCCTCAAGCTGTGTTACACTAGGGTAACGGCGAATTGTTGCACTGTCTCGGACTTTGCTCTCCTTGACAAATCCGCGGGTGTCGCTTATAATATCATTCACCCAGCCTATACCGATAAGGGCAAACCCATCGAAAGGTGGGGACGCAAAACCACGGGTCTGTCTCAGTGATCAGTGAACAGTAATCAGTAGTCTGACTACTGATTACTGATTACTGACAAGACAGCCGGGTTGCCGAAGATAGGGCATGAGAAGCGTGCTGTCCGAGCGAATCGCCGTGGTGGCACGTTTTTTGTTCTTTCCTCGCCAAGTGGTCAAGATCTGGTTTTCGCTGTCGCTACACGGACAAAGCCGCAATAGCAAGCGCATCTAATCGGATCGGCCTTTGACAAGATTCGCCATGATTCTTTCGAGGGCCAAAGCCAACGAAGGGAGACATTGGATCATGAAGGTTAGACACTTTCTTTCAAGCAGAAGGTTTGCAGCAGTTTTTGCTTGTCTAGTTTTCGGCGCGGGCCTGTTTTCGCTTCCCAACGTTCTGGCTGTCCCCCCTGCCGCCACATCCACTTTCGATCTGACGCCGGCTGCGACGGTGAGGCCCACCTTCAACGAGATTAGAGTGACCGAGGAGAATAATGGCGGCCTAGCTGAGCTCGGCGCGGATCAGGTCTTGGTTATCACCTTGGAGAGCAATCCATCCACCGGTTACCTATGGGAAGTGGCGGAGATAAGCAAGAACGTGCTGTATCAGGTGGGGACAACCGAATTACAGCAGACGTCACCCCTGCTTGGTGCTCCAGGGAAGCAAATCCTGCGCTTCAGGCCGGTAGGTGCGGGCCGGAGCACCCTTAAGTTGGTCTATCACCGCCCCTGGGAAAAGGGCGTGGAACCAGCCAGGGAATTCTCCATCCAGGTGGCTGGGCAGCCAGCCACCGGTCCTGCAGTGGTCGAGCCCACGCCAGAGAAAGGGCCAACGCAGCCTGCCGTGGAGGGGTTCATGCATTTAGAACTCCCCAGGCAAAGGCCCTCTGTTGAGCCCGAAGCCAGTAAGAGCGAGCGGGAAACTTCTGGGGAGGTCGATCTGCTAGAAGGCATGGCCGGCTGGACCAACATAATGACCGAAGGCTTCGAGGGGGATTTCCCAGGGGGAACGTGGACCCTCTATGGGGATCCGACCTGGGATGATACATCCTACAGGTTCCATTCTGGCAGTCGGAGTGGCTATTGCGCCGACGGTGGTTCAAACCGTGTAGACCCGCCTGGCCCCTACAAAAATAATATGAGTGCTTGGATGGTCTACGGGCCGTTTGACCTTAGTAGTGCTACCGACGCCGAACTGCTATTTTATCATTGGACAGTGACTGAGGGTAGTGGTTATGACAAGTTTTGGGTCGCGGCCTCGATCGATTTCCAAGATTGGTGGGGTCATTGGTGGAGTGGTGATTGGGCAGGAGCGTGCGGCGGCTGGTGTGAGTATAATTTCGATTTGACCAATGTCGGCGATCTAGGTAACCTCTGCGGTCAACCACAGGTATGGATTGCCTTCATCTTCCAAAGTGATCCGACTATGACATATGAAGGGACTTATGTAGATGATATCGTCCTCCATAAGGTGACGGGGCAACCTACCACACCCACCCCCACATCCACACCAGGTACACCCACTCCCACATCCACGCCAGGAACTCCCGGGTCACTCCCAGCCGCCTTTGACTGGCGAGATCGGGGAGGAGTCACCTCTGTCAAGAATCAGGGGTCCTGTGGAAGCTGTTGGGCCTTTAGCACGGTGGGCTCATTTGAAGCCAATATCAAGATCAAAGATGGGATTGAAAAGAATCTCTCAGAGCAGTATCTCGTTTCATGCAACACAGATGGCTGGGGCTGCGGTGGTGGGTGGTGGGCCCACGATTACCATTGGTGGAAGATACCATCAGTCGAGCCCGGCGCGGGGGCGGTTTATGAAGCCGATTTCCCCTACACAGCCAGGGACGATCCTTGCAATCCACCCCACACCCATCACGAGAAGATTGATTCCTGGGCCTTTATCGGAAGTGAATCGGGCGTTCCATCCGCTCAGGCCATTAAACAAGCCATCTACGATCATGGGCCCGTTTCGGCTGCCGTCTGTGTAAACTCCGCTTTTCAAAGCTATTCCGGCAGTGTTTTTCTAGGCCCTGAGTGTACGGACATAAATCATGCCATCGTGCTGGTCGGTTGGGATGACAATCAAGGGACAAATGGAGTATGGATCTTGAAAAACTCGTGGGGTACATGGTGGGGTGAGAGTGGCTATATGCGCATTGGATATGGAATCTCCAAAGTGGGATACTCTGCAAACTACGTTATCTATAGTCCTACAGGTCCCACGCCAACACCCACGACGACCAATACGCCGATGAACACACGGACGCCAACCAGCACGCCCACACGGACGCCAACTAGCACACCCACGCGGACACCAACCAGTACGCCTACACCCACGGCCACCGGCACACCCACATCCACGGCCACGCCCTGCGTCCTCTTTGGCGACTTCACTGGCGATGGTGTTGTAAACGTCGCGGACATCCAGCAGGTAGCCAGCCGTTGGCATTGCCAACTTGGAGATGCCTGCTATGATGATACCTACAATGTGGATAGCGATGGCGACATTGACATCGTGGACATCATGCTGGTGACAGCCCACTGGGGGGATACCTGCTAGCCAAAGGTAATCGAAATCAGGAAACGCTCGAAAGAACACACTGCCTAGGAAGTGACGCCAGCCCAGGGTATGACCCGAGGCTGGCGTCAGTTTTGCTGCAGCGGTGCTTAAGCGGGCCGATAAGCCGAGTTCTGTTCCCTTCCGGCTACGAGCCGGTTGAGGGCGGCGATCATCTATCTAGGGCGACGGTTGCCCGCCGCCTCCAGCGGCCTACCCGAGGGCTTGGGACGAGCAGCCCCCGGCCGGGAGGATGTCTTCTCCCGCGCCACGCCCTCTTACTTGGCCTTGCTCCCGGTGGGGTTTGCCTAGCCGGCCCGGTCGCCCGGGCCGCTGGTGAGCTATTACCTCGCCTTTTCACCCTTACCGCTTTGGAGGCTGGAGGTTAGAGGTTGGAAATTGGACATTGGAAGGGCTACGATCCAACCTCCAACTTCCAACTTCCAGACTCCAACATCCAACCTCCAAAACGGCGGTATGTCTCTGTGGCACTTTCCGTCGGGTCGCCCCGCCTGGGTGTTACCCAGCACCGTGCTCTGTGGAGCTCGGACTTTCCTCGGACAGCTTCCCACGTGAGAAAACGCTGCCCGCGATCGCCTGGCCTGCTTAAACGCCGATTTAACTATAGCACATGCGACCCTTGTTGTCAAGCTGGTGGCCCGGTGCCTCGTTGCCTCACCTGAAACGCCTGAGTACTTGACAAAATGCTTTCTCTGGATTATCATTTGGATAAGAGCAACGACGGAAAAGGATTATGACCAAAACTATCGCTGTAGCCGGCAAGGGAGGGACGGGCAAGACTCTCGTCGCAGCCCTGCTGATCAAATACATAGTGGAAAATCGTTTAGGCACAGTATTGGCCATTGACGCCGATCCCAGCACTAACCTGAACCTGGCCCTGGGAGTGCCGGTTTACGAGACCGTAGGCGACATCCGTGAGGAGGCACTACAAGCAGCACAGAGCGGCAGCTCGCTGGGAGGCATGAGCAAGCCCGACTACCTTGACCTGAGGATCCAGCAATCTCTGGTAGAAGAACGCCACTTTGACCTCTTGGCTATGGGCCGCCCCGAGGGCCCTGGCTGCTATTGCGCAGCCAATAACCTCCTGCGCCTCTCCATTGACCGCCTCTCTCAATCCTACGACTACGTGGTCATAGACAACGAGGCCGGCCTGGAACACCTCAGCCGCCGCACCACCCGCGACGTGGACCTCCTGCTCCTCGTATCCGACCCCACCGTGCGCAGCATCATCACTGCTGGCATAGCGGCCCAGTTGATCCAGAAACTGAAGACCAGGGTAGGAGGCATCCACCTGGTGATCAATCGCGTATCAAAGGATAGAGAAGGGAAGCTGAGCTTGGCACCGGAACTCGAGAGAGCTATTGGCCAAAATAGGCTTGAGCTGATCGGCTTGATCCCAGAGGATCCCACGGTGGGCGAATACGATGCCAAGGGGTTGCCTTTGGTCGAACTGCCTCCTCAGACTCCCGCTCGGCGAGCTATAGAGGAGATCATCAAGTCCCTGGATGGGCTGTTGTGAGGGTAGGATAAGACCTCCGAGGTCTCCCGATACAGCCTCGTCGCACGCCGAAGACACCGTATGGACAACAGATTCCTGTCGCATGAGAACGGAACAAGACCTCGGAGGTCTGGAGGATTACGATGAAAGAAGCGATGTTGTACGAAAAGCTGGAAGACAACCGTGTGCGGTGTAACCTCTGCGCTCATCGTTGTCTCGTCAAAGAGGGGAAACGAGGAATCTGTCTGGTGCGGGAGAATCGCGATGGCACCCTCTACACTCTGGTCTACGGGCGGACCATCTCACAGGCCGTGGACCCCGTGGAGAAAAAGCCCCTCTTTAACTTCTACCCTGGCACCACCGCTTTCTCGGTAGCCACTGTGGGCTGCAACTTTCGCTGTGATTTCTGCCAAAACTGGCAGATCTCCCAGACGGTGCGAGACGAGCACCTGATCCTGGGGCGGGAGGCCGCCCCGGAGGAACTGGTAGCCATCGCTAAGCGCTACGGCTGCCGCAGTATCGCCTACACTTACACCGAGCCCACCATCTTCACCGAGTACGCCTACGATACAGCCAAGCTAGCCCGCGATGCGGGGATAGCCAACATCTACGTCACCAACGGCTACATGACCGAGGAGATGCTGGAGGCCTTCGATCCCTATATGGACGCAGCCAACGTTGACCTCAAGGCCTGGAACGATGAGTTCTATCGCCAGTACTGCGGGGCACGACTGCAGCCCGTCCTGGATAGCCTCAGGAAGATGAAGGAGCTGGGCATCTGGGTGGAGGTGACGACGCTGGTCATCCCCACGCTGAACGACTCGGAGGAGGAGTTCCAGCAGATCGCCGAGTTCATCGCCCAGGAGCTAGGAGTGGAGACGCCCTGGCACATCAGCCGCTTCTACCCCCAGTATAAACTCGCAGATAAGCCCCCTACCCCGATAACCACCCTCAACCGGGCGCGAGAGATCGGGCTGGCAGCGGGCCTGCGCTACGTCTACCAGGGCAACGTGCCCGGCAGCGAGGGCGAGAACGCTTTCTGCTATAACTGTGGGAAGCTGCTCATCGGCCGCTACGGCTACCGAACCATGGAATATCACATCAAAGACTCAAAATGCGCCTACTGCGGGGTCGAGATAGACGGCGTGGGCCTGTAACTCCGTAGGCGTCCAGACCCTTAGGGTTTTCCAAACCCTAAGGGTCTCAAGAACGATTGCATCATGCCCAAGATTAAGACCAAGTTTCAGCTCTCAGCGGGGGGAGTGATTTTCAGGGAAAGCGAGGGCATCCAGGTGGCTCTCATCGCCACCAAAGGGGGAAAGGTTTGGAGCCTGCCCAAGGGGCTGGTTGAGAGGGAAAGAAAAGAGCCTTTGGAAGAGACAGCCCTTCGCGAGGTGCAGGAGGAGACGGGCCTCCTCGGCCGGGTCCTGGAGCGCATAGACAAGATAGAGTATTGGTACCGCTGGAAGGAGGACGACGAACCGGTTCGCTATCACAAAATCGTCTATTTCTTCCTCATCGAGCATCAGGGAGGGGACATCAAGGATCACGACTTCGAGGTGGACGAGGTCCGCTGGTTCCCGCTCGCAGAAGCCGAGAGGACGGCCTCTTACGAAAGCGAGAGGGAGATCATCCATAAAGCAGGCGAACTTCTAGCCAAGCGTCGTTAAGAGCGAAGAGTTCTCTCGTGATAAAATAGCCCCATGCCCTACGTCGTCGAGGTTGACCAAAGCAGAAAAATTGAGCAATCGGGGCCCACTGTCCTGGCGTTTTCCGACGGGATCTCCCACGCTATCGTAATCCCCTCGAGTGTCAAGACCCAGGCGCTTCGGGCTTTGAGAGATAAGGGAAAACCAAGAAAAGAGGCGCAGATACTCTTGTTTGCCGCCTGTCTCTACGTGTTGCTCAAGGATTACTTAGACCAACTCCAACGAGTGGAGATTGATATTGAATACCCAGGGAAAGATGCTGATATAAGAGCGAGTCTTCTTCGGCTTATCTGGAGAAAAGTCCCAGCGTTTGAGCCAGAGAAGATCATCTTTCGAAAGGTAGGGAAGGGATCACCTGCCGACAGAAAAGCCCGGGTGGTGCGGGAGGGGAAAGATAAGAGGTATCGTAAAATCACTCTTGAGGAGCTGCTGGGGTTGATAGAGTAAAAAAGATCAGGGGGTCCCATTCTTTGCGGGAGCTGATGCCAGGGAGCAGACACGGACTGGTTACCGTGAGGCGCCACTAGCCACCCGATCTGTTAGGAAGTATAGCGTAGAAGTTGATATTTGTCAAGTCCGTATGTCAAAGATGCATTTCAGTTTTGGGGCGAATTGGCTCTTGGGGAAGATAAATGATAGATAATCCTACCAGACCGGAGGAGGTAATCAAGTCAGATGGAGGATAAGAGTAAACTCTACACTATTACAGTGCTGATTGCCTTAGCGGGCGTCTTGGTGAGCCTGATCGTCAGTTGCTTCGCTGGAAGCATAGCGGGCTATTGGATAGGCAGTCGCCAGGCACAGCAGGTCGCTGAGAAGCTCCTTCGAGAACGAGAGGGCATTGAGCGCCCCAAATTGATCGTTCCCCCTGAGCTTTTCGAGAGAGAACTCGAGCCTTTTAGGAGGACGCTCTCCGGCGCTGTGGTACAGTACGTGGAACCCGGCGGGCCGGCCGAAAAAGCGGGCCTGGAAGAAGGGGATGTCATCACTGCCCTGGATGGCCAGGAAGTAGACAAGGATCACCCATTGGACAAGCTCATCAACCGCTACAAACCCGGCGACAGCGTGGAGATCACCTACTGGCGAGGCGATCAGGAGCACAAGGTAAGAGTACGCTTGGGCGAGCATCCTGAGGAAAAGATCAGGGCTTATCTGGGAATACGCTTTTTCATGCAATTCTTCGAGCAGCCGGAAGACTAGAAAAGCCTGCGAATGGAGAAAGGACCTCCGAGGTTTCCCAAACCTCGGAGGTCTTAACGTTACGTAAGAGGCAGGACGACGACCTGGGGAGTGTGGCGGGTGGGATGCTCCTGTACCTGCACATCGGCCTGGAAGACCTGGCGGATGCTCTCTTCGCGCAGCACCTCGGCCGGGCTGCCATTGGCCACCACCTGCCCGCTATCAAGTAAGATGAGGCGATCGAAGTAAAGAGCAGCCAGGTTCAGGTCGTGCATGGTGGCTAACACGGTCAGATTTCCCTGACGATTGAGACGCTTGATCAGCTCCAGGATCTCGACCTGATGATTGATATCGAGGTGGACAGTCGGCTCGTCGAGGAGGAGGATCTCGGGCTCCTGGGCCAGGGCCATAGCGATGATGACCCGCTGTTTTTCGCCCCCTGACAGCTCGTTGAAGGGCCTCTCCGCCAGCGCCGAGGTGGCGGTCAGCTCCATTTTCTCCGCCACCACCTGGCGGTCGCGGGGGCCTGCGCCCAGGATGGGCCGTACGTGGGGCGTGCGGCCCATCATTACCATCTCGTAGGCGCTAAAGGCGAAGGGTATGACGAGCTCCTGGGGCACCACCGCCACGCGCTGGGCTATCTGGCGCCGATCGAAGGCGCATAAGTCCTGCCCATCCAGATACACCTTACCTCGATTGGGCACCAGAAGGCCACTCAAAACCCTGAGAAGCGTCGTCTTGCCCGAGCCATTGGGCCCGATGAGGCCCACCAGCTCGCCTGCCCCCAGTTCGAGGCTGACCCCGCGTAAGACCAGGCCATCATTTTCGTAGTAACAGAAATCAACACCCGCCGCCCCAAGGGCAGAAGAATTCCCCACCATTTTCCTTGTTTCCTCTTGCCCTCACCCACCCCCGCCGCCTACAGCGGCCCCCCCCCTCCCTCTCCCGAAGCTTGTCCTGAGCAAAGCCGAAGGATCGGGAGAGGGAGGGGGCAGGGGGAGGGAGAGGACCTAGAACACATACTCCCTTTTACTGCGCCTCAATAGGTAGATGAAAAACGGCGCGCCGATCATGGCCGTGATGATCCCCACCGGTATCTCGGCCGGGGCCAGGAGCAATCGGGCCAACAGGTCGGCCAGGACGAGGAAGAGGCCACCCATCAGGGTGGACGTAGGCAAGAGCAGACGATGATCAGGCCCGAAGATCAAACGCGCCACGTGAGGCACCACCAGACCGATGAAACCCACCAGGCCACTGACTGAGACAGCCGCCCCCGTCAGGAGAGAGCCCAGCATGAGCAAGACTAGCTTGCGCCTTTCCACGTTCACGCCCAGATACGCCGCCTGTTCCTCGCCCAGCAGGAAAGCGTTCAGGTCATTGGCCAGGGCGTAGGCTGCCATCACCCCGGCCAGGATAAGAGGCACCACAATGCGCAACTGAAGCCAACTGCTGGCTGTCACTCCCCCCATGGTCCAGAGCACCACCCGCCTCAGGGTGTAGCCGCTGACCAGCATCAGGAAGGACATCACGGCGGCCAACATGGAGCTGAAGGCAAAGCCCGACAGGAGCAGGGTAGTGACGGGCGTGCGCGGCCCTACCCGGGCGATGTTGTAGACCACCAGGACGGTCACCAAGGCCCCGGTGAAGGCGGCCAGAGGCACCAGAGTGAAACCAAGCCAAACCACCTGGATGGGTAGAAGCAGGGCTATGGTAGCGCCCAGGGCCGCCCCGCCCGAAGTGCCGATGATGTAGGGATCGGCCATGGGGTTGCGCAACAGCCCCTGGAAGACAGCCCCCGCCGCCGCCAAAGCTCCCCCCACCACCACTGCCGTGACCACCCGGGGGAGGCGAATCTGGAAGATGATGGCCTCCGCCTGATCCGACCAACTGGGGACCAAGCTGATACCCGGCAAGCGAGCTGCCAACATCCTGGTCACGTCGCCGAAGGGTATGGCCACCGCTCCGAGCGAGGCAGCCAAAACCACACCACCCATCAAGGCGACAGCGAGGACGAGGATGACGACGACAGGATTCCAGCGTTTCAAAACGCCCCCCCAAGTGTCATTGCGAGGAGCGGAGCAGAGCCTGCCCTGAGCCTGCCGAAGGGAAGCAATCCCCACCGTTGACAGCAATTGCACCCTAGAGATTGCTTCGCTCCGCTACTCAGAAACTTCCCCTCACCCCCCCCCTCTCCCCAAAGGGGCGAGGGGGCAAGTTCCCTCTCCCTCGCAGGGAGAGGGTTAGAGCTTGCCCTGAGCGGAGCGAAGGGGTGAGGGTGGGATGTTTCTGCCCCCTGCGGATGGCGCGATGCGCCATGGAAGACTCGCAATGACACACATACTATTCAAACAGCTCTGGATGGATGATCCTCACCAGAGCCTCCAGGCCGTCAATGATACGCGGCCCGGGACGGCTAACCAGGACGTCATCAATGGGGTAGATGGCGTCGTTTTTCACGGCGGTGATGACCGACCAACCAGGTCGCTCCTTCACCATCTCGGCAGTTACCCCATAGTTAGCATCGCCAAGGACGATGACCTCCGGGTCCTGGGCGATGATCTCCTCGGTGCTGAGCTGAGCCCACTGCATCTTGGCGCCGGCCCCGACGTTTGAGCCACCGGCCAGGGTGATCAAAGCATCAATGAAAGAGCCAGGCCCCGGCGTATAGGGCTTGGAAGGATCGGTGGCATCCAGCTCAAAAAACACCTTGGGTTTGCTCTCCGCCCCTTTTGCCTTGGCAGTGATATCGTCGAAGCGTTTCCGCAGCTTGGCCACCAACTCGCTGGCCTCCTTCTCCGCGCCGACAGCCTTCCCTACCAGCTCGATGTTAGCCATGATGCCCTCGATGTCCCCCGGCTCCAAAACGAGCACCGTGAGGTCCAGCTTCTCCATTTCGGTGGCCTTTTCCACCAGGAGAAGGCCGCCGCCGATGGCCAACACCAGGTCGGGATCGAGGTCCACGATCTTCTCCAGGTTGGGCTCGATGCCTCCCACCTTCTCGATGGCCTTGGCCTCTTCTGGATAGTCACAGAAGTCGGTTACGCCGACTACTTTATCACCCAGGCCAAGGGCGAAGAGAATCTCGGTGTTAGAGGGGGCCAGGGAGACCAGGCGCTGCGGTGTCTTGGCTATCTCCACCGTGCGGCCAGCATCGTCTACCACGCTGACAGGCTTGGGTATCGCAACAGTGGCCACCTCCGAAACCTCAGGCGTCTTAGCGCCTGCGCATCCGACCAGAGCGATGATCAACAGAGCCAACAGGCCCCATAGGGTTAGTGATCTATAGGTTTTCACTTTACTATCTCCCTTTGTTCTCAAGAGTGATGCGTGAAACGTGATGCGTGATTTCACGTCTTGACGTTTCACGTTTTCACGTTTCACGAAATAAAATCCCCTTGCCTGCTTCGACAAGGGGATCGTTCATCGTACTTCATTCATAGTGTTCCCGCCCCCTTTCTCGCGAAGGTTGTTGGAACCACGGAGAGGCAGGTATCCTGGCTTCCTGACCAATCACCAATATCTAATATCCAATATCTGGTATCTAATGGCTATTAGATATTGGATATTCGGTATTGGCCAGGTTACAGTTGCGGGACAGCGCCGGACTCACACCGGACTTCCCCTTTTCAGCCTAGCCTTTCGGTCTAGGTCACCTCTACCGGTCAGTATTCAATTTTCCAGACAATAGTATACCACAACTCGGCTTTCTTGGCAAGGAGCCGAGGCAGCCTAGTCACAAGTCTCCCCCCAGTGCTTCACCACCAGCATGATGTCCACGATGTCAATGTCGCAATCATCATCAATGTCGTAGATAGGATCATAGCTGGGAGTATCAGGGTTGTTATCGGGATCAGGATTATTACATGAGGTGCGCCAGCGGCTGGCCACCTGCATGACGTCCTCGATCCCTACACCTGGCGGATCCTTGAAGTCGTAACACGCCGCGGGGCCTGCTCCTTCGGTGTGGGCACCGTTGTAGCCGGTCAGGAGGTTATCTACGCCGCAGGCGTCGTGGAACTGGGTAGCCCCGTCGTACTCGTCGAAGTGCCACAGGGCACGTGTATGTTCGTCACAGGTAAAGGGGGACGTAGACGGAGTGAAAGTTCCAGTGTAGCGAACCACGTCTGAAATACGGACTTCGTCCACCGCTCCGCCCAAACTCCACCCCACTTTACCTCTTCCCACTCTCAGAGGCTCGGAAGAATTATTGATGGCTGGCCCGAAGTAATAAGTTCCAAGCCGTTCGCCGTCCATATATAAACTCATCACACCGGTCTCTTTGTAGAACACGCCAGCTATGTGGTGCCAACCCCACGAGTAAGATGGCCACTCGCAATGTATAAAACCCCACAACTGCCCACCAGGTGGCGCTAAACTGAAACCAATACAACCTTCAACTCTTGGTGGAACAGGAGAATTCCGCTCCGCAGATAGCGAGTAACCTTCAGCGTTGCTGATGATAACGCCTTTGCGTAAACTGCCGGGGTCGTAAAACCAAGCCTCGACGGTAAGGCTCTCCCCAGCTTCATCTCCCACATCCAGTTCAGGGTGATCATTGGCTTGGGCATAGGCGTCATCCCAGTAGTTGCCCAGGACAAGAGCACCGCCAAAGGATGACTGGTACCACGCATCATCCGCCCGAATCAACCCGTGCCCGTACTCCTCGTCCCATCCTGTGGGGCCCAAGTCCTTGGCCGTATTCTCCAACGCCGCTCGCACTTCATCCGGCGTGGTGGCATCACCGTGTATCAGCAGAGCAGCAACCCCCGAGACATGGGCCGCAGCCATCGAGGCACCATCAAAGAACCAATAGGCGAAGTCAGTGTAATCCCGCGTGTCAGGATTGAATGTCTGCTGGAGAACGCCATCGTTGTATCCATCGCCGTTTTGGGCCACCGACATGTCGCCACCTGGCGCCACCAGGTCGAGGGCAGGGCCGTAGTTGGAGTAATAGGAGCGGGTCTGGTCGTAACGGACGGCGCCCACGGCGATGCAGTTCTCGTAGGCGGCGGGATACTCAACCACGGGATCTCCGATGCCATCTTCTCCCCCATTGCCTGCTGCGGCGACGACGGTGACCCCGTTGTCGTAGGCATAGTTCACTGCGGTCTCCAGGACGGTTGAGGGCGCAGGGCCACTCAGACTGAGGTTGATCACCTGAGCCCCATGGTCGACGGCCCACATTATCCCATCCGCTACCCATTTGTCCGTGCCGCTCCCCTCGCTATCCAACACCTTGATGGGCATGATGTTGGCGCCGTAGGCTATGCCAGCTACCCCTATGCCGTTGTTGGTAGTCTGGGCGATGGTGCCGGCGACGTGGGTGCCGTGGCTGTTATCGTCGTTGGGATGGCTGTCTTCGTTGACGAAGTCCCATCCGGCTACGAAGGTGGTTCCGGCTAGGTCTGGGGCTTGCCTATAGGGGCCATAATCCTCGTAAGCGACACCGGTGTCAAGCACGGCCACGGTCACCCCTGCCCCATTGGACTTGTCCCAGGCAGAAGGCATATGGATCATGGGGAAGTGCCACTGAAGGGAGTAATACGGATCGTTCGGCGTGAAGTCAGCATACCGATAGTAGTTCGGCTCGGCAGACTCGATGGAAGGATCGCCCAGCAGCGAGGCTGCCATGAGGCGAACGTCATTTGCCGGATCGAATTCTACCAAGGCATAATCTGGCAACAGCAACGCCTTAACGATGGTCATCTGATTGGCGGCCAGGGCCTGACCGCGCGTGTTGATAGGGACATCTTTCTTAAACTTGACGATTAGCTGGCCTGGGACGTAGAGGGGACGGTGCTCCCTGCCTGCGAGGTTGTCGTGTTGATAGATCGGCGGCGACCCGCCAAGAACCGTCTGCACGCCTTGTTGCCTCAGCGTCGAACTCGCCACTATGAAAAATAAAATCCCCGCGCTTAGACAGATATTCATTATAAACTTTCTGTTTTTGATCATTTGATTGCCCCCTTCATGACCTTCGCATCAGCAGCGCATGAGGTTCATGAGAGTGTCTAAAGGCCCCAACTTCTTGGCTAAGTCCCGGTCAATGCAGGAGTAGGTGGCCCCGCTGTCGAACAGGCCGACCAGTTTGCGCTCCCTCTTGGAACCCACAAGCTTGACCTCTTTCTCGATCACAGCCATTAGTTGCACCTCCTCATACCAAAAACGCCAGCCTCAGGGCACGCAAGGGCGCGGCCTTGGCATCAACGTATAGCAAACGGATAAGCGCACAGGGCCCCTCGCCAGCTCATCCGATTATCCGCTTCTATCCGTTGCCTCTACCACCCCAATCTCCTCCTCCATCAACCTGTACAACTCATACACCAGCACATCAATCTCCGCGTCGAGTCGCTCAATGCGGCGGGCCAGGTCATGGCGGCGGTCTTCTTTCAGCGCCTCGGCCTCGGCGTGCTCCTTTTGCAGCCGCAGCATCTCCTCCACCAGCGCCACCATTCTGTCATGCCGCGCCACGTCCGCCGGGTCGTCGAAGTTGATGCGGCGGATCGGGAGTCTGCCCACGTATTGCTTCGTACAAGTAATCCATCCGCCCCTAAAGCGATTGCTTATCATTGCCAAGTACCAAAACAGGAGCTTGGAGTTGAGCAATCCTAGCACGTATCGGGGCGACAAACGACTATCCTTCCCGATAGAGATGCTAAATCCGCCACTCGCCATCAGACAGTAGTTTTCTCGATCGTCGGGCAGTTCTGCCAAAGACCCTTTGTCTGCAAGCAAAGGCACGACCAAATGTGCCCGGTCATGCACAGCGAGGTTCCGAGGAGCACTGAAGCCATACCATGCCTTGAATTGCTTCCGTTGCTCCAGTACTTCCTTTCTGGAGCGTAGGTAGCTATACGCATTCGGGAATTGTTTCTCTAGCTCAACCTCTGACAGCAATACAAAGCTGCTTCGACCACTCTTACGATATGGAAAGATTATGGCCTTTCCGCTTTGTGGGGCGAAACTGTAACGGTTGAAATCTGTGGCGAAAAGCGGCGTCCGCAAGAGGTCAGCTTCTATCCTCACTGCTTCTCCATCATCTGTGAAATATGTGTCGCCATCCCGCCCACGTTTCAACATGAAGACCCTGTCGTTTCCACTGCTTGACCCACGACTCATCTTCGCCGGAAGATCGAGCAGAGGTGCCCCGTAAGAAATCAGCTTGTCCCTGATCTGCGCTTGCAGCTCTGAAAGGAACATCCAAGGCTCATCAGTCAGTAGCTGGCTATCCACATGAACTTCTGGTAGGCTGTCGGACAGCATTGCAGGCTGCTCCGCCTCGGCTTTCAACCAGTCGCCCGCCGCTATATAGAGCATCCTCTCAGTCGGCTCTTTGCGCAGGAAGAGCAAGCAGGTGTACGTCGTGGCATCCTCAAACACCTGAGCGTGCTCGAAATCCACAATGTGCGACACAGCTTTCTGTTGGCTCAGTAGCTTGCGCAATTGCTTACCATAGTCAACCTGGAAGAACTTGTTGGGCAAGATCATCCCAAAGACTCCGCCGGGACGCAGCAGTTCCAGCGCCCGCTCCACGAACAGCACGTAGATGTCGTAGCTGCCGCCCGCTGCCTGGTAGTGGTCGCCGTACCAGCGGGCATCGTCTTTGGGCAAGGTCTGGATGCGGATGTAGGGCGGATTGCCCACGATCACATCAAAGCCACCCCGTTCCATGATCCTGGGGAACTGCTCTTCCCAGTTGAAGGAGTGTTTGTCGCGCCAGTTGGGGCCGAAGGCAGCTTTCAGTTCTTCGGGCGTGCCACTGATGAGGCTGTTGCCCTGGCGGATGTTGTCCAGCCTGGGCAACTCGCCGCGCTGGTTCACAGCCTTGAGCAACAGGTTCAGCCTAGCAATCTCTACCGCCTGGGCGTCCAGGTCTACTCCGTACAGGTTGCCGGTCAGGATCTCCATGCGGCGGGCGAAGTCGTGTATGTCCCCGGCAGCCCCCACCCCCGGCCCCTCCCCCGAAAAACAGGGGAGGGGAGCATGCTGCCCACGCACCCCGGCCAGGTAGCGGTCCAACACGTCGAAGGCTTCGATGAGGAAGGAGCCGGAGCCGCAGGCAGGGTCGAGCACTTTTACCTGGCGCGCCTGCTCGTAGTCTCGCTCCTCCAGCAAACGGCCCAGCGTCTGCCCCACGATGTAGCGCACCACGAACTGCGGCGTGTAATAGATGCCCTGGGCCTTGCGTTTGGCTCGCTTGTCCACAACCTGCTTGCCCTCCGG
>JBAWAP010000156.1:0-30935 GCA_049589355.1 Anaerolineae bacterium
GATACATACAGACCAAGAACTTGATGCCGACTGGCATCGACTATGAAAAGAAACCTGCCTGGGTGGATCCCCACAGTCACAACGACCCACAGAGAAGTCGCCTACAAGTAGACGATTTGCTTTTCGGTAACGCGGGAGTAGCCTCAATCGGAAGGACCGTGGTGGTTACCAAGCTCCCCGATCCTGTCAACATCAGTCAAGACATTGATCTAATCAGGTTTGAGGGCATCTCCCCACACTATGTGGGAGTGTTCCTCAAATGTCATTTTGGCCGATTGCAGATTGAGAGACTATCGTCAGGTGTCGGGGCACCGAAGATTACGTTCGCGAAGATCAAGTCGATTAAGATACCAGTAATTCCTGAGAACGTTCAGACACATATTGAAAAAAAATACAGGGAAATGGCAGAAGTTCATGATGAGGCAATGAGAGCGAAGGAAGCCCTCATTGCTAGGGGGGTGACAAATGCAGTGGCAGAGAAAGACCCAATCTATCGTGAGAAGATACAGCAGGCCGAGGAATTGCTCCATCAATTGGTACAACGAACGATTGAGGTAGTCGAGGGGAAACGCAAGGACGTAGTGTGACGGAGGGTTCGTGCGATGGCTCCTTCGGCCAACAGCCCTTTGGGACGGCAAATCTCCCAATATCTCCAAGATAACCCGGACGGTCTCACGCTGGATGAGATCTATCAGCGGCTGGTGCGGGACGTGGAATATTCTGGCACCAAGACCTTCCTGCTGGACCTGCTGACCGGGAATCCCGAGGTCTATGCGCGCGGACCTGGAGGTCGGTGGCTCGACGCAGCCTTGGTGGCGTCCGGTGTGGTGCAGATTGGTCCCGAAGAGGAGCCGAGCAAAGCTCCAATTGCACCGATCAAGTCTGAGCCAGGTGAAGTCGCCCACTACCCCCAACGCCCCGGTCGGCTAGGGGATCGCTATGTCGTCTTTGACTTAGAAACCCTCATCTCTGACGATATGGATGGGCGTCTCCTCATTGAGATCAGCGCTCTAAAGGTCGAGGATGGCGAACCAGTGGCCAAGTTCCAAACCTTCGTCAACCCCGGCCGCGAGATCGACCCGACAACCGAGCACCTCACCCACATCGGCAACGCAGACGTGGCCGACGCACCGCCCACTGAGGCAGTCCTGCCCGACTTCCTGGCCTTCATCGGCGATGACCCCCTGGTAGCTCACAACGGTCGGAGCTTCGATTTGCCTGTACTTAACCATTGGTGCTGTCATCATGGCTTTCCGGAGATCACCAACAACCTCATTGATACCCTCGATCTTTCCGTCTGTCTCTTTGCCACCCAGCCTGTGCTGACCCAAGGCCAGGTCAACAAGCTCCTCGGCCTGGAACCCTACGCCGCTCATCGGGCGGAGAAGGACGTAGAAGCGTTGGCCGACATCTTCCGGCGCCTGTTGACCCGTTTGGCTGCCCAACCAACCGATGTTCGTCGCGCCGTGAACGCCTTCTATGCGCCCTTTGTCTTATGCGATGAAGGCGAAATACGAGCGGAGCCCGAACTCCCTCGGGCTTCTTCACTTGGTCCCCCTAGGCATGTCGATCCCACCCCTTACGCCTCACCCGAAGGCGTGCGGCGCATCTTTGCCCCTGGTGGCCTCATGGCCGAGCAGATGGGCCCAGGCTACGAGGACCGCCCCTCGCAGGTGCAGATGGCCGAGCTAACCTGGCACACCTTTGCTGACGAGCACTATCACCTCATCGAAGCACCCACCGGCACGGGCAAGACGAAAGCTTACCTCTACTACCCGGCTATCGTCTGGTCTCTCATCACTGGCAACAAGGTGTTCATTTCGTCCCACACCAAGCAACTCCAAGACCAGATTCGGGGCGCCATCGAGGAAGCGCAGGCCACAGGCTTTGATATACGCTACGCCGTGCTAAAGGGCCGGGCCAACTACGTCTGCAAGGTCCGCCTGCAAAGGGTCCTCGACGAGACGGAAGATCCCCTGTTGCGTGCTTTCCTCACCGCCTGGCGTCACCAGACGCAGGAGGGTGTGCTGGACGAGTTTCCCTATACTTTGCCTCACCGCCTGCTGGGCGGCGTCGAGGCCAACAGCGACCTGAAGGAACGTCTGTGCGCCGAACGCGAGGTCTGCGACCGCAGCGATCCCGCCCATGCCGACTGTTACTACCACGCCTCGCTGCGCCAGGCCTGGGATGCCCATCTGATCGTCATCAACCATGCCCTGCTGCTCACCGCCGACTGGGGCACCCAGACCCGTCCGCCGATTCACTACCTGGTCTGCGATGAGGCCCACAACCTGGAAGATGCGGCGACCATGGCGGTGGAGGCGGAAATCACCGACAGAGACCTGAGCCGCCTGGCATCAGAGCTGGACCTTCGTAGCGGGTCTGCCCCTTCGCCTCTCCGAGACTTTGACCAGGGTCCCTATCGCCCTATTCTCGAAAATCTGCACCGTAGCGCGAACCAACTTCGCTTCTACCTGCGTGCCTTCGGTGACGCGCTGGAGCAGTTCGTGCGCCAGCAGACCTATGAACGGGAGACTGACGAACGTTACCCCGTCCGCTACCGCCTGCAGTGGGGTGACGTGGTCAGGGACACCAAACGCCGTTGGGCGCCAGTGAAAAGCGCTTACAACCACCTGGCCGAGCATCTATCCGGGCTGGACGACGCGCTAACCGACCTCATTGATCGGGCCACGGTCGATCCTGCTACAGACCGGCAAGCTCTGGGAGAGGTCAGAGCCTTGCAGTTCCGGCTGGAGAACGCCGTTGGTCTGATGGACGACATCCTCAACGTCGGCAACTACAACAACGTCTACTGGGTGGAACTGCCGCCCGCCTCCAAAGAGAATCCCAGCTTCCGCTGGGCTTTGCACCGGGCACCCATCAAAATTGATTGGGTGCTAAGGACTAAGGTATATGAGCAGGCCAAAGCCATTCTCTTCACCTCAGCCACCCTTACGGTGGATCAGGGGTTCGACTTCTTCCTCAACCGCTTCGGCCTCGACCGAAGCGATGTGCGAGAGAAGGTCCAGGCCCGCATCCTGCCTTCGGTTTTCCAGACCGAGGATGATATCCTCTTCGCCATCCCTCAGAACGTGGGGCGCTACCACCCCCGTCGGGCCGCTGAGTTCATCGAAAGGGCTTCTCAGGAGATTCGCCAACTTCTCCATCTGCAACCCCATCGCTCTCTGCTCCTGTTCAACGCCCGTGTCCGCATGGAAGCCATCTATCAACGCATCGTCCGACCCTTGATGGACCTGGGTTTGGAACCCCATGCGCCCAGGGAAGGGGACAGCATCCGAGGTCCAGTTCAGGAGTTACGCGAGAAAGAGAACCGCGTCCAGTTTGGCCTGAAGGGCATGTGGGAGGGAGTGGATGCTCCCGGCATGTCGTATGTCATCCTGGAAAAGCTGCCCTTCCCTCTCTTCTTCGAGCCCGTGGTGGCCGCCCGCATGGAACGGGCTAAGAAAGAGACAGGCAGTGATTTTTATGGCTACACCCTGCCCCACATGGTGATCCGTTTCAAGCAGGGTTTCGGTCGTCTCTATCGCTGCAGCGGTGACCACGGCGTTGTCGTTCTCCTGGATCGGGCCCTGCGACGGGCCAGTTATCGGAACGTTGTCTTCAACTCGCTACCCAAGCACCGGTACACACCGGACTCCGAGGTCGAACTTTACCGACAGATCAAGGAGTTCTTCGGCGGCACTCTCACCGATGCTGACTTGCTGCGCCAGACCAGCGCCTTTCAGCAGTTGCTTGAGCAGCATACGCTCAAGCAGATTACCTTTACATCGGCCGAGTACAGGCAGGCCCAAGGCGATATTCTGGCAGGCCTAGAAGCCATCTTTGGCTTTCCCGGCTTCATCGGCAAACAAGAAGAAGTGATCCGCGCTGTTCTCAGTGGCGGCGATACCCTGGGTATCTTGCCCACCGGGGCCGGCAAGTCCCTCACCTTCCAGCTTCCCGCTGTTCTGCGGCCTGGGCTCACCATTGTCGTCTCTCCCCTCATTGCTTTGATGAAGGATCAGGTGGACAAGCTGCGGGATGAACGCCGCATCCAGTGTGTGGACTACATCGTCAGCGGCCAGTCGGCAGCCGAGCAGGACGAGATCATGCAGAACATGATTGACGGTAACCTGCGCTTGGTCTATGTGTCGCCTGAGCGCTTCCGCGACAAGCGCCTGCATGCAGCCCTGGCTCGCTGCGAGGTTATCCAATTCGTCATTGATGAGGCTCACTGTGTCAGCATGTGGGGTCACGACTTTCGCCCTGACTTCCTCTACATCTACGAGACAGTGGAAAAGCTGGGACAGCCACCAGTGTTGGCCTTGACCGCCACAGCTACGCCGCCTGTGAAGGCCGATATCAAGACGCAGTTGCGCATGACGGTGTCCAAGGAGCGCGAGATCATTGATAGTTTCGACCGCCCCAATCTGCGCTTCATCGTCTACGAATGTCGCACAGAGCCGGAAAAAGAACGCTGGCTGATGCGGCTGCTCTACCGTTCCAATGAGCCGGCCATTGTCTACGTCGCCACGCGCCGTGATGCCGACATCATCGCCGATATGTTGCGGGATCGAGGTGTGGCTGCCCGAGCCTACCATGCCGGTATGGAACGTTATGACCGGGACGTGGTGCAAGAGATGTTCATGAACGACCAAATCCGGGTCGTGGTGGCCACCAACGCTTTCGGCATGGGGGTGGACAAAGAGGACATCCGCTATGTCATTCATTACCATTTCCCTGGCGACATCGAGAGCTTTTATCAGGAAGCAGGGCGCGCTGGCCGAAGCGACCAGATCATTGCCTACTCGGTAGTTCTCTATCACAAACGAGACAAGCGGATTCAGGACTACTTCATCAAGAAGAGCATCCCCTCGCCTCAGGTACTCCAGGCCCTCTTTGACTACTTCAAGGCTCAGCCGGGGGAGATCCTCTATCTCAGCGACGACGACCTGGCAGAGGCCCTGCCTTTTGAGGAGCAGGCTATCCGCATTGGGCTGCATATCTTGGAGAAGGAAGGCTACATCAAGCGAGGCTATGACTTTGCTGCCCGCTGCGCCATCAAGATTTTTGAGCCAGTGAGGGAGACGTTAGCACGTGTGCGTGATGCTGAGCAGCGGAACCGTCTGGCACAGCTTCTTGAGGGCATCGCCATCGCCGACTATGGCGAGCGCAAGGTCAACTTGGCCAAGCTGTGCAAGCGTCTGGACTTGGAACTTGAAGAAACGGAGCTACTACTGATCGAACTCAATCGGGATGAGGTGCTCAGCTTCAAAGCCTGGGAGAAGGGCATGACCATCTACAGGACCGAACGTCTTCTCGCCGCCGACCGACTCGAGCTCGATCGTCCTGCCCTGCTGGCTCAGGTCCAGAGGGCCCGCCGAAAGCTCCATCAGTTCATTGAGGGCTACATAGAGACCAAGGAGTGCCGTCGGGTCGCTATTCTCAGATACTTTGGTGAGGTCCCCGACCATGAGCATTGTTACAAGTGTGACAACTGCGGACTGCCAGAAGACATTCCATGGAGCACAACCTTCGACGTTGATCTGCCGGACCTGTTCACTGTTTACCACCCCGGCTATGTAGCCATCGAAGCTGCTCACCACTTTCAGGGGCGCTTCGGCCGCGCCAAGGTGATTCAGACCCTGATTGGCCAGTCCTACAGTCCCTGGGACAAGAGGGCACTGCCGCGGTCTCTAACCGACTCAGAGTACTTCAAAGCTCTACGTGGATACAGCTATGAAGAAATGCGAGACTTCTTCAACCTGTTGACTCAACGGGGGTACGTGACGACGGTCTACAAAGACTTCAACGGCCGACGCCTCCCGATGATCGGCGTGACTGAGAAGGGTCTGGCGGCTCTAGAACGAGGAAAGACCCGCTGGCTGCCGACCATAGGTGCAGAGCCGGTCACTGATCTCGTCGGCGAACTGGTCATTCTGGCCGAGGATGCCGTCTATCGGGATGGGCAGCAGGATTATCGTGAGTTCTACAAGCAGTCTCGCAAGATTCTCTGGCAGCTATGGGACGAGAGCAGCCAGGCTGAGGAGCCATTCCGACAGGCTCTTTCCCTGCTTCGCGACGCCTATCGTAACACGCCTGCCAAAGCCATAGATCAAAGTCGGACCCGGGCCCTGATGGCTGCTTTCGAAATCCTGGGTAACCGGCCAACGGTCAACGATGTGCGCCGCATGGGGCGTCAGTTGCGTGCTGCTGGTTTCTACACTGTGAACGACATTTAATTAAGTGACAGATCATGGATGATAATGCGAAGTTGCTGGCAATATATCGAATCTTTGAGCAGGCCAACGATTATCTTGCTTTGGCCGAAGTCGCGGATCGGCTCGACCCAGGTTTGGGTATAACCCAGGCCGAACTGCGGGAATTGATGTCGGCATCGCTTGCCTTTCGCTCCATTGACGGTTGTTGGGACCTGCGTATCTATCGTCATTTTGACAGTCTTGATCCATTCCAGGACAAGCATCGCCGATTTGACCCCCAGAAATTCACTGACAAAGTCGTGCGCCAGGCGCTGGTTCTGCGTGGTGCCCCATCTGATTTTGGCCACCTGAGCGAATGCGTTTATCGCGCTGCCCGCTACCTTGGGCAAGAGCGTCTATTCCCAGCTGACCAACTGGCAAATCGGGTTCTCAGGACTCTTAGCAGGTCTGATATCATTCAGTATGAGCGGGGCTGGTACGGCCTTGCGGTCTGGCGAAAGCCGCCAGAGGTCAAGCCGGTCTTGATTGATTTCGCATCGGCCGAGGCCCTTCAGCGGATACGCCGGTTCCTGAAAGACAGGGGGGCAAGTTCGACCCGAACAACTCGGATTCTACAGGGTGTATTCAAGATTGGATCGGATCATTCCTTGTTCGCTCAAGCCAACAGTGCCCTGGAGAAGGTGCTGACTGATTATCCTAATGAGTTCATGCAGACGCGCGTGCAGCAGTGGATGCTGGCCGAATTCGTTCCTGAGGAGATAGACTTTGAGCCACCTGGTATCCCCATCCCTCGCTGGGTCAATCCTGACGAGGAACGCTTGGTTCAGGAACTTGAGACGTGGGAGCCAGAAGAACTGGTGGATGCGTCCATCGAGGAATTGGAGGAGGAAGAGGAACCCAAAGAAGTTGTTTTCGACCCTAGCTACATCGGACCACTGAAATTCGTACTTCTGTATAGATTGCGTCAAGCTGGAGTGCTCAAAATCAACCAACGAGAGCGCCGTCTCTTCCCTACCGTGCCAACTAAAGTCGAGTTGACTTTTGAGGACCAATATGGCGGCCATTTCAAAGCTTGGCTGAACAACGCGACTAACTATCTCTATGGACATGATGGTTCCCTCGCTCAGTGGTTTGCCCAGAACCTGGTACCGGCCGGGGGTGTCTTCTACATCGAACGAGCTGCAGGCTCAGAGTATTATTTCAAGATTTACATCAAAACCAGCGACGCCCATTCATTTGAAGGCAAAACCTTCTATTGCGAGATTGACCCAGAGACGTACATTGAAGAAGACCGCCTCAAGGATCTCGTGGAACTACGCAAAAAGGTGGAGGCGGCGCGAAAAACAATCCGAGATGCTGTCATTGACGTCTTCGAACTCCATGGAGAAGGTGGCTTGCACTACAGGCGAGTCTGGTCTGAAGTTCATGTCATCCGGCCCACTACCCGCCGCACGGTGGCAGCCATCCTCAGCGCCTTTCCCTGCTTTTACCAGAAGCAAAAAGGGTCAGGGGTCTGGTTCTACAATTCGGCCAAGCGCAACCTTGCTCCCCACAAGTCCCGTAAGCAGCAAGCCCTCGATCAAGCCAAGAAGGTTGAGCGGGCTGAACTCAAGAAAGTTCCTCGCAAGCGCGCTCCACGTAAGGCTCGCTACTGGGTGGTTCCTACATCAGCTCTCGCTTGGAGTCGGCTAGGCACCGTATCAGAAAGTGACCCACAGACCCGTTTTGTTCCTTGGCCTGCTTCCCGCTCTTCCCTGCGCAAGGGGGACACGGCTATTTTCTACAACCCTAAGCGTCGCATTTTCGTCGCTTCTATGGAAGTTGCACGACCACCCATCCGCAGTGATGGTGAAACCCAGGTTACTGTGAGGCCTCGGCTGGAGGAGTTCCATCTGGTGCCATTCGCTGATGTGCACGAACGCGTGAGCTTCACCCCAAGTGATCAGGTGACAGAGATCCTCGAAGCAGACGCCCGACTGATTTTGGCAGAGCTAGCCAAGATACCTATCTTCCCACCGACCGAAATACCTGACTTGAAAACGCTTGTTGCTCATTTTGAGCCCCCGATGCTTGTAGATTGGCAAGTGAAGCAACTCCAAATTGGCGATCTGGGTGCTAACCTCGATGTTTACCTGGTGCAAAGGTATCCGGATCGTAACCGAGCCCGCTATGTGACTCCACGCACTGTCATAGATTTCATGGTCGCTCTGGCGAACCCGAAGCCGACTGACCGGATCATTGATATTTCATGTGGCACCGGAGGCTTTCTGGTTCGCACACTGTACGAAATCCAAAAGATGGCCTCTTCTGATGACATTAAGCGATGTTGTTACTATCGAGTCTTTGGCATGGACATCGAGTCTATTGCTGTGGATGCTGCAAGGCTGAACCTGCATGCTCATGGCTTTGCCTGCCCCAATATCTATCAGGTGGATTCCCTGACCGATGCCCTCTTCGCTATAGAGGGTGTGGACCTGGATCACTTCGACGTCGTGATCGGCAATCCCCAGTTTGGTGGGGGCAAAGAAATCGCATTCATGCGCCGTTACCTAGAGCTAGCCAGGCCAGGCGGACGGATCGTGGTCAACGTTGCTCAAGGTATTCTCTGCAATGCCGGGTTACAGCCAATGCGTGATGAAATCCTTCGCCAGACCCACGTCAAAGCCATTATCAGCCTTCCACGCCCAACGGCCAGGCAAAGTGCATTCTACGGAGCCAAAAGTAACGTCATCTACCTCGTCAAAAAACTGGACGTTAAAGAGCCACAAACAGAACCTGCCATCCTCACTGTGGCCGACAACTTGGTGGATGATTTGGAGACCATTAAGTATCAGTTGGCCTTGCGGACATAACTAAGGAACCTGATAGCAATTCGGAACGCATGATTGCCCAAGCCACCGGAAAGAGGCGGTGCTGGTGGATGACGAAGCAGAGAAAGTCTCGCTGATCCAGATTCGCCCCCGCAAGAGCCATCACGGGGGTGGGGAGGCAAGGGGATAAGAACGTTTTTCACATAGGAACCGTTCACCAAATGCATCCTACATCATGCGCCGCGAAGGGCTGACCACCATGGACTACATGGAGCAGTTCTCGTGGCTGCTGTTCCTCAAGTCCTTCGAGGAGACGGAGAACAACCTGGAGGCTGAAGGAATACAATCTACCGTTGCCCTTTGCACTCTATTGTGTTAAAATGACTGCGATCCAACTGACCCTACGAAGAGCTAATGACCGCCGTGACTGAACCATCAATTCGACTGAACCCACATCTCATCACCAGACACATCACTGCCCTGCGGCGCTATCTCTCAGAGACGAGGCCCTTGACTGGCAAGCAATGGCGGACTCTGTTCAAAGCCGTTGATTTGCTGAGCGAGAGCACCGTTCGGTTTCGCAGTCAGGAGTACACGTTTTCACAGTTCTACGCCGAATTCGTTGATCGAGTCCACGCCAGCTCCTTTCTCGACCGGCTATATCGGATGGATGACATCCACACGGAGGGAGAAAGGCTGCGGGCGGCGATGGCGTGCAGTATCGCCCAATGGTTGAAGGCCAGTGGGTTGGATGCAGCTCGGATCGAGGGGGCAGAATTTCTTCTCATCTTCAGCTTGTATTGGTGGACATCCTTCTGCAGAGGTTATATGTTCGAGCTCACTGTCTTTCGAGATTTGGAAGCGTCTGGGATTCAGTTCATCCCTCATAACCCTCGACTGGAAGAGGAACGATACGCGCCTAACGATTTCTACCTGGGGGAGTTCAGAGGGGATGTGAAATCCTCGATTTACTTCCTCGAAGACCTGGTTGCCATCCAGCCTACAGTTGATCTGTACATCAGCCGGCTGTATGACAGCCGACGTCGCCGATACCAGCAGGTTGTTTTCATGAAGGAGCAAGTCTGGAGATGTATCAACGGCGATACGATTCCGGGAACTGTCCCCCAAGCACCAGACTTGTTTCCTCGGGTCATCAGCTTCACCATTCGAGGTCAGAAGTGGGTTCTGGCTGAGTATGACATGTGGAAAGCCAGAGTATTGCAATTTCAAGCACAAACGAAGGGAGAAGAGCAATGAGTGAGCGTAAAGTACTGGGAGGGTTAACCATCGAAAAGTTTGATGAGTTGATCGAGGGGTACATCGAGCATGGTGGGCCAGATGCTGTCTCATTCACCGCCTTTGGCGAGATTCTGGCAGACCTGGAGGCGGAATCTGTTCAGGAGACCGTTGAGCTCACCGGGGTTGTTCGGGGCGATACCATCGTCTTTGATCAGCCGAGAGCCCCCATCACTGTGAAAGACAATGAGATTTTCCTGCGTGGCACCAAACTGATCATCAAGCTCAGAGAAGCTCAGCCAGTGGTGTAGCGCCCCCCCCATCGCTGTCTTACCAGTAGAGTAGCACTGTCACCCAGTAGGAGACCCCTGTGACCCGAGAAGAACTCCGCAACGCCATCGCGAACGCCTGCGACATCATGCGCCGCGGAGGGCTGGACACGATGGGCTATATGGAGCAGCTCTAGTGGCTTCTGCTCCGCAAGTCCTTCGTGGTGGCGAAGGCCAGGGCGTAGGGTGGGTGCGAGCAAGCGAGAACAACTGAAGGAGGAAAAGATGCGCAATCAAGGGCAAATGCTGTTCGGTATCCTGATCATACTTGTCGGGCTGATGTTCCTGCTCGGAAGTGTGTTCGACGTTGATGTGGGGGACCTCTGTTTCCCGGCGGGACTGATCCTACTGGGGATATGGATCCTGTTTCGTCCGCGGCTGGTCGGCCCCGACACCGCGCTCTGGCTGAGGGTGTTCGGCCCCATCCGCCGCCGCGGGGCCTGGCAGGTGGCCGACGAGGAGATCTGGCTCTTTGTGGGGGACGTGCGTCTGGACATGACCCAGGCAGAGATACCCCTGGGCGAGACGCGGATCCGTGTCTTTGGTTTTGTGGGCAACGTCAGGCTGGTCGTGCCGGAGGGCGTGGGCGTATCGGTGTCCTCTATGGCCTTCGTCACTGATGCCAGAGTGTTGGGCCAGAGGCGCGACGGTTTCCTGGTTCCCGTTCACCTGACGAGCGACGACTACGAGACAGCCGTGCGCAAGGTTCACCTGGAAACGATGTCCTTCGTGGCGGACGTCAGGGTCAAGCTGGTATAGGACGAGTGCTAAGGCGATGGTGACGAATCACCGTTAAGAGCTCAGTACAAGCGACGGCCAGGCCTATGACGGCATCCTCGCCGGTGACTTGTTCGACCTCGCGCCACCGGCGGTTGCCAGGAGGAAAGAGTTGTGGTAGAGTTGGGTTGGACGAAAACGCTCGGAGGGGAGAGGATAAGATGAGCACAACGGTTGAAGCACAGCAGGTTTACGACGAACTGGCCTGGTTACGGCAAGCAGTGGAAACGCTGACCCAGCAGGTGGAGGGGCTGGTTGCCGATCAGAAGAAGCCAATGCTGTCTACCACCCACGCCCACATCGCACGGGTGCAAGGGGTGAAGGGAGGCGAGCCCATCATCCGAGGAAAGGGCGTCACCGTCCAGACTATCGTCGTGCTGACGCAACGTGGCCTCACCCCGGAGCAGATTGTTGAGGAGTACGAAGGCATACTGACCTTGGCCGAAGTTCACGACGCGCTCGGCTATTACTACGATCACCCTGGCGAGATCGAGCAGTACGTAGCTGAAAACCAGGCAGCCCTGGAGCGAGCATGGCCGAGCAACTCTTATTAGCCCTGTGCACCGATGTGACCCATGACGGATCAGCGAATGGCGAAGAGCGTCGTTCGCTGATTTGCTTGTTCGCCTCATGGAGGGGCTATGAGAATTGATAAGAAAGAACTGGTACGCCACGACCTCTGCTAGTGGACGATGCCGGAGTAAATTTGACTCCGGCATCCCTCTGGTGTATAATCAGATTATGCTGGGAATCAGATAAAGCAGAAATACAGATGGGAGACAATTTGATGGACATTACAGTACAGGTACGTCAGAGGGGTACGCTAACTTTGCCCGTTGAGCTACGTGAGCGCTATAGCATCAGGCCGGGCGATACCTTTCGCCTGGTAGACCTGGATGGCATCTTCGTGCTGACACCGATGACGCCAATGGTGCCCGAGTTGGCACGAGAGATCGAACGAGCGCGCCTCGAGGCAGGACTGAGCGTGGAGGATATGCTCAAAGGACTGCGCGAGCAGCGCGAGCGCTACACGGCGGAGAAGTACGGTGGCCAGGATACGTAAGCCAACCGTCTTCCTGGATGCCGACGTCATCTTCGCTGGAGCAGCGGCACCGTCTGAGCACGGCGCCAGCCATGTCGTGCTGCGCATGGGCGAGATCACTCTGATTGAATGCGTTACGTCTCAGCAGGCCGTGACTGAGGTGGAGCGTAATCTGGCCGACAAGTTACCCACAAAGCTGCCCGAGTTCCGTCTGTTGGTCAGCCGCTGCCTGCGCGTGGTACCTGACCCGGAGCCAGCCGATCTGCTTCCTTATGCCAGCCAGTCTGACCCGAAGGACTTGCCCATCCTGGTCACGGCGCTGCGGGAGAGATGTTTCTATCTCTTGACTTTCAATGTACGCCACTACTCTCCGCCTGCTGGCACCATCACCGTGCAGCAACCGGGCGAGTTTCTGCTCACAGTGCGTGTTTTGTTGAGTCAGTTGAGCACAGAAGAAGAAATATAGGCAAGGGGAGGGAGCTCCATGACTAACCGGGATCTGTTGCTTCAGTTGTCCAAAGAAGAACTGATTGGCTTGGTGGAGAATGCCGCCAAGAATTGGCTGGCTCACGACGGGCTCTGGTTCCTGGCTGTCGAAGAGGCTTTCGGCCTGGATATGGCTATCGAACTGGATGCCAAAGCCTGGGAGAGGTTCACGGTTATCGAGGCCAAACGCATCATGCAGCACCTGGGTATCGAGCCCGGTGGCGGGATTCCGGCTCTGAAAGAGGCGCTGCAGTACCGCCTCTACGCCTTCCTGAACGTGCAAGAGATCATAGACGTGGATGAGCGCACCATCGTCTTTCGCATGAACGAGTGCCGGGTGCAGGCGGCGCGCAAGCGGGATGACCGGCCGGATTTTCCCTGTAAACCGGTGGGAGTGGTAGAATATGCTAACTTCGCGCGCACGATTGACTCTCGCTTCCAAACCCGCTGCATTGCCTGCCCACCCGATCCACACCCTGACGAATACTGGTGCGCCTGGGAGTTTGCGCTGGTTGAAGAGTAAATGATTAATCAGGCAAGTGTGGTGATCATCGGCGGTGGGGTCATGGGGACCAGTACCGCCTATCATTTGGCCAAACGGGGTTGCAAGGACGTCGTGCTGGTGGAGAGGGATCAACTGGCCTCCGGGTCCACGGCCCTGTCAGCCGGTGGAATCCGACTGCAGTTCTCCCTTGAGTCCAACATCCGCATCTCCATGGAGAGCCTCCGGGTCTTTGAACACTTTGCGGAGGAGTTCGATACGGAGATAGACTTCCGGCAGCATGGCTACCTGTTCCTGGCCACAGAGCCCAAGGACTGGGCCGAATTCCAGGCCAACGTGGCGGTACAACAGCGCATGGGTGTGCCGGTGCGCCTCTTGTCGCCACAGGAGATCCGCGACATGGCTCCCTATCTCTATCTCGACGATGTCTTGGGAGGCACGTTTTGCCCTCGCGATGGTTACGCCGATCCCTACAGCGTGGCCATGGGCTTCGCGAAGCAGGCCAGGCGTCTGGGAGTGAGGATTTGTGAAGAGACGGAAGCCCTCGACATAAATGTGAGTAAGGGGAAGGTGAGGGCGGTGGTGACCAATGAAGGAGAGATCGCGACCCCGGTGGCAGTCAACGTCGCCGGGCCCTGGGCAGCCCAGGTGGGACGCATGGTCGGCTTGGAGTTGCCTGTTGTGCCCTACCGGCGCCAGGTCTTCGTTACTGCGCCCTTTGATGAGCTGCCAAGGCAAATCCCTATGATCATTGACTTTGCCCCCAGTTTCTACTTCAGGCGGGAGGGGGCAAGCATATTGATGGGCATGACCGACAAAGATGAGCCTCCCAGTTTCAACACTAACTTCGATCTGGAGTTTCTGGTCAAGGTGGCGGAAAAGGCCGCGTACCGCGCGCCGGTCCTCGATCGAGCGGACTTTATGCGCGGCTGGGGCGGCCTCTATGAGGTCACCCCTGACGACAACCCGATCATCGGCAAGGACATCGGCGGTGTGGAAGGCTTCTACTGCGCCGTGGGCTTCAGTGGCCACGGCTTCATGCAATCGCCGGCCGTGGGGCGGATACTGGCGGATCTCATCACCAGTGGCCAGACCGACCTCGACCTCAGCCCCTTCCGGTTGGAGAGAATCAAGGCCGAGGAGGTGATCGGTGAAAAGCGCGTTGTTTAGACGCCATTCCGAACTCTTCCCCCTCGTAGGGGGAGGCTGGGAGGGGGAGGGTTCTCGGATGGAAGCTCCACCCTCCCCCAGCCCCTCCCTGCGAGGGAGGGGAGCAACATTCACTTCCCCCTCGTAGGGGGAGGTTGGGAGGGGGTGGTTTTTTGACTAATTTCGGGGATTGTAGCATACTTCTTGTGCAGAGTAGCAAGGGATCAAAAAGAACCCTCACAACAACGACGTTAGGAGGAAATAGATGGGTAAGATCATTGTTCCAGACACGAGCGAATTCCCCAGACAAGCCGAGGTGGTGATCATCGGCGGAGGCATTCTGGGGACAGCCACTGCTTTCTATGCCTCAAGAGCTGGCTTAGAGACAGTGGTGCTGGAGATGCGGGACGGCCTGGCCACCCTAACCACCGCAGCCTCAGAGGAATGTTTCCGGGCCCAGTTTAGCGAGCCGGAGAATGTGGCCATGATGAAAGCCTCTATCGAGGTCTTCGAGAACTTCCCTGAGGTGATTGGTGTGCCAGGCTATGACATTAGTTTGCACCAGCAAGGCTACCTCTTCTACACTGACGCTACCGAAGGCCCAGAGACCCTACGCGCTCAGGTCGAGCACCAGCAGAGTATCGGCCTGGACGACGTGGAGTTTCTAAGCGGGGATGAGGTACGACGACGTTTCCCCTGGGCCTCTCCCAAAGTAACCGCTGCCACCTACCGGGCCCGCGATGGCTGGCTCTCCACCCACGAGCTAACCCACGGATTTGCTAAAGGCAGCGAAGCCTTGTTTCTCTTGCGCACCAAAGCCACAGGGATCAAATTGGACAGCCAAGGTGTAAGGGGAGTGGAGACCAATCGTGGCCCCATCTCCACCCGAATGGCGGTTATTGCCGCCGGGCCATTCTCTGGTCAGGTCGCCAGGTTAGCTGGCGTGGAGTTGCCCTTGACCATCCTGCGACGCCAGAAGGTGATCATCGGCCAGGACTCTGCGATCCCACAAGATGCTCCCATGACCATCTCTCTCCCATTGGGAGCATATTGGCGGCCCGAGGTGGGAGGAGGTGCTTTGGGTTGGGCCACTCCTGAGGAGCCCGGCGAACCCCTGGAGAAAGTGCCTACCGACTGGGCCTTTCCGGCTATAGTCATTGAGGAAATATCGAAGCTAGCGTCTTTTTGGGAGGAAGTGGTTGGGCGGCTCACCCGCGACGGCGTCTTCCTTAGCGCTGGCCAGTACACTTGTACCCCCGACTCAAAACCTATCCTCGGCCCCTCTCCTGATGTCGAGGGCCTTTTCTTCAATCTGGGCTACAGCGGCCACGGCATCATGGGCGCCCCTGAGGGCAGCCGCTACGTGGTGGCCATGATCACCGGCCAGATGTCCGACGAAGACAATCCCTTCAGTTGCCAACGGTTCGCCAGGGGAGAGGTGGTAATCTCAGGAGAGAAGATGGTGCTTTGATTGGTCTCCCTAGCCCACTGGGTGACAGGGAAGCGAAAGCCGACTCTGCAAGATAGGAGTCCGTTCAAAAACAAAGGAGGAGCGAGTCATGGCTAAGAAACTATTGGTTTCGCTCACCCTTTTGTTATTGGTGTCCATAGTAGCTGGCTGCAAGCCCGCGGCCAAGGAGCCCATCAAGATCGGCCTGCAGGCGCCTATCACCGGCGAGTTTGCCTATGAGGGCGAGGGCTTCGTCAAGTGCGTCGAGTTGATCCGCGATCGAGTAAACGATGCGGGCGGCATCCTTGGTGGCCGCAAGATCGAGATCGTGAAGTGCGACGACGTGGGCAAGCCCGATGAGTCCTCTAAGTGCGCTAACCAGTTGGTGTCGGCCGGTGTAGTCGCAGTGATTGGCAGCTATAGCTCGACCTGCACTGAGCCCGCTTCTGCCATCTACAACGAAGCCGGCCTGCTGCAGATCACCCCATCCGCGACGGCGACCCGTCTAACTACGAAAGGCTACAAGCGCTTCTTCCGCGCCTGCTTCCTGGATGATAGACAGGGCCTGTTCGCTGCTAATTTCATGCTGGAGAAACTGGGGGCAGATACAGCGGCCTTCCTCCACGACAACTTCACCTACGCCAAGGGCCTGGCCGAGTGGGCTGAGAAATACTATAAGGAGGCTGGCGGCAATTCGCTGCTGATTGACGCCATTAACCCTGAGGACACCGACTTCAAGCCCATCCTGACCAGGATTGACGGCCTTGGCCCGGACGTTGTCTATTTCACCGGCTATCACCCGCAGGGAGGGCTGCTGCTCAAGCAGTCCAAGGAGCTAGGGACCAAGTTCCAGTGGGTGATGGGCAACGCCAACAACAACCCGGAGTTGATCGAGATCTCCGGGCTGGATGCGGCTAAGGGCACCTACGTTACAACCGAGCCGCTGCCCAAGGACATCCCCGGCGACGTGGCCACGAAGTTCTACAACGACTTCGTTGCCAAGTATGGCGAGCCCCCGGCCAGCATCTGGTGGGTGATGTCTGCCGATGCCCTTAACGTTATAGTGGAGGCCATGAAGCAGACCAACTCCACTGACTCTGACAAGATGGCTGAGTACTTGCACACCAGGTTCAAGGACTACCCAGGCGTCACGGGCAACATCATTGGCTACGACGAGAAGGGCGACCGGTTGGGCACAGTCCATGTAGCTTATGTTATCAGCGACACTGGGGAGTTCGAGATGGTCAAGTAGGCCTTGCCAAGACTGGGGCGGTCTGACAGCAGTTGATCATCTGGATTTCGAGGTCAATGACGGCGAGATCCTGGGCATCCCTTCGACTATGCTCAGGGCAGGCATCGGGTCTAACGGGGCGGGAAAGACAGCGGCTTTCTGGCTCGGCTGGTTGGCATAGTTGGACGGTGGCTTCATTTCGCGTGGCGCGTTGGGCGTGGCGGCGTGCTACAGCGTTCCCCGTCATGCCCTTCCAATCCAAGGGGCGTCGTCCAGCGAGTCGGGTGGAATTGCACCATGAATCTATAAAAAGTAAGAGGATGCGAATGCAGGATACCTATTCCTATTTAGTGGATGCCCTTCGTGCTATGCCCATTGTGTTTCAGGCGTTATTGCAAGGTTGTACGCAGGAGCAGGCTCAAGCCCTACGCGGCGGCGATGATGGTTGGTCAGTGCTTGAGGTAGTCTGTCACCTGCGTGATAATGAGGAGCGTGTGCTAGAGCGAATGAGGTTGATGCGTGATGAGGCTGACCCGTTCATTGCCGCTTACGACCAAGAACAATGGGCTAGAGAGCGCAACTACGCAGCAGATAACTTGCGTAAAGCACTGGCGGCTTTCGTGCGGTTGCGGACGAGCCACATCGCCGAGTTGGCGGCACTGACTCCAGCCGAATGGGAGCGCACGGGTCAGCACCAAGAGCGTGGGCGCATCACCATCAGCAATCAGACTCTACGTGTTGTCTGCCACGACACGATTCACGCTGCGCAATTGGCGCGACAATTGGGACAAACGAGTGCGTTGCCCTAGCGGTGACTAAACCAACGATGCACGAACGCAGAACACCCGCACGCCGACAATGCCCCGTACGCGACTTTCAGGTGAAGTTGGTTGGGACAGTTGGAAGTTGTCTTCACTTCGCGCGTGGTTCAGGCGTGGTCGGCGGGCTGTTGCGTTTGGCGACATTCGGCTCAATTCGTAGTCAGCCCATAGCGACGAATGAAAGCAGAAAAGATGAATCGCGAACAATTGCTGCAGCGAATGATTTGCCCCCTCCTGGTCACGTTGTTCGTGTTGTCAGTCATTGGTTGCGGTGCTATGCAGAGTTTGTTTGCTACACCCGCACCAACACCGATATCCCCCCAACCAGGTGAGTGGATTGCTGCGGCAGAGTCGTTAGGCGAATTCGCGTTCAAGGTGGCTCCGGATAGCACAGTCGTAACCCTGGCCTCTTTCCATTTCAAGCAATTCCAGTGTGGAAGCAGCACTGCAAATGAAAGATGGTTACATGGAGACTGGTTACCTGATACGAACAATACAGGGACTATTACTGACGGGCAATTTACTGTTAGCCCCCAAGTGTCGGGGCACTACGAGTTGACCTTTGGCGGGTTGTGGCCGAGTTTTTCTTTGTTCGACGAGATAACCGTCAGTGGGAAGTTCGACGAGACTGGGACGCGCGCTAATGGCACCTGGAGAGTAGCTTGGGCAGGGACAGTCTGCTCAGGTAACTGGGAATCTCCAAAGAGCGGGGTGCCTCCAGCCGCATCTGCAACGACCACAACTCCTACGGCACCTGTGCGCTTGGGTAGTGGACTCACCGACTCGTTCGATGACAATTCAAACGAGTGGTTTGTGGGCGATTACCGCGATCAATTCATTGCTGGAAGTAGGTCCATCACCAACGGCAAATATCGCTGGGAAGTTCAAGCCTATCAGCCTTCCCGATTTTCGGCTGTACCCAAAGTTGACCCGGTCTCCGACTTTTACTTGATTGTGGACACCAAGCGGGTCAGCGGTACCAAAAGTAGCTTGTACGGACTGTTGTTCCGACGGCTTGATCGTAACAACTTTTATCTGTTTCAAATAAACGATGATCAGTACTTTACCTTCGAATTGCTGGACCAGGATGAGTGGACTACTTTAATCGATTGGACCAAGACCTCGGCCATCCACCCCGGTGAGGTGAATCAGTTGGCGGTCAGAGGTGAAGGATTCCACTTCGAATTCTTCATCAATGATGAGTTCGTCGGCGAGGCGGATGACAGTCAATTCAGCAGCGGCATCGTCGGTCTGGTGATAGGATTTCCTAATGCAGGAGACAAAGCCGTCTTCGAGTTTGATAATTTTGAGTTGGGCACACAACCGCCGACTCCGTAGGCTGCTTGTCCCAACGGTGCGCCGCGCGGTACCTGGATGTTAATTGTGAATAAACCAAGCCCAGGTGATGGAACAATCGTCTCTGAGCCCTCGAAGTTTTTGGCACAGGAGGGATAGATGAAGCTACGAGTTCTCTCGAAACAGGATGTCCAGCAAGCCGTCCCCATGTGGGAGGCTATTGAGATCGTGAAAGGAGCCTTTGCCCAGCTCTCGGCGGGGAAAGCGGTGGTGCCCCTTCGCACCCAGCTGCCGGTGGAAAGGCACGAGGGGGTGACCCTCTTCATGCCCGCCTACCTCTCGGAAAGCGACGACCTGGGAGTCAAGATCGTCTCCGTCTTCCCTTGTAATTTGGAGATGGAATTGCCGACCATCTTCGCCTTGGTGGTCGTTGTGGAGGCGTCTACCGGGCGGCCGGTGGCGGTAATGGACGGGACCTATCTTACGGCGCTGCGCACCGGCGCGGCTTCGGGGGCGGCCACCGACCTTTTGGCCAGGAAGGAGGCCAAAGTGGCTGCCATCTTCGGGGCAGGAGTCCAGGGGCGCACCCAGCTTTTGGCCGTCTGCGAGGTGCGGGACATCGAAAGGGCCTGGGTCTACGACGTCAACCCCCAGGCGGCGGAAAGGTACGCCCAGGAGATGGGGGGAAAGGGGAGGGTCCCCGCTGACCTTAAGGTCGCTTCTTCCCCGGCGGAGGCAGCCTGTGAGGCCGACGTCTTATGCACCGCCAC
The DNA here is from genome assembly GCA_049589355.1 of Anaerolineae bacterium. Classification (GTDB taxonomy): domain Bacteria; phylum Chloroflexota; class Anaerolineae; order VGOG01; family VGOG01; genus JBAWAP01. Next base: position 20,121 of record JBAWAP010000156.1, read on the forward strand.
CACCTCTAAGACGCCCATCTTTGCCGATGGAGACCTCAAGCCAGGCGCCCACATCAACGCCATCGGCTCCTTCACGCCGGAGATGCAGGAGATTCCTGAGCAGACAGTCACAGGGGCCAGGCTGGTGGTGGACTCGCGGGAGGGATGCCTGGCCGAGACAGGCGATCTGATCATCCCCATTCGGAAGGGCCTGATCACGGAAGACCACATCTATGCCGAGCTGGGAGAGATCGCTGCTGGCATCAAGGCAGGGCGCGCGAGTGCTGAGGAGGTCACGCTCTTCAAGTCGGTGGGCAACGCCGTGCAGGACGTGTCAGTAGCCTGCGCGGTGCTGACGCAGGCCGAGATGCTGAGGCTAGGCATGGAGGTTGAGCTGTGAGGGCAGCTCAAGGGGTGTACCTGAGGAGCAGCGCCAGGCCGATCAGGGCCACCAAAGCGAACTCGATGAGGATCCGCCGATTGAGTGACTCTAGGAGACCCTGCCGGGAGAGGCCAGTGATAAGGTAGAAGATGAGCAGCAGGAGGATTCCAGCAGTCAAGCTGTTCATGCTCGAGTAGCTCAAGGCCCAAACGATCTCCCCCATGACCAGGCCGACGATCAGGGCGTAGAGGCTGGTTCGTCTAAGGTCCTGCTGAGCGCCGTGCAGCAGATCCAGGGCCAGCAGGCTGCTCCCGGCCAGCGCGGCTAGAACCGACAACAACTCGTTGGCTTTGCTCCCGTGGATGAGGCCAAAGAGGACGAGGGCCACGAGGTAAGCGATGAAGTTCAGGCCCAATTGGGCTGCCTTGTAGCCAGGAGCAGCGGGATCAACGGTACGGTACTCGGCAGTGATAATCAACGGGAGAAGGAGCCCCATCATAGCCAAGCCGCCCAGCGTGTAGATTTGGTTTGGGGCTCGGGGCAAGAGGAGTGTTGCCAACAGTGTCGCTAGGCCAGGGAGGATCCAGAAAACGAAAGTATAGGGAAGCTCCCCTCTTCGGGACAGGGGGTGAAGGCGTATGATGGAGTCAGTGCCGATACAGGCCATGCTGGCCAATAGCGCAGCCAGCGGCCAGTTCTGAGAGAATCGGATCGTCAGAGGTGAGCCCAGGACGACGAAGGAGAGAGTCTCAGTCGGCAATTCGATGATCAGGGAGAGGGCCAGACAAAGCAATATCACACTTACCACAAGGCTCAGTTTGTCGTAGTTGGGTATCATCGTAGCTTCATTCTACAATCACCCCCTGTTTTTGTCAAACAGTTCTCTAACTCGTGGATTCGTAGATTCGTTGACTCGTTACCCCCTTTTTTTGACAAGCGGCTGGCAAAGGTGTTATAATCAGGGAAAGATGGCCAGGAGTTATGGAAGATGAGCATCATCGAGCAAATCGAGGAGCTGCGTAAGGAGATACGTTACCATAACTACCGCTATTATGTGCTGGACTCCCCCGTGGTCAGCGACGCCGAGTACGACAAGCTGATGCGGGAGCTACAGGAGCTGGAGGCGGCCTACCCTGAGCTGGTTACCCCGGATTCACCCACCCAGAGGGTGGGTGCCGAACCACTGGATAGGTTCGAGAAGGTGCGCCATCCCAAACCGATGCTCAGCCTGAGCGATGCCTTCGACGAAGAGGAGCTTCGAGCCTGGTTGGAACGCATCAGCAAACTCTTGCCGGAAGGGGTGACTCCAAAGGATTTGCAGTACGTGGTGGAGCCTAAGATTGATGGCCTGACGGTGGTGCTCACTTACGAAGATGGACACTACGTTCAAGGTGCGACGCGGGGAAACGGCGTCGAGGGGGAGGATGTCACGACTAACCTCAAGACCATCAGGGGCGTTCCCTTGCGCATCCCTGTCTCGCCCGATGGTCCGCCGCCAGCCCGTCTGGTGGTGCGGGGCGAGGCCTACATGCCCATTGACCAGTTCGAGAAGTTCAACCGCCGCCAGGCGGAGCTGGGCGAGAAGACTTTCGCCAATCCCCGTAACGCTGCCGCTGGCTCAGTGCGCCAACTCGATTCTCGCATCACTGCCTCCCGTCCCCTTTCCATCTTCACCTACGCCGTGGTGGACAGCGAGGGGGTCGCCGTCACCACTCAGTGGGATTCCCTTCAGTATCTCAAGCGAATGGGCTTCCCCGTCAATACCGATAACCGTCTGCTTCCGGACTTCGAGGAGGTTGTGGCCTACTGTCACGAATGGATGAAGAAGCGGGATACCCTCGGCTATGAGGTAGACGGGGTGGTGGTCAAGATCAACTCCCTGGAGCTCCAGGAGCACCTGGGAGCGGTGGGCAACGCCCCCCGTGGAGCCGTGGCCTACAAGTTCCCTGGCCGGGAGGCCACGACCAGGCTGCTGGACATCGGCATCAACGTCGGCCGCACTGGCACCTTGAACCCCTTCGCCATCCTGGAGCCAGTGGAAGTGGGGGGAGTCATCGTCAGGCAGGCGGCCCTCCACAACGAGGAAGACATCCACCGCAAGGACATCCGCATCGGCGACACCGTCACCGTGCGACGGGCCGGGGAGGTCATCCCTTACGTGGAGGGACCTATCGTGGACCTTCGCACCGGCGAGGAGATGGTCTTCCACATGCCTGACCGCTGCCCTGCCTGCGGCGAGCCGGTGGTGAAGCCCGAGGGCGAGGTGGCCCATTATTGTGTCAACGCGGCCTGCCCTGCTCAGTTGGTGCGGCGGGTGGAATATTTCGCCTCGCGGGGGACCATGGACATCGAGGGCTTCGGCTCCCGCATGGCGGAGCAGTTCGTGAAAGAGGGGCTGCTCAAGGACGTGGGCGACTTCTACTATCTTCGGCGAGAGGACATCCTGTCTCTGGAGGGCTTCGCTGAGAAGAGCACCGACAACCTTCTGGCTGCTATCGAGACCTCCAAGGACCGACCCCTCTGGCGTCTTATCACCGCCCTGGGCATCCGCTTCGTGGGGAGTGTCGTAGCTCAGCTCTTGACCGAGCATTACTCGTCCATTGACGAACTGATGGCTGCTACGCAGGAGGAATTACAGACCATCCCGGGCCTGGGGCCTAACACGGCGGGTAGCATCGTGGAGTGGTTTGGACGGGAGCGGCACCGGGCGCTGATCGAGAAGCTGCGGCAGGCTGGGGTCAGGATGGAAGAGAGGCGGGAGGTCGAGGAGGCCATATCCCAGCCCCTGGCGGGTTTGACCTTCGTCATCACTGGCACCCTGCCCTCCATGAGCCGCGATGAGGCCCAGGCGCTGATCGAGCGCCACGGTGGCAAGGTTGCAGGGTCAGTCTCCAGCAACACCGATTATCTGCTAGTGGGAGAGGCCCCTGGCGGCACCAAATACGACAAGGCCCGTGAGCTGGGCGTGCCCATGATCGAGGAGGCAGAGCTCCTGCGGATGATCGAACGCATGCCTGGCGCTGAAGCACCAGGCTGAAAGGGCAAAGCCCCTTTCAGGGGCTAAATTTTAGCCCGAAGGGCTTTGCTCTTTTAGCGTCGAGCTTTAGCTCGGCGCTGAGCTGAGCACCTCTTGCACAAACTGCCTGGCCTTCTCGGTCACGTCGAGCTCTCCTAACTCCTTCTTGCTAACCCAACGGGCATCGCCGATGTCCGAAGCCGGTGCCAGCTCGCCGCCGACGTATTCGGCCAGGAGGTCAATGAGGACGTAGTGGAAACGGACGCGGCCTGCCTCGTCGCGAACGATGTTGGCCATGACGGCCAGGACTTCGCCCGGTTCGACCTGTAGCCCGCACTCCTCCTGCACCTCCCGCCGGGCGGCCTCCCGCACTGTCTCCCCCAGCTCGACCACGCCGCCGGGCAGGCTCCAACGGCCCCGGCTGGGCTCGTTCAGCCGCCGCACCAGGAGCACCTCGCGGCCTCGTTTCACCACCACGCCTACGGCGACGATGGGGGCCTCAGGGTATTCCCTGTTCATGGCGTGTTTCCTTTCACTGCTATGAATTGTATCATCCTTGAACCAGCTTGGCAAGAGGCATCTGAAGCTCAAAATCTAAAGCTCAAACTTCAAATTTCCAACTTCCAACTTCAAAAGCCATGGCACGAGTCGTCCTAAAACGGGGCCGGGAGAAGCCGGTCCTGAACCGACATCCCTGGATCTTCTCCGGGGCCATCAAGCGCATCGAGGGAGAGGTCGCCGACGGGGGGGTGGTAGAGGTAGCCGACTGCCAGGGACACTTCCTGGCCCAGGGCTACCTGAACCGCCGCTCCCAGATTGCGGTGCGCCTCCTCACCTGGGACAAGGGCGAAGTCATCGCAGGGGACTTCTGGCAACGCCGGCTGGAGCGGGCTTGCGCCAGCCGGCAGGCTCTGGCCGATGATCCGGCCACCAACGCCTACCGTTTGGTCAACGCCGAATCCGACCTCTTGCCCGGCCTGGTTCTCGATCGCTACGGCGATTACCTGGTGGTCCAATTTCTCACCCTGGGAATCGAGCGGTGGAAGGCCGAGTTGGTGGGTCTGATAGCTGATTTGCTGAAGCCCAGGGGCATCTACGAGCGGAGCGACGTGGAGGTGCGGAGGAAGGAGGGGTTGGCCCAGGTCAGCGGTCTTCTGCATGGGGAGGAACCGCCTGACTTGGTGGAGGTAACGGAGAACGGTCATCGCTTCCTGGTGGACGTCAAAAGGGGGCATAAAACCGGCTTCTATCTTGACCAGCGAGAGAACCGTCAGAAGCTAACCAGGTACTGTCCAGGCAAGGAGGTGCTCAACTGCTTCGCCTACACGGGAGCTTTCGCCGTCTACGCCGCCGCGGCCGGGGCCGGGCGCATCACCAACGTCGAGTCCTCGGCCGAGGCCCTGGAGCTGGCCTGGCGCAACATAGCTCTCAACGGCTTCACTGACCGCGACGACGAGTACGTGGAAGGGGACGTATTTCAAGTGCTGCGGGGCTACCGCGATCAGGGGCGGACCTTTGACCTGATCATCCTCGACCCGCCGAAATTCGCCTACTCCCAGGATCAGGTGGAATCGGCCTGTCGGGGCTACAAGGACATCAACCTCCTGGCCATGCAGATCATCGCTCCTGGCGGTATCCTCTTCACCTTCTCCTGCTCAGGCCTGGTGAGCCCCGACCTCTTCCAGAAGGTGCTCTTCGGAGCCAGCCTTGACGCCGGCCGCGAAGTGCAGATCATCGAAAAGCTCTCCCAAGTCTCCGACCACCCAATCTTGCTTACCTTCCCTGAATCAGAATACTTGAAGGGATTGGTATGTCAGGTGTTTTGAAGTGAACAAGAGACAAAACAAAGCCGCCGACCTTCGCGTTCAGTGCGACGGCATCTAATAGCGACTGCAGGTATGCCTCAATCAAGTTGCGCCTCCTGCAAGGCCCGATACTGGCTTTCAAGCAGGCTCAGCATCCCGACTTCCATCCGCCAGTCCGTGAATTCAACTGTCTCTATCAGTTCGAGCGCGTTGAGGCGGCGCTCAAATTCTGCCGAGGACATGCCGAATTGCTGCTCGAACTCGGCGGTCCGTATTTCAACTAGGCCCTATTTCACCAGATAGTCTCCACGTCGTACTGGGCAATCTGAGAATCGGCAGTCAAAATAGGCAGGTTTTCAACCTGGCTCTGAGCTACTAGCATGCGGTCAAAAGGGTCACGGTGATGTTGGGGTAATGTATGCACATGTAGGGCGTGGTGCAATTGGATGGGCAGGGCAAGGATAGTGTTAAGGGAAAGTTGGTCCTTGATGAATTGTTCCAGATTGTCCGGCAGTTGCAGGCGACCCAGTTGTGCTTTGATCGCGATTTCCCAACCACTAGCGGCACTGAAGAACAGCTCGTTGTTGCTGTCTCGAATCACTTCGCGGGCCCATGCTGATAGTCTGGGGGAGTCTGTGATCCACCACAGGAACGAATGAGTGTCCAGCAGGACTTTCATTGCTCGAAGGCTCCCAGGATAGACTCGGGCAACGGTGTATCAAAATCGTCAGCGATCACGACCTGACCTGCGGCGCTGCCTGGCACGCGGGGAGCTATCGGCCTGTCAATCAGTACCAAACGGGCCACTGGCCGGCCTGCTTCGATGATTATGATTTCCTCACCTTGTCGGGCTCGCTTTAGTAGTTGGACAAGTTGTACTTCGGCCTCGTGAACGTTCAACCTAAGGACCATTGATGTTACCTCCTCTTAGCGTTCGATTTCCCTCTTGCCTACCGGATACCGTCGGCTGCTAAACTTATTGCCCATATCACTTCGTTTCCGCGCGGGTCAATGACCTTGCTGATCTTATTTTATCACAGTGTGCGGGGCTGCGCAAGTCCCAATTGACTGGATTCTCGTCTAGCAGGGGCAAAGTGAATAAGAGACGAAATAAAAGCCGCCGACTTTCGCGCTCAGTCGGCGGCTTCTTCCGGTGAACGTGCGGTAAGCCTGGACATCAGATCCATTGCCAGTTGCTGAAAAGTCTGCTTTAGCTCTGGCGGATGGAAATCCATCAGCATCTTCACCGGCCATCGCTCCGGTTCGTCGGGGAAATCCACCGCACGGTTCAGGGCCACCGCAAACCAGTAGAGGTCGAAGCCGGGGTCCTTCTGCACTGCCAGGGCAAGCAGATGGTCCGGCGCTTCTTGCTGGAAGATGAAGTAGAGGTCCACCGCATCCCGAGGTTCGGCCCGGCCGTAGTAGGCCAGCACTTTCTCTGTCTTCAGGTCCTGGAAATTGTTTACCCACACCCCGTACTCGGAAAGCATGGGATGTGCAAAGCGAAAGGGAGCGTCCAGAGTGAGGTCCACCCGAAGGCTTTCCTCGCCTCGGTGCAGGCCGAACTCCACAAAGCTCGCAAAGCGCCGGGTCACCGAGACTTGAAGGCCCTGAGAGAGGCAGGCGGCTTCCATCTGGCGGGAGAAGGGGAGGGCTAGCTCCGCCTCGACGGTGAAGAAGTCCAGATCAAAGGAGATGCGATGGCCCAGATAGAACTCGGACAGGGCGGTGCCGCCGGTCAGGTAGAAGAACTCCTGATCAGGCAGCCTGGCGAAGAGGGTCACAACTTCCTTCTGGAGAGGAGTGAGCAAACCCTTACCCTTGATCATGAGTACGCCTCCCCAGGAACGTTTTCCACAGCCGGTACAGGTCCGGCGGAAGGTTGAGATCATCCAGCATTGCGGCTACCTCCCCCAGATCCAGGGCACGTATGTCCTCCGACCGTCCGTGCAGCAGAACCTGGCGGATGTACCACTGTCGCTGAAACGGGTCGGAGAGATCCACTCTGTCAGTACTCCAAACGATGTGGCGTGGTGGGGTGATGCGCATCGGTACTTCTCCTCAGTTGGCTACTAGCATAGTATAGCAGATTTGGCCTCCTTTGGCAAAGCAACAAGCCACCTGTGCGGTTGACGCAGGTGGCTTCTCGTTTGAGGGGGGAGCATTATGCCTCTCGGTGCTCAACCCAGGCCCAAAAGAAATCAGTCTTTCCAGGCCAGGAAGCCTTCGCCGAAAAGAAGATTGCCAAAGGAGATAAGTCTGATGTGAAGCAAGTACTCGAGGAGAATCTTGACGGGGATCATGATCAACAAAACACCTGCTAGCTGAATTGGTTGCAATAAGCTGGGCCAGTTGGATTTCTGACTCGCAACGTAGACATAAAAAAGAGGTTCAAATAGATTAGGGAAAAACAAGAAGATACGCCGATCATCTTTCACGTAAAAGAGTATCTCCCCCGGTAATCTCAAAAGGAAGAAAAAGACAAAAAGGGCAAAAAGCGGTGTCGTTGGCGGGCTAGTGAGCAAGAATATGAGGATAAAAGCGTACCAGTAAAAGTCAAGGAACTTGTCAATGCGCTGGTATTGGGATGAGGTGAAGCCAGCACGACAAAACGCATTGCCATCAACTGTATCCAAGATCACGGCCAAAACCGAGGCCCAAAATGGATCATAGAAAACAAGAACCGGGGTTGTGAGGCGCAGGGAGATGAGAAGATACGTCAAGACGAGAAAGATCGGAACCTTCATTATGGTTGCGTAGTATATCAGATTTCAACTCGTTTGGCAATCAGGAAAAGGCCTCCTGTGCAGTTGGCACAGGAGGCCTTTTAGGTGAACAAAAAACAAGGCCGCCGACTTCGGTGCTCACTCGGCGGCCTCTTTCTTCTCGGGTTCCTCTCCGTCAACTTGATCATACCTCTGGCTCATCGCAGGCTGTTGGCTTGACGCTAACAACCTATTAGTCCTCCACATCTCTAAAAAGGTCTCCTAATTCCCTCTCCCATACATCACCAAGAGGCATAAAGGGCATTTCTGTAAAGTCTTTGGTCAATTTCTCAATATGCTCCCTTACTTGTAGCTGTGGCATCGTTCTTTCCAACTCATCAACCTTGGAATCCATTGCCGAAATGACTTTATCACTTTGCTTCTCAAGATCTGACAGATCAATCCCGAGATCGAACATGTGATTGAATCTTCTCATAAGATCATACCATGCTTTGAAGTCTCTTTCTATACTCATTCCTCCCAGATGAATTGAGAGCTGCGAAAAGTCATAGGCTGGCACAAATGCGTAAAAGACGAGAAACTCTATTCCCCTTTGTTCTGCTCTGTCAGCGAGATATATGCCTATAGTTGACCCACCTTCATAGTTGGAAAACCTCACTGCGTACTTGGCGAGCTCTTCCTTCATTCCCGGGAGACTATAGACGCATGAAACTTCCCTGTCCTTATCGTAGGGCATTGCACCATATACCCCTGCAACCACAGCTACCCTTCTCACACCCAATTCCTCCACTGCATTAAAGAAGGCATCCGCATATCCTTCTTCGTTTTGATGAGGTTCTTCTCCGAGAAAGATCAAAAAGCCTTTTCTGTCATCACCCGAATAGAAGAATTCGTTTCTTCTTTGCTGTAATTCTTCTATGTGACCTTCATCAAGCTTCACCACTGGCCTCAAAAGATGATGAGTTCCAGGGATTTGGAACAGATAGAATCCATCAGGTTTTATTTCCCCGATCTTTCTGGCATGTGTTTGTTCTATGAGATATTGAGGTAGACCAGAGGAAACATCTCCTGCATCTGCCCACTGATGCCAACCTGCGATCATGCATTTCCCTGAAACAGGTCTTTCCCAAAGCTCGATTAAATCGTCCATAATTATCTACCTCTCAGTTTGTTCACCTTGGCTGCTGAGTATAGTATACCAGGTTTCAGCTCGCTTGGCAATAGCGAAAAAGCCGCCGACTTTCGCGCTCAGTCAGCGGCTTCACCCTGTGGGTTCATGGCGCTTGCATCACCGATGTTAGACATCGGAGTTCACCTGCTCATTTCCGTAGAGGAATGCTTCCAGTTCCAGATGGTGAAGACCTCATAGTTCACTGAGTAATGCCTCCACCCTCTGGGCTTTACCCTCCCGAACCTGCCTCAGACCATGCTCGACGAGCCGCTGGAAGGTAGGGGATTCTGCCAGGTAAGCCGTCTCGGCGGCCTCGTCCTCGCTGCGAACAGCCTCACGCAGCACCGTGGCGATGTCAGCTACCAACGCCAGTTGTTCTTCTAGGCTGAGGCGACGGACATTGTCGAGCACTTGTTGATAGGTCGCCGATGGTGTGACATTTGTGCTCATCGTTTCCAAACCTCCTTCTCGATTTGTACTCTCGTGTCTATTATACCTCATCCTCCGAGAAGAAGCAAAGGAGCTATCAACCCAGGGGCGTACGTCCTTAAAATGCTTCCGCCGGGGTTATCCTTCCACGTTCTGTGTGATCAAAGTCGCTGTCAAAACTCACCAAGGCGAGGTTCTATTTCTCAGTGGCAACATACCTTTCCATGTCTTGACCTCCTGCCACTCTCAATACTCCACCTTGCGCTATTTTATCACAGTGCGTGGGGCTGCGCAAGTTCCAAGGACGTGACTCTTGCCTGGGTAGGGGCAAAGTGAACAAGACATAAAACAAAGCCGCCGACTTTCGCGCTCAGTCGGCGGCTTCTTTCTTCTCAGGGTCCTTTCCTTTCTCGTTTGGCTTCGTATTGCCTTTACTGTCGTTGCGATTGTCGGTCACGTAGAAGCCGGAGCCCTTGAAGATAATGGCTGGCGGGGAGAATACCCGTCGCACGTTACGATGACCTCGTGGGCATTGCGTAACGAGTGGGTCGTTGAAATGTTGAAGACACTCGAAGTGAAGGCCACATTCGAGGCACTCGTATTCGTACATGGGCATAGGCACATCTCCTCAAATCTCGTTTGCAAAGTGGGCGAGTAGCCCCTCTCTGAGAGGAGCTACTCGCACTAATAACACTACCAAAGCGGAGAATGGGTTTAGTACTCCGGCATAGATGGCATAGATGCCTTTTCTTTCTCAGGTATCTCGGTGACCAGGGCCTCGGTGGTGAGGATCATGGCGGCGATGCTGGCGGCGTTCTCTACCGCACTGCGGGTGACCTTGGCCGGATCAATGATCCCCTTCTCTACCATGTCCCCATAATCGTTGGCGATCACATCGTAGCCTATCTTGTCGTTCTTCTGTTCCTTCTGCAGCCTCCTCACGTCTTGTACCACCACCGCTCCATCCATCCCAGCGTTCTCCACGATTCCCCTCATGGGCTCCTCCAACGCCCTCCTGAGGATGTTCACCCCTGTCTGCTCATCCAAAAGCTCCATCTTGACCTTGTCCAGGGCTGGCACAGCATTGATCAAGACCACTCCTCCCCCAGGAACTATCCCCTCTTCGACAGCAGCTCTGGTGGCCGAGAGGGCGTCCTCCACGCGGTGCTTCTTCTCCTTCAGCTCCACCTCGGTGGCGGCACCGACCTTGATGACCGCTACTCCGCCAGTCAGCTTGGCCAGCCGCTCCTGCAGCTTCTCCTTGTCGTAATCCGAGGTGCTCTTATCGATCTCGACCTTGATCTGCT
>JBAWAP010000157.1:0-2220 GCA_049589355.1 Anaerolineae bacterium
GCTCAGCCATTGTCATTCTGAGCGACCGGAGGGAGCGAAGAATCCCGTTTTTGTATTGAGGGAACGAGATTCTTCGTCGCTTCGCTCCTCAGAATGACATTTCCACACAAGGGGTGAGCAGTTACCACCAACACTACGGTTCTGTCGAACTTCGCCGCCATCGGCCAACTCGACCTACTGCGCCAGCTCTACGGTGTGGTATACATCCCGACCGAGGTGTACGAAGAGGTGCAGGCCGGGTTGGAGGAAGGATACCGGTTTTACGCGGGCATGGACCAACTCATTCATCCCTTTGTGGAGAAAGGGTGGATACGGCTGACCAGTGTAACTGATGAGCAAGAATTGCGACTCTTGGGTGAACTGCCCCGGCGTTTGCATCGGGGGGAAGCTGCGTGCATAGCAATTGCCCGAAACCGTCGCTGGATGCTGCTCACCGATGACTTGGCGGCTCGTAAGGAAGCCACCCGGCAGGGGGTTCGCAAATCAGGTTCGGTGGGATGCCTGGTACTGGCAGTTGAGCGTGGCCTTTGTACCCTTGAACAGGCCAACTCTTGGCTGGAAGACATGATTCGGTATAACTACCGGTCGCCTGTGACCGACCTTACGCTACTGCTCAAACGGGGGTGAAAGCACTGATTGCAGCACCCTCGCGACCCTATCCGGTCTGAGGCGGCGGCCAGAGACGGCGGGAGCGCCCTGGCACATGGAATCCGACCCGAGAGCCCGCCCACCGTCAAGGCTTTGTCGTGAGCCTGGCCTGAGCTTGCCGAAGGGCTCAGCCGAACGGCGGCGGCCTAATGCATTTATCGGGGGATAATTCGATGCGGATTCAGGAGATCATGGCCCTTCGTAGCAAGATCATCGGTGTGCTGCTGAAGAACGTACGCACCAGGGCTGGCAGAAGCCAGAAAGATTGTGCCAGGGTTCTGGGCTGCTCTCCCCGCACTATATCCGACTATGAATACGGCCGCAGAGACATCTCCCTACCGGAGCTGGAGGTGCTGGCTCGGTTTTTGCAGGTACCCATTAGTCACTTTTGGCAAGAAGGCCCTGAAGCCAGAGAGGAAGAGGAGAAATCGGGCAGCGAAGAGGTGATGGCTATTCGTCGAAAGATCATCGGTGTCCTGCTGCGGCAAGCTCGGCTCACAGCCAAAAAGACCCAGAAGGATTGTGCCGAGGTCCTGGGTTGCTCCGTGGACAGAGCCTCCCAGTACGAGCGCGGGCAGAGAGATGTCCCTCTCCCAGCTTTAGAGGTGCTAGCTGATTTCCTGGGCGTGCCCATAACCCATTTCTTGGACGAGGAGCTCGTTTGTGCAGCGGGGGCGACGAAATGGAGAACATCTTCGTGATAGGCCAAGTTAGGCTGAGAACACAAAAGCCGCCCTGCAATTTCGCAGGGCGGCTTTTTCACGTATTCTCAAAAATCGAGAATCTGGATCCGGATTGCAGGCTTCGTCCTGAGGCTCAGTCCGAAGGAGGCAAGCCTGCCTCAGGCCTTGTGAAGGCGGACTGGCGTCCGCACTCCAGCGGGTTTTCCCGTCTACTGATTCTCAAGCGCGGCTTGAGCCGATAACCCGCGTCCAAAAAGAAAAGCCCCTCCAAACCGGAGGGGCTTCGTAGGTTTTGCCTAGTACTCTGGCATTGGTGGTGTAGGTGGCCTCTCCTTTTCGGGGATCTCGGTGATCAGGGCCTCGGTGGTGAGAATCATGGCGGCGATGCTGGCCGCGTTCTCTACCGCACTGCGGGTGACCTTGGCTGGATCAATGATCCCCTTCTCTACCATGTCCCCATACTCATTGGCGATCACGTCGTAGCCTATCTTGTCGTTCTTCTGTTCCTTCTGCAGCCTCCTCGCCTCCTGCACCACCACTGCCCCATCCATGCCCGCGTTCTCCACGATCCCCCTCATGGGCTCCTCTAAAGCCCTCCGCAGGATGTTCACCCCCGTCTGCTCATCGAGGAGGTCCATCTTGATGTTATCCAAGGCGGGCACGGCGTTGATCAGGACCACCCCTCCCCCAGGAACGATCCCCTCTTCGACAGCAGCTCTGGTGGCCGAGAGGGCGTCCTCCACGCGGTGCTTCTTCTCCTTTAGCTCCACCTCGGTGGCGGCACCGACCTTGATGACCGCTACTCCGCCAGTCAGCTTGGCCAGCCGCTCCTGCAGCTTCTCCTTGTCGTAATCCGAGGTGCTCTTATCGATCTCGACCTTGATCTGCT
>JBAWAP010000158.1:0-12764 GCA_049589355.1 Anaerolineae bacterium
GCCGTTGACGACCGTCCCAACGGGAGTCTGGCGGGTGATTATCCGCCGCGGATTTCTTTGATCTTAGCAGTGATACTGTCGTAGGCCGTTTGCAGCGCCGCAGCGGGGTCAGTGCCCTGGTCGAAGACGGACTTCAGGGCATTGTCCATCGCCTCCCAGTAGGCACCCATCTCGGGGATCACCGGGAAGGCTGCGCCGCCAGCAAAGGCATCTACCGCCTGCTTCAGGAGCGGGTCGGCAATCTCCACCCCTGCCAGCGCCGGAATGTGGCCTGCCTTAACGAGCATAGCCTGGGCCTCGGGCGAGAGGAAGAACTCCATGAACTTCCAGGAAGCTGCCTGATCATCGCCTGCAGCGTTGGCGTTGAGGTAGATGTTCTCCGTCTGCACGTAGCCGGAGAGATGGCCATCCCCGTAGGTCGGCCAGGGGTCAATGGCCAGGTTGTCGGCACCGATGGCCTCGGCCAGGGCGGTCATGTTCCAGGTGCCGTCCATGATGATCCCCGCCTTGCCAGCCTTGAACAGGTTGACGTCGTTGTCGGTGTAGTACTCGGTGGGGCCAGCGTCCTTGAAGGAGTTGAGCAGGTTGAGCCACTCTACGCCCTTCTCGTTGTTGAAGGCGGGATCACCGTTGGCCTCCATCAGCTTGCCACCGATGCCGTTCAGGTGGGCGGCGGAGAAGAAGAAGCCGTACTCCAGGTCCGCGCCGACCACGTCGCCCTGGGTAGCAGCCTTGGCTGCGGCGACCAGGTCGTCAAAGGTGGCGGGGGCGCTGGCGATGACCTGCTTGTTGCGGAACATCACCACGCCCTTGATGGTCTGGGGCAGGCCGACCAGCGCACCTTTGTACTTCACCGCACCCAGAGCGGCCTCGTTGATCGAAGCCAGGAATGGTGTGGAGGTGAAACCGGTCACGTCAGCCACCAGTTCGGCGCCAAACAGGGCGGGACCCCAGTCAGCGGCGCCGATGAGCACCGTTGGCCCGCCCCCGGTGGCGGCAGCGGTCTCAAACTTGCCGCGCAGGTCATCGAAAGGCACATAGAGCACGTCAAACTTCACGTCCGGCTGCTTGGCCTGGAAGGCAGCGATGACCTCGTTCAGGGCTACTATCTCCGATTCTTTCCAGGCGTGCCATAGGGTGATGGTGCCCTTCACCTTGACTTCCGGCAGTGCCTGACCCCGGATCTCGGCGACCTTGGCGACGATGGAATTGTAGGCCTGCTGGAGCACCGCCGCGGGGTCAGCACCTTCGTCGAAGACGGACTTCAGGGCGGTGTCCATTGGCCCCCAGTAAGCACCCATCTCAGGGATCACCGGGAAGGCCGTGCCGCCAGCGAAAGCCTCTACGGCCTGCTTCAGGAGCGGGTCAGCGAGCTCCCCCCCTGCCACCGCCGGGATGTGGCCTGCCTTGACGAGCAGGGCCTGGGCTTCAGGCGAGAGGAAGAACTCCATGAACTTCCAGGAGGCTGTCTGGTCATCACCGGTAGTGTTGGCGCTGAGGTAGATGTTCTCCGTCTGCACGTAGCCGGAGAGAGACTTGGGCCAGGGATCAATGGCCAGGTTGTCGGCCCCGATGGCCTCGGCCAGGGCGGTCATGTTCCACGTGCCATCAATTATGACCCCCGCCTTGCCAGCCTTGAACAGGTTGACGTCGTTGTCGGTATAGTACTCGGTGGGGCCAGCGTCCTTGAAGGAGTTGAGCAGCTTCACCCACTCCACGCCCTTTGCGTCGTTGAACAGGGGGTCACCCTTGTCGTTCATCAACAGGCCACCGACGCCATGGAGGTGGGCGGCGGAGAAGAAGAAGCCGTATTCCAGGTCCGCGCCAACCACGTCGCCCTTGGTGGCATCCTTGGCCGCCTTGACCAGGTCGTCGAAGGTTGCGGGGGCGCTGGCGATGACCTGCTTGTTGCGGAACATCACCACGCCCTTGATAGTCTGCGGCAGGCCGATCAGTGCGCCCTTGTACTTCACTGCACCAAGCGCGGCGGCGTTGATGGTGCGAAGGAACTCGGTAGTGGCGAAGCCCGACACGTCAGCGACCAATTCGGCGTCGTATAGCGCAGGACCCCAGTCGGCGGCGCCGATCAGTACCGTTGGCCCGCCGCCGGTGGCCGCCGCGGTCTCGTACTTACCGCGCAGGTCATCGAATGGTACATAGAGCACGTCGAACTTCACGTCGGGGTACTCGGCCTGGAATGCGGCGATGACGTCGTTCAAGGCCACAATCTCCGATTCCTTCCAGGCGTGCCAGAGGGTGATGGTGCCCTTCACCGACGGTTGGGCCGGTGTGGGCGTGGCCACCTCTTTCTTGGGTGCCGGCGTAGCAGTCGGTGGCACCGGCGTGGGCGTCGGCGTCGCCTTCGGGGCACAAGCCGAGATCAGCAAGCTGACCACAACCAGAACGCCCAACAAGCTAAACAGTACCTTTTTCATTTTCTTTTCCTCCTCATTGAGTTATGGCCGCCGCCTTTCATCAGCGGGCAGCAAAGTTGTTAACACGTTCTTTTCGTTTGACCCTTTAAGGGCAAAATGGACAACCCAGCTAGATTGTCCTTGCTCATATCACATCCCCCCTTTCCGCGTGACATTCGGCCTCCATTCAGCGAGGCCGAACATTATAATCTTCATGACCGTTCAGGGAGTGGGATCCCCAGTGAACCCGTTACGACGCGAGACAACAAGAGCCGACATCTTCCTGATGTAAAGGGAAAATCGGCCCTCAATGTCGCATGCTCACCTACTACAGTAACTACGGACTGGGATGAGAGCAATGATGACGAAGCATTGGTCAATGCCTACTTGCCGATCAAATTATATTGCAAATGAGTTCAAATGTCAAGCCAAGAGTTCTCGCCGGAATTACATAAGTCGTCGGCCAAGCAATGTGGGTGGTCACAGGTTGTACTCTCTCGTTGGCAAAAGAGGCGTTTTGTGCTATAATGCTTAACCATAGCTACGTTGCTTCCCTAGCTCAATAGCGCACAACGATTATGACCAAGGAGGTCCAACTTTGGCAGTAGACCTACGATCGTACATTTTCCTCGACAGCTTGCAGCCGCAGCTCACAGCCTTCGTCGGCTCCACGGCCAGGGGGTTCCTGCCCCTCGTGGGCGACGCCTCCCTCTGGGTGGAGATCTCGCCTGGTATCGAGATCAATCGCATGACGGACATCGCGTTGAAGGCCACTAACGTGCGGCCAGCAGTGCAGGTGGTGGAGCGGCTCTTCGGGCTTCTAGAGGTGCATTCTCCCTCTCAGGCGGACGTGCGGGCGGCCGGGGCGGCCATTCTGGACGCACTGGAGGTTCAGGAGAGTGATCGCTGGAAGCCCGCGGTTTTCTCCAGCCAAGTGATCCGCCACGTGGACGACCATCACGCCCAACTGGTCAACCGCAACCGCGACGGCTCCATGCTCATCCCTGGCCAAACCCTCTATATCCTGGAAGTGGAGCCTGCCGCCTACGCAGTGCTGGCGGCCAATGAGGCCGAGAAAGCGGCCCACATCACCCTGGTTCACGTGCAGCCCTTTGGCAGCTTCGGCCGGCTCTGGCTCGGTGGTGAGGAACGGGACATCATGGCCGGCTACGGGGCTGCTCTGGAGGCCATCGAATCGGTGGAAGGGAAGGTGATGGAGCCAAAGAGGAGAGCCTAGAAAAACCTCAAACTTCAAAGTTCAAAGCTCAAACAACAAAAAAGGGAGGTCTTGCTACAATGGCAGAAGCGTTAGGCATGATCGAATGCAGAGGCTTCGCGGCGATGGTGGAGGCCTCGGATGCCATGGTTAAGGCAGCTAAGGTCGAGTTGGTGAGTTACGAGAAAACCGGTGGAGGCTATGTAACGGCCATCGTGCGCGGCGACGTGGCCGCCTGCAAGGCGGCCGTCGAGGCCGGCGCTCGGGGCGCGGAGAGGGTCGGCGAAGTGATCTCCGTCCACGTCATCCCTCGGCCGCATCTAAACATTGATCTGGTGCTGCCCCTGGGCCGCTACGAGCAGGCCAAGGCGGAGATAGAGGAGTAACTAGTAATGAGTGATGAGTAACGAGTATCCTTGTTCCTCGTTACCTCATTGACTCGTTACTTAATTTCTCGTTGACTCGTTGCCCTCACTGTTCGACAAGTTCGGGAGGCGATAATGAACCTGTGGCGAGAGTTACCGCCGGGCCCTCGGGCGCCTGAGGTGGTCTTTTGCATCGTTGAGATACCCAAGGGTTCCCGCAACAAGTACGAATACCAGGAGGACACAGGGGTCATCAAGCTCGATCGCGTCCTTTACTCCTCGATTCACTATCCTGGTGACTACGGGCTGATTCCGAGAACCTTCTGCGAGGACGGCGACCCGCTGGACATCCTGGTGATGACCAATCAACCGACCTTTCCCGGCTGCCTTATCGAGGCCCGGCCCATAGGCGTCTTCCACATGCTGGACGCGGGGCTAACCGACGACAAGGTGCTGGCCGTGCCTGCTACCGATCCTCTCTTCAATGACTACCACGAAGTCAGCGATATCCCCCAACATTTCTTGGCCGAGGTGGCCCATTTCTTTAGGGTCTACAAAGATTTGGAGGGGGTGAGGACCAAGGCTCTTGGGTGGGAGTCGGCCGCTGCTGCCAGGGAGGTGATCGCAGAAGCTATCCAGCTTTTCGAAGAGCGATTCGGGGAGCGTGAAGCGTGAAACGCAAGGCGTGAAAAAGGGAATGGTTCAATTACGGGTTGAAATAGGTTGACACTTTTGGCACCTTGAAAAATTACGCCGGTTGGGCAGCCACGCTGGGGCGGAATAAATGATCCAACACTTCTGACAGTGAAGGCACATCTTCCACTCCCGCCAGTTCCAGAGGGCTGCTACCTGCTCGCTTGCCCCGTTCGAACTCGTGGTGGTTCCAGAAGAGTTGCAGCAAAGGCAGCAACCACTTGGGCATACCACGGTGAATCTGCAAGTACGGGCGCAGCCAACTGTGGAGAGATTCTGCCAGGCTGGAAGAGCGGTGGAACAGACTCAAGGCGTCCCATACGGCATACGCGATTGGCCGTAGATCTTCTGGGAAATCGGCGGCGATGTCCAGGTGCAAGTCTTGACGATGCTGCCAAGCCCAGATGAGGAATGCCTGGGTGTCGGCATCCAGGCCCTCGAACACCGGAGCGAGTTGTTGCTCCAGCCATTCCAGGGGAGCGAGTAGCTCGGCTATCTTCTCTTGGAGGTCGTCGGTGAAGGCTGTGATGTCTGAATGGTTGAGCTCCTTTAGCAGTTCCAAGGCTGTTTCAAGGGTGGCTTTCGCCTCTGCCACCGAGACGATGCGGTGGGCTGGGGTGATGGGCTCCAACGCCTGGCGGATTTCGCCGAGCAGCCAGCACCAGTTGTCGAAGACCTCAACGGCTCTGGCTTCCTCGATCTCTGCCTGGGGTAGCGGCACCTTGATCTGGAGACGTCGGCCACGCCTGCCGATGATGCCCCGCGCTTCCAGGTCGGCCCGACGGGCGCGCTCGGCGGTCTCAATGGCTTGGTAGGCTGCTCCTTCCAGCCGTTGGGTGAGGCGATGAGCGTCTCGCAGGAGGTGAAACAAGTCTGGACGCAGGGGAATGACCAATTCTGCCTCACGCACGCCGGCCCGAAGCCCTGGGCCACCGTCACAGGCCAGGTCGTGGAACTCGATTCCTCGCTCCACCAGATCCAGGTAGGTGACGCCCCAGGCCGTTGCGTCCCGGGATTTCGTGGGCGTCAGGTTCAGCACCAGGAACGAACGTCCGTCTACCAACGTGAGGCACGGATTCCGTCCCTGGAAAATCTCGTCGGCCTCGCCCAGAATCGGCAGCGGCACAGTGATCCTGAGGTTGTAGGCTGTGGCCTGTTCACCGGCTGTGGCGAGCGTCTGGCTGATGTAGCCCACCGAGCGACTGACGCCCAGGATCAAGTCCAAGCCCATCCGGATGTCACGGACGCTGCCTTTCAGCATAGGTAGGACGGCGATGGCCCGATCTATGAAGGACTTGTCCACCATCAATGCCGAGGTCTGTGCTGGCCGGCCTGGGTCACGGGGGTGCAATCCCTCGACCAGACCTCCCAGCGCACGGTCTCGTATCTTATACAAGATCGTGCGTGAAACACCGTACCAGCGGGCCAGTTCAGAAACCAACCC
Organism: Anaerolineae bacterium; assembly: GCA_049589355.1. Classification (GTDB taxonomy): domain Bacteria; phylum Chloroflexota; class Anaerolineae; order VGOG01; family VGOG01; genus JBAWAP01. The sequence continues at coordinate 6,133 of JBAWAP010000158.1, forward strand.
CCACCTTCGCTCTGGGAGGGGAACCAGCATCTGCACCGCTACATCAGTGCGTTGCTCCAGAGTGAACTCGGGGACACGATACCCTGCCATGTCTAACCTCCTGCCAAAATGTAAGTTGCGAGCATGGCTATTATCCCCGATTGGCCGCTGTTGGCAAGCCTATGCGTTTGTCAAAGTGTCAACCTATTGTGAACCATCCCTGAAAAAGGAGTTGAAAATGCTGATAGGGAAAGTGGTGGGCACCCTGGTCGCCACCCGCAAGACCGAGACTATGGAGGGTTTGAAGTTCCTGGTGGTCAAACAGGTGGACCTCGAGGGACGCGAGGCGGGCGAATATGTCATCGCCGCTGATGTCGTCCAGGCTGGCATAGGCGACTACGTCCTCTACGCGAAGGGCTCCTCAGCCCGCCAGACGGTCCAGACCGACCGTCGTCCTTGCGACGGCGTGGTCATGGCCGTGGTGGATACCTGGGACGTCCATGGGGAAGTGAAGTACCAAAAGGGGTAACGAGTAATGAGTGATGAGGCAACAGGTGACGAGTATGCCTCGTTCCTCGCTCTCTCGTTGACTCGTTACCTCCACTTTGAAAAGAGGGTGGCATGTCTCTACGGATTGACGAAGAGCGCATCAACGCCATCGTAAAAAGGGTAGTAGCGGAGCTGCGACAAGAGAAGCAAATATCCAATATCCAATCTCCAACCTCCAACCTCCAACCTCCAATCTCCAGTCACAAATCGCTCTCTGAGCAGGATGGCGTCTTCCAGGACATTGACTCGGCCATCGCTGCAGCCCAGGTCGCTCACAAGCGGCTGATGGCTCTGCCGGTGGAGCGGCGCGATGTCATCATCTCCCAGATGCGCCAGGCGGCCCGCGAGAACGCCCAGATCCTGGCCCACGAGGCCTGGCAGGAGACGGCCATGGGACGCTACGAGGATAAGATCGAGAAAAACCTCCTGGTGGCGGACAAAACCCCCGGCACGGAGGACCTCAAGCCCATCGTCTTCACTGGCGACCGGGGCCTCACCCTGATAGAACGAGCGCCTTACGGGGTCATCGGGGCCATCACCCCCAGCACCAACCCCACCTCAACCGTCATCTGCAATGCCATCGGTATGGTGGCCGCGGGCAACGCGGTGGTGTTCAACTGTCACCCAGGGGCGAAGAAGGTCTCGGTCCACACGGTGCAGATCCTCAACCAGGCCATCGTGCGCGCTGGCGGTCCCTCCAACGTCATCACTACTATCCCCGAACCTACTATCGAAAGTGCTCAGCATGTAATGAAGCACCCTGCCATTGACCTCTTGGTGGTCACTGGCGGACCGGGAGTGGTGCAGGTGGCCATGAACAGCGGTAAGAAGGCCGTCTGTGCTGGACCAGGCAACCCGCCGGTGGTAGTGGATGAGACGGCGGACATAGAGCAGGCAGCTAGGGACATCATCAAAGGGGCCTCGTTTGATAACAATGTCGTCTGCGTGCTGGAGAAGGAGATCATCGCTGTGGATGCCATAGCCGATCAGCTCAAGGCGGCCATGCTGGCCCGCGGAGTGGTGGAGCTTAGTCTGGGGCAGTTGAGCAGGCTGATGAAGGTTATCTTGCAAGAGGATCACGGGCCTGGCAAGCATGGCGTGATCAACAAGGCCTTCGTGGGCAAGAACGTGAGCGTCATCCTGAAGGAAATCGGGATGAGGGTGGATGATCAGGTCCGCCTGGCTATCGCTGAAGTGGATCGTTTGCATCAGCTCGTTTGGACAGAGCAGCTCATGCCTATCATGCCTTTGGTGCGGGTGGCTTCGGCTGACGAGGCCATTGATCTGGCCAAGGAGGTCGAGCAGGACATGGGCCACACCGCAGTGATGCATTCCAAGCACTTGGATCACCTGAGCCGCATGGCCCGAGAGATAGATACTAGCATCTTCGTCAAGAATGGCCCCTCCATTGCCGGTCTGGGCTTCGGTGGCGAGGGCTACGCGTCTTTCTCCATTGCCAGCCCCACTGGTGAGGGGGTGACCAGTGCCAAGGACTTCTCGCGGGTGCGAAGATGCACGCTGGTGGATACGTTTAGGATTGTGTAAGACTTCCGAAGTCTGGCAGACTTCGGAAGTCTGGTCGGTTTGAGATGTCTGAACAAATCGTTCAAAAAGTTAAAGATGCGGGTGTAGTCGGCGCGGGCGGGGCCGGCTTTCCCACCCACGTCAAGATAGCGGCCAAGGTAAACATGGTCATCGCCAACGGGGCGGAGTGCGACCCCCTGTTGCGCTGCGATCAACAACTGATGGCTGCCCGCGCTCCGGAGATCATCGAGGGGCTGCGGCTGGTGATGCGGGCCAGCGGGGCTGAGAAGGGCGTGATAGCCCTAAAGCGGGAGTATACGGGCGCTGTGGCGGCATTGCAGCGAGCCATGCGCCAGGACGATAATTTGTCTCTGCATTTGATGGAGAGCCACTACCCTGCTGGCGACGAGTTCGTCCTGGTCTATGAGGTCACAGGGCGGCTGGTTCCGGAGACGGGGCTTCCTCTTCACGTGGGCTGCATCGTCCAGAACGTGGGCACGCTCTTCAACATCGCCCTGGCTCAGAAAGGGATTCCGGTCACCCACCGCTTGCTGACTGTCACCGGCGCGGTCAACGAGCCCAAGACCCTGAACCTGCCCATTGGCACTTCCATCGGTGAGGCAGTAGCTTGGGCTGGCGGGATCAAAATCCCCCGTTGGTCGGCGAGGACCGAGGAGGATTACGCGGTGGTGGTCGGTGGGCCGATGATGGGCTGGCTGGCTCAGGACCTCCCCGAGCCTATCACCAAGACCACCACCGGCCTGATCGTGTTGCCCAGGAACAACGTTGTGGTTCGATACCTCGGTCGCCCGCTCGGATCGTGGGTCAAGCGGGGTCGCTCCACCTGCGATCAGTGCCGCGACTGCACCGACCTCTGTCCCCGCTATCTCCTGGGACACAACCTGGAACCGCACAAAGTAATGCGTGTCATAAACTATGGCCTAACCGAGCCCACGGCTGTCGTAACGGCAGCCGTGCTCTGCTGTGAATGTAGACTGTGCGAGGCTTACGCCTGTCCGTTGGAGCTTTCGCCCATGGCTTATTTCAAGGAGATCAAACGCCAACTGGCGGCTCAAGGGTGGGAGAATGTCGTTCACAAGCGTTCTGACTTGACGCCCCATTCCATGCGCGAGTACCGCCGTGTGCCTATGGAACGCCTCGTCGCCCGACTAGGGCTGAGTGAGTACGAGGAGGAATGCACCTGTCCTTTGGATGAGCAGGAGTACCAGCCCAAGCGTGTTACCATCCCGCTCAAGCAACACATCGGCGCGCCGTCTCAACCGGCGGTTAAAATCGGCGACAGGGTGCAGCGCGGCGACCTCATCGCCCGGATTCCCGAAGGCAAGCTGGGGGCCAATGTTCACGCCTCGATCTCGGGTCGGGTGGAAGCGGTGAGTGACGAACATATCGTGATCTCGTCCTGAGCCTGCATCGTCCTGAGCCTGTCGAAGGGTCGAAGGGCGCGGCTTGATCTTAGACCTAATGTTCGTGCCTATTCCAGGAGATACGCAAGATGAAAGACCAAGGTAAGACCAAAGAGCAACTCATCAGTGAACTAGCGGACCTGCGCCAACGGGTCGCCGAATTGGAAGTGGCGGACACCGAGCGCAAGCGGGCGGAGGAACGGCTGGCGAGGATGAACGAGTGCTTTTTGAACCTCGGGACGGACCCGCTTGAGAACATCAACCGCCTCACCGCTCTTTGCGGAGAGCTCCTGGGAGCAACCTGCGCGCTCTACAACCGTCTTGATCAGGGGATGCTCGTCTCGTGGGGACAATGGAACGCGCCTCTGGACTACAGCCCTGTGGACAAGCCCGAGGGGCACATCTGCTATGACGTGATCAAGCATGGTGGGGACCAGATCCTAATTGTTCGCAACCTACCCGAAACCCACTATGCTCAGACCGACCCCAACGTGATCCCGTACAAATTGCAGACCTATATTGGTCAGCCGGTCAAATTTGGCGACGCCTACGTCGGTTCACTGTGCGTTGTTTATCAAAAGGACTTTGTTCCCAGCGAAGAAGACAAGAGGCTTATGGAGATCATCGCCTCGGCCATCGGAGTGGAGGAGAGACGCAAGCAAGCGGAGGAAGCGCTGCAGGAGAGCGAGGCAAAACATAAGACTTTGATGGAAGAAGCCCCCATCGGCTTATGCAATGTAGACCTCAACGGCAGAATCACCTATGTCAACAAGAGATTTGAAGAAGTCTCAGGCTATTCGCGGGAGGAAGTCGTCGGCAAGAACGGGTTCAAACTTGGCATGTTCTCCGATGAAACCTTGAACCTCTTGGCAGAACGGATAAGGAGCAGATTAAAGGGGGAACCCGCCCGTGTTCTAGAAGTTCGGTTCAAATGCAAGGACGGAAGATGGATATGGGTGGAAATAGAGGGCAGAGTAATCAAGAAGTGGGGGGTTCCAGTCGGCTTCCAACTTTCTTCAAGAGATATCACCGAGCGCAAGCAGGCGGAGGAAGCGCTGCGCGAGAGCGAAGAAGAGTTACAAGCGATTTTTGATGGCGTCGGAGACGGCCTAGCTCTAATTGATATGACAGGTAAGGTTATCAAAATCAACAAAAGAATAACAGAAGTTGGAGGGTATGCCGAAGAAGAGATCGTTGGAAAACGAATTGCACTTTTCAAGATGTTTCCTCCCCAAAGCCTTGCAAAGGTGCTTTCTAATTTCACCAAGCTAATTGCAGGTCAACAGTGTCCTCCTTTTGATGTAGAAGTGTATACAGAAACAGGGGGAAAATTAGATGTTGAACTTCGCGGTTCTCTTTTAAGAAAAAGAGGAAAAGCTGTGGGAATGATCGGGGTTATGAGAGACATCACCGACCGCAAGCAGGCGGAGAAGAGGGTGCGGCGACTTCTCGACCAGCAGGTCGCTGTAAACCGGTTGGCCCTTGCGTTGGGGGAGTCTAGAGATATCGATAAGGTCTACCACACCATCTACGAGCACGTATGGGCGCTGATGGATGCCAAGGCATTCATGGTCTCCTTCTACGATGATGAGACACAGCTCATCCGAGCAGGGTATGTGGTAGCCGAGGGGACTGTCCGTGACGCCGCGAGCCTCCCCCCCATCCCACTGCAAGAAGTGGAATATGGCACCCAGAGCCAAGTGATCCACACAGGCGAACCGTTCTATGTGCCTGACCTCCGCAAGATGATGGAAAGAAGCAGGACTGAGCATACCATTTATGAGAACGGAACAGTCGTCGAAGGTCCACCGCCGCCGGAGCGTGAGGATATCTCCAGATCGGCGCTCTATGTACCGATGAAGATCAAGGGAGAGACAATCGGCGTGATGCAGGTGCAGAGTTACCGACTGGATGCGTACAGCCAGGAGGATATTGATCTTCTTTCCGCCCTGGCCAATGTGGCCGCTGTCGCCATTCAGAACGCCCGGCTGTACGAGGAGACCCGGCAGCGTGCCTTGGAGCAGGAGACAGTGAGCCGGATCGCCTATGCCCTCAACACTCCAGACGTCCGGGATGCCTTCCCCGTCCTGGTGGAGGGGCTACGGAACCTCACCGGCTGCGACACGGTGAACCTGCTGGTGATGGACGAGGCCGGCGAGCAGTTCATCATGTCTGTCCTGGAGTGCCCCTTCCCTATGCCGGGGGTGGGAGACGTGATGCCGCTCTCGGCCACCGCTGCTGCCGAAGACGTAGAGTCTGGCCGTCCCCACCTGACCGCCGACTTGAGCACAGAGACACACTTCCCGCTTGAACTAGCCTTTTATCAGGCTGGTCTTCGCTCGCAGGTCACCCTGCCGTTGCTCGTCGGCGGCGAGGTCTTCGGGGCGCTCAACCTGGGAGGCAGTCATACGGGCATCTTCCGGGAGGACCAATTGCCTGTCCTCCGGCAAATCGCCGATGCGGTGGCCCTTGCCCTCGAAAACAGCCTCCTCTTCCAGGTGGAGCGGGAGCAGCGGGAACTGGCCGAGTCGCTGGAGGAGGCGGCCGCCGTGGTTAGCAGCACCCTGGATCCCGACCAGGTGCTGGACCGCATCTTGGAGCAGGTTAGCCGTGTCGTCCCCAACGACGCCACCAACATCATGCTCATTGAGGGTGACCAGGCGCACGTCGTCCGCTGGCGCAGCTACGAGCGCTTCGGCGCAGAGGAGATCGTTTCGACAGTGGTCTTCCGTATCCCCGAGGTGCCTGGCCTCCAACAAATGCTGGAGAGTGGGGAGCCGATGGTCATTCCTGATACCGCCACCTATCCAGGCTGGGTCCGTGTGCCGGCGACGGAGTGGCTGCGGTCGTACGCGGCCACGCCCATTATCGTGCGTGGTGAGGTGATCGGTTTCCTCAACGTGGACAGCGTCACCCCTGGCTTCTTCACCCAAACTCACGCCGAGGGTCTGCGTGTCTTCGCCGACCACGCCGCTGCCGCCATTGAGAACGCCCGGCTGTACGAGGCCGAGCAGAAGCGGCGCCACATTGCAGAGACCTTGCGCCAAGCCTCCACTGTCCTCAGCTCGACCCTGGAGCTAGATGAAGTGCTGGGGCTGATCCTGCAGCAACTGCGACAGGTGATACCTTATGACAGCGCTTCTGTCCAACGATTGC
>JBAWAP010000159.1:0-12751 GCA_049589355.1 Anaerolineae bacterium
GAGGGTGGCAGATTTCATGAGACCTCCATGGTTTGATAGGTATGATAGGGTTAGAGGTCCCAAGGATACTCATCTGTCCCAAGTTGTCAACTATCAGAACAGACAAAATTTCCATCTACTGAGACTACGTTGATGATCCCATGGCAGATTCTTCCTTAACTTCGCTCACCCGCTCCAGTAACTCCTGGGCGCTGCGGCGGGTCACTCTGGTAGCGGTGCCCAGCATGCTGGCTAGTTCCTCCAGTAACTATATGTTAGCCGTCCTTAGCCCTCTTTCTTCGAGAAGGTGATAGGCCCTCCACGTCCCTACACCCAATTGCTCTGCCAGATAACCAAGGCTGATCTCCCCTTCCTGATATTGCTTGTCTAGCTCCTTTAGCCTTTGCTCAAAGCCTCTTTCGAGAAGGTCCTCCTCCTCAACCAGCACCTTTCGTGTCATCGCTTTCGCCCCCGCACTGCCTTAATCCCTTCGCTGACAAGTTCCATCAACTCGTCCTCAGAAAGGCTGTCGTAGTCGATCCCTCGCGCTGCACACCACTGTCGCAAGTGTGCCTCGGTTCTCGCTTCCAAATCCTCGATCTCCTTCCCTACTTCGGCATCTTCAGCCAGACGTTTGTCAACCTGTGCGATGGCTTCGAGGGCCTTTTCCAACTCTCCCTCTCGAACCCCACTGGCAATCAGGGTTCGGATGTAGTTTTCCCGTAACAGGTCCCGCTTTTCTAGCTCTCGGAACTTGGCGCTGACATTCCCTGCCGGCGATATGAGCTTGGCGGGGCCCTCCTTGTACATCTCAGTGCCCCCTGATTCTAGATTCAAGCCTCCTGAACTGTGGGAAAGCTCACCACATATTGGCTATCGCAGATATCTCTTCTACACGTCTCACAGACTTTGCCACAACGAGGACACACATTACGTTGTGCCTTCTGTGGAATGCGGATGTTCCCACATGTACTGCACTGGCATGTCCAGAAATGGAACGCCTCTAAATCGGGTTCATCCAGGGCAGCGTTATAGAGGGCCCAATCAGAGGTGACCAAGATCAATCTATCCCCATCCTGTCTCAGTTCCCTAGATACATCCAAAGCTACCGCTAGGTAGAGAGCATCAGCACCGCCCAGGCCTGCTTTACCCGTTCCCACCATACCCCTAGGTACCAATTTGTGACGTTTTAACACCTCGATGCCCTCGGAGAAATGCTTGGGAGCAAGCTCTATTTCAACTAACCCCTCGCTCAGTTGAATGTCCCTGATGAACGAGTTCATGGCAAAATCCAACTGGTCTCCGTCAATCAGCCTCTCGTTATACGCGGAGATTGTAGCCGAGACAACCTCAACCCTGATGATGCTGGGAAAGGCAACGATGCTCTCAGGATAAGCCATGATTCGATCAATGTTCGACGTGCCGATATCGGCAAAGTAATGCCGCGCCATGGCGGAGGCATCGAAGAGAAAGACGATCACCGCTTACTCCTCTCCCGTCGGATGTATTCCTCAATGGGGATTGAAGTACTAGATATAGATTCCCTGAACTCTTTCAGGCTCATCTTTGGCTTGGGGTACTTCTCATTGAGGTCCTCTATGGGATAATGGGCAATGCACAACCTGCCTTCCTCCAACATTCTGATCATGCTTGCTGGCAATCGCCGCAGACGTTGCGCAGCTATCCCCTCTCTCTTCTCAGCGGTAGAAGCCTTCATAGCATTTGCCAAGTTGATGAGCTCGACGACCTTCTCTCTAGGCAATTCTCGTATCAACGTTAAGAATTGAGCTTCATCTGGAGAGATCACATGCACTCTGGCCATTCCTTTATCACCTCCTACTGAAAGTTCGCCTTAACGAGGGAGATCAACTTGAGTATACCACAACATTAACCCGACGACAAGCACCCCCTATTTCCCTTGACCTTGCTCACCCGCTCCAGCAGCTCCTGGGCGCTGCGGCGGGTCACTTTGGTAGCGGCGCCTAGCATGCTGGCTAGCTCCTCGACTCGTTCTTCCTCGGTTAACTGCTCCACCGTAGTCAGGGTCCGTTCGCCGAAGATTCCCTTGTCAACCCTGAAATGAACATCGCCGTAGCCCGCAAGCTGGGGCAGGTGGGTGACGCAGAGGACCTGGTGGCCTACACCGCCAGGGCCTGCCCCAGCAGTCAGGCTCCAGAGCTTCTGGCCCACTACCCCGCCCGCCCGTCCGCCGATGCCAGCATCTATCTCGTCGAAAATGAGGGTCGGGGTGCGGTCGGCCATCGAGAGGACAGTCTTAAGCGCCAGCATCAGGCGCGAGGTCTCACCCCCAGAAGCTATCTTGACCAAGGATTTCAGCGGTTCGCCGACGTTGGGCGAGATGAGAAACTCCACCCGGTCAATACCGGTGGTATCGAAGGCGTAACGCTTATCCCCTACCCAGGCGCCATCCTCGGCCTCCTTCTGTTCGATAGCCACCCCGAAACGAGCCCCCTCCATGCCCAGGTCCTTGAGCTCCTCTTCAATGGCCTCCCCCAACTGCTCACCCGTCGCCCGCCGCTGGGCCGAGAGCTGCGCGGCCAAAGCCCCGATCTGCCGCAGGAGCTCTGCTTCGCGAGCTCTCAGCTCCTCCACCTGCTCTTCGCGGTGGACTATCCCGTCAAGCTCACGCCGAGCCGCCTCGCCGAAGGCCAGGATCTCGGCGATAGAATCACCGTACTTGCGCTTCAGGTTATAGATGAGGTCCAGTCTCTCATCTACCTGACGCAGCCTGGCCGGGTTGAACTCGATGCTGTCGCGATAAGCCCGCAGGCTCCGGGCCAGGTCCTCCAGTTGATAGGAGGCCTCCTCAACAGCCTGGCGCTGTTCCCTAAGGCTGGGGTCAATCTTCTCTAAGCTGGTTAAGCTGTGGGCTACTTGGCCCAGGAGGTCAATGGCTGAAGACTGCCCCTCCTCACCCACGTAAAGGGCGCGATAGGCATCGTTGGCCAACTCCATCAGTTGTTCGGCATTGGCCAGGCGAGTTCGCTCCTCGTTAAGCTCCTCCTCCTCGCCGACCTTCAAATTGGCTGAGGCGATCTCCTCTATCTGATAGGTCAACAGGTCAGCCCGGCGGGCCAGCTCTCGTTCATCGCGCATCAGGGCACTCAACTCCTGGCGCACCTGGCGCAAATCGCGAACCAGGTCCGCCACCTCTCGCCGCAGGGACCAGAGGTCACCGTAGCGATCAAGAAAGTCTATGTGTTCCCGGACTCTGAGGAGGGACAGGTGCTCGGTCTGACCGTGGATGTCCACCAGGTGCTGGCCAATGCTCTCCAGAGTGCCCAGGGTGACGGCCCGCCCGTTCACTCGACAGACGCTGCGCCCTTCCCGTCGGATCTCCCGGGCCAGGACAAGGATATTCTCATCGTCTCCCTCAAGCCCATCCTTCTGCAGCAGGGGCAGGATGGCCTCCTTCGCAACCTCATTCAGGAGGAAGACACCTTCTACCAGCGCCTCGTCGGTGCCGGAGCGGATCATAGTGCTATCTGCTCTCCCGCCCAGGAGGGTGCTCACCGCGTCTATGATGATGGACTTGCCCGCGCCTGTCTCACCCGTCAGGACGTTGAAGCCAGAGCTAAAGCGCAGTTGCAACTCGCCAATGATAGCAAAATTCTTGACGTTCAGCTCAACTAACATGTATCTCACCTCAGCCGAGCGTACGCTGTACCTATGGCCAGGGCTACGTAGATGATGAGAGAGAGAAGGCTGGTTGGGCTAAAGAGGAATGCAGATAGGATGAGCGACAGAAGCCCGCCTAGAGCGATGCAAATGCTAACCACCAACCACATCCAACGGCCGTGTCGGCGGCGGATGACCCGCCAGACGACCTCAGCCATGACTCCACCGGCCAGGGGCCCCAGGATGAGCGCCAGGAAGATGCCCACCCGGCTCAGAATAAAGGCAGCAGGGGTGGAGATTACCAGGCCCACTACCACGGCGAGGCCGTAATCCAGAGGGGTGGCAGTGTAAAAAATAGCCTGCTGGGACCTGACACACTGGGGACAGCGGAAGCCCACAGGGGTCTGCACTGCGCACCTGGGGCAGATGGGGGTGCCGCACTTGTTACACCGCAAGCGGGTCTCCACATTCGGATGAAAGCTGCAGTATATTACCTCGCCGTCGGACATTCTTTCCCTCTCACTCAGGGCAGCCGATTGGCTGTCACGTTCCGCTCTTTGCCAATTCCGCCGAATCGTGGTAGTATCTTGGAAGTTGGAGGTTAGAGATTGGAGATTAGAGGTTAGAAAGCCTTTCACCCTCCACTTTCCAGTTTCCAACTTCCAGTATCCAAACTGCAAGGAGATGCAACGATGTTACGCTTCGGAATCGAAATGCTCCAACGCTCGCTGCTGATCGAAATGGCGATGCCGGCCTTGGCCCGGCAAGAGAGCAGCGCCCAGCCCACCCCACCTTCCGCAGACGCGGCCGTCCTGGTCGAGCGCATCGCCGACCTCGGCTTCTCGCTCATCGAGCTAAACACCGACCTGAACGTGTTCTTCCCGGATAGCTTCGGGGTGCCGACGATTCGGCGCCTCGGAGCCCTCAAAGAATCACGAGGGCTGAGCTACACCGTCCACCTGCCCCTCTGGTCAGTGGAGCCCTCCACCCCCCTGCAGTGGGTGCGCGAGGGCTCGGTGGAGGCCCTGGTGGACGCCGTGCTGCGCCTGGCGCCCCTGGAGCCCGAGGCATACGTGCTCCACGCCACCGGCGCGCTGGCGGCTGAGTTCTACACCATGGCCGCCATTCCGGACGTGGCGCGCCCGCTGGTGCTCGGCATGTTCCAACGCCACGCAGCCCACAGCATCGAGGAACTGCTCCGCCGCACCAAACTCCCCTCGCGGGCCATCGCCATGGAGACCATCGAGTTCCCCTTCGACCTCACCCTCGCCCTGACCGAGGAGTTCGACCTCTCACTCTGCTTCGACACCGGCCACGTGATCGCGAAGTACCCCGGCCCTGTCACCTTCGAGGAAGCCCTTCAGAGGTCACTGCCGCGCCTGGGCGAGGTACACCTGCACGACGCATATTACCGCCCCCAGCCGGACGGGACCTTCCGCCGGAACGACCACCTGCCTCTGGGCGAAGGCGACCTACCGCTCGCCTTCCTGCTCGATACCTTCAAAGAGGCCGGGTTCGAGGGTCCCATCATCTTTGAATTGACCATCCAGGAAGCCAAGATGTCCCTGGAATACCTACACCCCTTCCTCGCCGAGCGCTGGCCGCACCTTGAGCAGGGTGACAGCGGAGAGCAGGAATAGCACGCCGTAGATGGCGAAGAGGACCACGTACCCCAGCCCCGGCTGGTCCGGCACCTGGACGGTGAAATAGTCAGCGATGGGGCCGCCTATGTAAGCACCGACCGCGCCAGCTCCCGCTCCGGCCAGGTTAGAGATGCCCAGGTAGCGACCCGCTTCCTCCTTAGGCACCAGGCCGGTGCCCAGGGCCCAGTTGGCGGTGAAAAACAGGCCCGTAGCGACGCCTACGAGACAGCCGCCAATGTAGATGGGGGTGAGGCTGGGGGAAAGCAAGATAATCAGGGTGCCCAGGGCCGCCGCAATGCCGCTGATGGCGACGAGCCGCTTGTGGCCGAACCGGTCGGCGAGCCAGCCACTGGGCAGCGCAGAGACCAAAATGAAGAGCCCCACGACCATCATCAACTGGCTGGCCGGGCCGGCCGCCTGTTCCTCCGCGTATCCTAATCGTCCTTGGAGGAAGTATACGGCGAAACCAGACAGGTTGGTTGTTCCCACGAAGAAGGCCAGCCGGTTGACCACCCACCAGGTGAAAGAGGGATTAGAGCGCGCCGCCTTGCCGATGCTCATGCGGACGCTGGCCCATACCCCCAGGGTCACCGCAATGGCCATCGCTGCCAGGCCGACTGCTCCCATTATAACGATCAACGCAACCGTGGAACTGACCCCTTCCGTCAGGCGCTCCACGCTTTTGACCGCCTCCCCCATGCCCAGGATGATGGCCGTGAAGAGTGCCGTCATCAACAGCAGGCGCAGGAAAGGCGTCCAGTCCAACGGGGGAGATTCCTTCAACGGTTCCTCGCGCACGAGCATCGTGATCAGCATGGTCAGCGTGAGGATGCCCATCGCCACCAGGATACCACCCCACATGTTGCCTGCGGCGATGAGTGGCCCTACTGTGAAGGCAACCAGGATCACGGGGACGGGGATCTCAAACACCGCCTTGACGCCAGAGAAGCGGCCGCGCCGGTTTTCGGGCACCAGGTCGGGGATGAAGCCCTGCACTGCCCCGTGGGCGACATTGGACGAGACCTGGAGCAGGATCGCCATGGCGAACAGGAACCAGTAGCCCGTCATCCCCTCGAGGCTAGCGGAGAAGCCAATGGCCACGATGAAGACCAGGTCTGCTAATGTGCCCAGGAAGATGAAGGGACGCCGCCGGCCCCAGCGGAGGGTGCTGCGGTCGGAGAGCATCCCCATCAGTGCTTGCACCAGCAGGGCGACCATCAGCGTCCAGAGACGAAGGGTGCCGAAAAACGTTCCTTTCCCCTCCTCGCCCACAAACTTCTGGACCAGCAGCGGGAACACGAGCGGGGTCACCGTCTGTGAGAGGGTGGTGAGCCCGAGCCAATAAATGTTGATGGTAATGTAATCGAACCAATGCAGTTTTTTCATCTGACCTACTCCTCGATCTAGCTTGATTTCTGAATCGAAAATCGGCAATCGGCAATCGAAAATCGCTTTACGTGCGAAGCCGTAGCCTCTTCATCAAGTTGTGGTAGAAGTAGGCCCTGTCCTGCAGCCTGACGAAGCGACAGGTGTGAGGGCTGGCGCCGACAGTTACGCGATCGGCATCCTCCACCTCCGTATGAATCTGGCCGTCAATGGTGAGGATAGCCCGGTGGTCAGTAGAGACCTCTATCTCGACCTTCGCTCCCTCCGAGAGCACGATAGCCCGATCCAGGCTCAAGTAGGAGGCGACGGGGATGAGGAGGATGTTCCTCAGTTCGGGGGGTAAAATCGGTCCTCCCACCGCCAGGGCATAGGCCGTGGAACCGGTGGCAGTGGCCACAATGAGCCCATCGGCCACGTAGGTGGTGAGATAGCTACCGTCAATGCAGGTAGCCAGGCGCACGACGCGGGCAAGGGAGGTCCTGCCGATCACCACGTCGTTGAGAGCCTCGAAGTCCCCCAGGGCATTTCCGCCCCGCCAAAGGTCGGCGTGAAGCATGACCCGCTCCTCGAGCCAGTATTCTCCCGTCAGCACCCGTTGCAGCTTCTCTGGCCAGTCCTCGAGCTCCATCTCAGCCAGGAAGCCCACCCGACCCAGGTTGAGGCCCAGGATGGGGACAGAATGTCCGGCGGCTATTCGTGCTGCCCGCAGGATAGTGCCATCGCCTCCCAAAGTGATTAAGAGATCAAAATCACCCACGTGGCGGGCAACTTCTTCCTCGTCCCAAGCCGAGCACAGCCAGGGAGAAACGCCTCTTTCCTCCAGGTGATGAGCCATCTCCTCGGCCAAACCCAGCGATTCAGGCAGCTTTGGATGGTGTAACAAACCGGCTTTTTTCACTGACGATGCTCCAAATTCAAAATTCGAATTTCGCATTTCGAATTTCGAAAAGCCGTTGGCTCAGCCAACTTGTCACGTCTTCAAGAGCTACAGAGTGCTGCTCGCCCTTAGCCATGTCGCGCACGGTCACCTGGCCAGCCTCGGCTTCCCTCTCCCCGATGATCAAGGTGAAGGCTACGCCTTCCTTGTCAGCCTGCCGCAATTGAGCCTTGAGGCTCCGATCGCCGAAAGAGATGAGTACACCAATACCGGCCGCCCGCAAATCACTCGCAAGTTTCACTCCAATCAGCCTGGTCTGTTCATCCAGGTGGGCGATCAATGCCTGAGGCGAGGACAGAGTCGGCACCTGAACCCCCTGTTGTTTTATAGTCAAGACTACTCGCTCCAGGCCCGCGGCAAAACCAACGCCCGGTGTAGGCGGGCCGCCCAGCACCTCGGCCAGGCCGTCGTAGCGCCCACCACCACACAGGGAATTTTGAGCCCCAATGCCCTCAGCCCACACCTCGAACACGGTCTTGGTGTAGTAGTCGAGGCCACGCACCAGCCGATGGCTGAGGGTGTATGGCTGGCCAAGGGAATCAAGATACCCAAGCAGTGTCTGGAAGTGCTCAGCACACTCGTCGCACAGGTACTCTCCCATCTGAGGAGCGGCCTCAATGATGGGCTGGCAGCCCTCGTTCTTGCAATCCAACAAGCGAAGAGGGCTGCGTTCCAAGCGCCGCCGGCAATCGTCGCAGATATGGTCCGTGTGACCCTCGTAATACTTAACGAGCACTTTCAGAAAGCCAGAGCGGCACTTAGGGCAGCCGATGCTGTTGAGCTGAAAAGAGAGCCCCTTGAAACCCAGGTCTTCGTAGAAGTGCCAGGCCACGGACATGACCTCCAGGTCTACCGCCGGATCCTGCTCGCCGATGGCCTCGACGTTGAACTGGGTATGCTGGCGGTAACGCCCGGCCTGTGGTCGCTCGTAGCGGAAACAGGGCCCGATGGAGTAAACCTTGACCGGTTGGGGGCGAACGTGCATGCCATGCTCGAGGTAGGCACGCACCACCCCGGCGGTGAACTCCGGGCGCAGGGTGATGGAATCTCCACCCTTGTCAAGGAACGAGTACATCTCCTTCTCCACGATGTCCGTGGTCTCGCCTACGCCGTGCTCGAAGAGCGCTGTCGCCTCAAAGATGGGCGTATCCAACTGCTGATAGCCGTAGAACTGAGCGATGCAGTGGATGCGCTCCTGGATGTGGCGCCAGTAGGGTTGATCCTCAGGCAAGATATCTTGTGTGCCTCGCGGTGCGCTATACAAAGCCAACGGAAACCTCCTCTTAAAGTTTGGGATTTGAGATTTGAGATTTGGGATTTGTGATATTATATCCTATTTCTACCTTTTACGCTAACCTCTCTCCACACTCCTCTCGATAGCCACAGCTACGACAGCGATTCGGGCTAGCATGGCTGGGACTCACGTCGGCGGCGGCGAGGTCCTGACGCATCTCAGCCAAGACACTTAGCAACTCAGCCCGCAACTGCGCGGTATACTCGACGGCATAGGTTTGGTCGTGGTATTTGATGATCCCATACGGCGGAGGCTGCCCATACTCTTCCTCCACCAGAAGGCAATAGGCAGCTAGTTGGAATACGTGGGAGCGATAGGGGCTCGGAGGACAAAAGGTAGATTTGACCTCAACGGGGATTTTTGTCCTTCCGTCCTCAACGAGATAATCGGGCCTGCCTGTCAGGAGATAGCGGCGGGAGAAGAGAGGGCTCTCACAGCGATTCCAGGCGCCGGTGTCAGCGTAGATCACTCGGCCCTGAGGCAATCCTGTCTGTTCGTGCAGGCGGCGAGCCCATTTGAGCAAAAACAGCCCTCCCCCGAGCAGAAGCAGAGCACATGCTAGTAGGATCACACGAGGGTCGGTCACGGTGTCTCTGCCTCAGTCCACTCAGTGATGACTATGGGCACCCCCCTTGGTTCCCATGCGGTGAACCAGCGAGCATCGTCAGGATGTAGGCGGATGCAGCCGTGGGAGGAGGGATAATTGCCTAGCGCTTCCAAGTCCTGGTAGACTTTCTTCCCATCTTCGTACACATAGGGAGCGCCGTGAATGAGTATGGAGCCTAAAGACTTGAACAGGAACCAAGCGTCGTCGGCGTAAACGTCAAAGGCGAAGAAGGTGCCCCGGTACTCTCCTACCACACCACTCCAGGCAGGGGTTGTGGTGGTCGGTCCGGGCTTGCCCGTGCTCACGGGGATGATCCTTATCTCCACCCCATCTTCGAAGACGTGCATCAGTTGTTCGTCTTGATTAATGACGATGTGGCGGCCCAGTTCCTCAGCCTTAGGCGTGGGCGATGGAGTAGGCGTTAGCGTGGGGCTGGCCGTCGAGGTGGGCGTCTTCGTAGAAGTGGCCGCGAGTGTGGCAGTAGAGGTAGATGTAGCCGTAGAAGTAGCCGTGGACGTGGTAGTAGCGGTTGGCGTCGCCGTGGGAGTGGCTGTGGATGTGGCGGTGGCGGTGTGCGTGGGGATTGGAGTCTGGGTGACCGTAGGGGATCTCGTAGGTAGGGGCAGGGACGGAGTAGCGGTGGAAGGGTGCGCTGGCAGGGTAGGCGTAGGCTCAACCGTGTCTCCTATTGAAGGGTCTTCTTCGACCAGGCTCGGACCAAAAGCACACCGGCTGAGCAAAATCGCCGTGGCAACCAGCAAACAGAAGAGAGGGCCAGTGCTCCGTTCCCGTCGTGTCAATCCCTACCCCCTAGTACACATGGCGTAAATCCACCCCCCATTCGCTGACGCCGAGGTGCAGTAGTGTAGTCCCTTGTGGACATTGGTTCTAGCTCCGCAGGGCCAACCAAAGGAACGACATGCCAGCCAGAAAGGCCAGCGCCAATGCAAAATACGCCCAGCGCTGCAGGCGACGATAGCTTACCACCTTTTGTCCATGTTGGACGTGGGCCGCTTCGCCAGCGGCCAGCTCCTCCAGGTTGGCTGGGCGGTAGCCAAGCACTCTCCCCAGCCACCAGGCCCTGGCGCAATAGGCATACTCGCCTAGCTCGCTGGCCCGAATAACTTGGCCGGTCCTTTTAGCCATTGGCGTTGACCCTCTCCTCGAAAGCCCGCAGAGCTTCCTGCAGCTTGTCCTGGCGTATGGCTATGGTCAAGTCGCCTCGCGTTCGCTCCAGCACTCCTCGCACCATGTCGGTGGTACGGCGAAGCCCGCCGGTGATGGCATCGGAGAAGTCCATGGTGACCAGGACAGCGTAGATGTCGTCCATGGCTGAGAGGATCTCCTCGCCTCGTTCGATCTGGCCGCGACGGATGATGTCCAGCACGTAGCGGCGCAGTTCTCCCACTGCCTCGCCCAAGCCATTGAGATAAGCGGGGTACTCTATGTTCAGATCATCGGGGTCGGGCAGAGGCCCATCGGTGATCAGGGCATAGGTGATGCTGGCTTCAGCTAGCTCCTTCAGGGCATCCTGGGTATAGCCGGCGTAGTACAGGTCTGGGTAATCGGCTACACATTCCACCAACTCGGAGGCCGCCCGGTGGGCCGTAGCCAGGAGTTGGCTGGCCTCCTCGAACTCAGCCCTGTGGGTAGCCCGGATGGTGTTTGCGCAATAGCGGATCAGCTCTCGCGAGCGCCGCAGCGCCTCGTCCCGCGCCGCGTTCCTGGCCTCGAAGTCCTGACGAATTCTCTCGGCAATGACGTCCAGATTTTCCAAGGGCTCCCTCCATATTCAATACTTGAGAACTGGGGATCCGGAGTGCAGGCGCAAGCCTATGGACTGGCGTCGGCCCTCCAGCGATTTTTCCCATCTACTGATACTACGATGTTGCTGCCTACTTAATAAAGCCGATGGGCTTTTCCTCTTCGAATTCATGTTCAGGCGTCTTGATCTCGCCGAACTTCTCCTCGAACTTCCCCAGGTTCTCTCCCAGGGCTCGATGAAGGAGCTTGGCGTTCATGGGAGTCATCAGGATGCGAGCGTAGACCTTGGCCTTGGGCACGTTGGGTAGCAACCTGGCAAAGTCTACGACGATCTCCGAGGGAGAATGGGTGATGAGGGCGAAGTTGGTGTAGATGGCTTCCAAATCCCCAGGCAGCTCGATGTTGACACGCACCTGTGGCTGGGCTTTCTTGTTGCTCATAGTATTGCTCCTTTCGTTAAAATCCTAGAAACCAGGTTTTTGCTCTGGAGAAGCGACATTCTGCTGGCAACACTAACATGGTCAGTCAACTCTTCGACCCCACAACGAAAAAACCTGGTTTCTGGCTCTTCATCTAAAACATCTCAATCCGATAATCCACCACCTCCACATCGGGGCGGTTGGTTTCGATCCATTCGACGACTTTGGTCAGGAGGCCGTGCACGTAGTCGGATCCGTTGGATATGCAGGCCACCCCCAGCGTAGCCGACTGCCAGAGGTCGTAATTGCCCACTTCAGCGATAGAGACGTTAAACTGGTTGCGCACCCGGGCCATGACGGACTTGAGCACCCGCCGCTTGCCCTTCAGCGACCCGTTGCCGGGGATGCGTAGTTCGATAATGCATGTACCGATGACCATGATCTACTCCCAAGAAGCCGTAGCCCTATTTTACCATATTTTGCTCAGTTTGGGTAACACGAGTACCTGGGAATTGGCATCTGGAGTGCAGACGCAAGTCTGCTTCAGGCCTTGCAGAGGCGGACTGGCGTCCGCACTCCAGCGAGTGCTCACCCCCGAAAATTCCACTCCCGCGTGGCGTACTTTTCCCGCCTGAGCTTCTCGGCCAGGGCCAACTCGTGCTCGCTGAGTCGGCCGGGAATCAGCCGCAGGTTCAGGGCCTGGGCAAAGCCAGCCGCCAGATGCTGGGCCACTTCCTCGAAAGGGGCGCTATATCCCAGCGCTAACTCCAGCGAGGTTGCACGGGCCCGCAATTCCTGCTTCAACTCCTCCCGCCTCTCCTCTGATGGCACTTTCAGGAAGTCGAAGATGCGGGCGATGTCGCCTTCCAAGGGTAGGGAGCCGTGCTGGAGCACTACGCTCTTCTTGCGCACTTGAGCACTGCCCACCAACTTCTTGCCGTCCACGGTGATCTCGTAGCTGGATGGGGCGTCAAAACAGGCGGGTGAATGGCCCTCTCCCCTACCCCCCCATCCCCCCTCCCCCTCTCCCGAATTCGGGAGAGGGGGAGGGGGGATGGGGGGGTAGGGGAGAGGGCCATTCAC
>JBAWAP010000160.1:0-3223 GCA_049589355.1 Anaerolineae bacterium
TCATCGCCCTGACCCTGCTGGACGTCAACATGTACCGGCAGCCGGCGTTGGCGGCCGGCGCCGATGATTTCGTAGCCAAGGCCAACCTGACCACCGACCTGCTGCCGGCTATCCGGCGGGTGACGCAAACCGTACGGCCCAGACAAGAGCCTACCGAGTAACCCAATAACCAAGCTCTGAAAGGAGAAAAAGATGACTGAGCAAAAAAAGAGGTCCGAGCAGAGACCGGGCCGCGAGGTGGTGGAAAAGATGATTGCAGAGCGGGGCAGCCAGGCACGCAAGGAGGAGGTGCTGGATATCTACGAAGACCTGCTCAGCACCATCTGGAACCGCATCGTGCCCACCCTGGGCCGGGTGACAGTGTCGGCCATCATGGAGCGCGCCCTGGCGCTGACTGAGGAGACATATCCCGTGCTCGGTCACCTTCAGGTGACCGACGAGGGCATTTCCTTTGCTGTGCTGCATCAGCGGATAGGCGAAGAGGAGGGCGAGGAGATTCGCGAGGCCCTCAAGGAACTCGTCGCCAACTTCATTGACATCCTGGCCATGCTAACCGGCGACATCCTGATACGGCAGTTGATCAAGGAGATTGAAGGGAGGCGGACGTCGTGAGGGAGCTGGAAAAGATCTCGACTGGCGTCCCCAGCCTGGATACCATCCTGAACGGCGGCCTGCCGCGCAACTCGGTCAACGTCATCGCCGGGCCGCCGGGCACGGGCAAGACCATCCTGGCCCAGCAGATTGTCTTTCACAATGCTCTCCACGATGACCGCGCCCCGTGCCTGGTGACCGTCTCCGAGCCCACGGTGAAGCTGCTGCGCTACCAGCAGCAGTTCACCTTTTTCGATCCCGACCGGGTGGGGCAAAACGTGATCTATCTGGATATCGGCAGCACCCTGCTGGAAGGTGATCTGAACGAGGTCACCCGCCAGATCGAAGAGTACATCAAGGAGTACTCGCCCACCATCCTGGTCATTGATTCTTTCAAGGCCATACACGAGGTGGCCCAGGATGCCCCCAGGCTGCGGGAGTTCGCCTACCGCCTGGCGGTGCAGTTGATCACCTGGGGAACCACCACCCTGCTGGTGGGGGAGTACACCCGCGAGGCCATCAACGAGGCGCCCATCTTCGCCGTCGCCGACGGGATCATCCTGTTGGACCACGAGTCGCGTGGCATGGAGACCTATCGCTACCTGGAAGTGCTCAAGATGCGCGGGGATGACTATTTCTCCGGCAGGCACCCCTTCACCATCAGCGCCGACGGCATCACCGTCTACCCCCGCTTGAAGACACCAGCTTCCCCCGCACCTTATCCTGTAGGCGAGACCCGCGTCTCGCTGGGGGTTCCCGGCCTGGACGAGATGGCCCAGGGTGGCGTGCTCTCCGCCACCAGCACCCTGGTGGCCGGCAGCGCTGGCACGGGCAAGACCCTCCTTTGCCTGCATTTCCTGCTGGAGGGCATCCGCAAGAAGGAGCCGGGGTTGCTCATCACCTTCCAGGAAACCCCCTCCATGCTACGTGCTTTTGGGCGCGGCTTCGGCTGGGACCTGGAGCAACTGGAGGCCGACGGGTTGTTGCGCCTGCTCTACAGCTCGCCGGTGGAGATGAGGGTGGACGAGCACGCCCACACCATCCGCCGGGCCATCGCCGAGGCCGGGGCGCGGCGGGTGGTCATGGATAGCCTGAAGGACATCGAGCTGGCTACGCCGGACAAGGTGCGCTACAAGGACTACATCTACTCCCTGGTCAACGACTTTCGTCGGGAGGGGATCACCAGCCTGCTGACCAGCGAGATCCCGGAGATGTTCGGCACCTTTGTGGTCAGCGAGTACGGCATCTCCTTCGTGGCCGACAACGTGATCCTGCTACGCTATGTGGAGATGGGCGGGCGCATGGGGCGGGCGCTCAGCGTGCTCAAGGTGCGTGGCTCACAGCACGACAAGGCAATCCGCGAGTTCGAGATCACCGACCAGGGCCTCCGCATCGGCAAACCTATCGAGGCGGCGACCGGGGTGCTGACCGGCACACCGGTGATCGGCGAGAGATTGGGCTGGCGCGAACTAGAGCCCAGCGAACGGTACGTGATGGAGATTCTGCGGGCCAGCGGACCTATGACGTTAGCCGATGTTGCGGCTACGACCATGATCCCGCCCGACGCCCTCGAACCCCTGCTGGGAGAACTGGCAGAGTGCGGCTACTTGCTGGCTTATGGGCAGGGAGGTAGGCGCAAGTACAAAGTGACGGTATAGAGGAGGTAACGCATGGAAGAAAAGATGTGGCAAGATGTTTTCGCCCAACTCCAGAAGACAATCAACCCACCCATCTGCGGCCTGCTCCTGGCCCAACACGACCAGGGCCACCTATGGGTAGACATTGCCGGGCAGCCGAGCGGAGATGAGGCACGGCGACTGCAAGCCATGATTCTAGTGGCACTGGCTGGCATGGCCGATGTCGCACTCCAGCCTGACCAGATCATGGTGGAGTTGACATCAGAAGGTGCGGCGGACTCTACTAAAGCAATCGCTTATGCAGCCCACAACGATCTGAAGCGTCTGTTTGTCACCCTGCGCTTTGTTGCCTCTTCCCAGGAGGCGCGGTCGCTGGATGTCCCGGCTCTGGCCATGGCCTTGAGGGAGAGCAGCATGATCCGCAATGCCCTGACTGCCTTCACCGGGATCTGCTTTTTCAATCGTCAGGGCGTCATGGTTCATCGCCACTCTGAGTTCGGTGAGGTGGACATCGTCGGCCAGGATTACTCATTCCGCCGTTATTTTCAGCGGGCGGTCAAGGGCGATACCTACGTCTCTGCTGCGTTCCGCGCCGACATCGGAAAGCAGATCGCGGTGGTATCCGTGCCCATCGTGGGCGACGATGGGCAAGTGGCTGGCGTGCTTTCGGGAGGATTGGACCTGGAAGGAGTGAAATCCTTCCTGAGCGTTCCGGTGATTCGTGAGGGCCAAATCCTTGGCCTCGTCGCCATCGCCAGCCCGGATGAGGCCGCCTTCGGCGAACAGGAACTGGGGCTTCTGGCCGCGCTTGCTGAGCAAGTATCGAAGGGCACAGAGGGCAAGTAACTGCTCAGCCCATGTTGTCACCCTGAGCGCAGCGAAGGGTCTCGTTCTCGCGACAACGAGATGCTTCGCTCCGCTCAGCATGACAGCCTGAGTAGTCACGAGGGCAAGACGTAAAACACTTAGAGGAGGAATAAGCCATGCAAGAGTTA
>JBAWAP010000161.1:0-12332 GCA_049589355.1 Anaerolineae bacterium
GCGGGTCTATGGGGGGTAAAGCCGCTTGGTCTCGATACGTCGCTCCGCTCCTACTCGACCGGCGCTGGACTCGATCTTTTCCCAATGTCCTCGACTTCCTCACCTCAGCGAACAACGATAACCGGCACCTGGCAAGGCTCGATGAAGTTTCCGTCTTTATTGACTACCACCAAACGGAGCCAGTATTTCCCAGCCGATAGGGTGGAGGTGTCCCAAACGCCCAGGAGGCCATCAACCACGGGTTCCTCGAAGCTCTGCAAGAACGACCACTCGGATACCCCCTCGTGGCGAAACTCGAACTTGTAATAGCCAAAGTTGTCAACGTGGGCGGAACCGAGAATCTGGGCTGGACCCTTCAATACAGCGTTCACTGTCGGATAAGTGAGACGAGCTCCGGGATCGGGGCAATCGGCCAGGATGACAGGCGTGGCTGTGGGGGAGGGTACGGGGGTGATCGTGGGCGTGGGAGTAGGAGGCGACGTTAGGGTAGGCGTCTCGATGGATTCCAGCGTCTCGATAGGCTCCGGCGTCTCGGTAGGTTTCGGTGTCTCGGTAGGCTCCGGCGTCTCGGTGGGGGTGAGGAGAGGGCCGGTAGTTATCTCCACCTCGATGGTGTCCGGCAGGATGCTCTCTACCTTGAGCCCCTCCGGCACGACGACCTTAGGCGTTATCTTATGGGTACCCTGCTGCAGGTCGTAGAGGTCCAAGATGACCTGCACATCCCCCGGCTTCAGCGCGTCCAGCTTGGGCATGGGGCCGGAGAGGATGACATCCACTAATTCGGGTGACGGCTTGACATTCAGACCTGGCTGCAATCCCTGGATGACAAATTCTCGCTGTACCGTCAGGCTACTTTCGATGGCCGTCACGCCGACACTAACTACTACAGACTGTTCACCTAGCACGGTAACGCCCTGAGGCAGGGTCAGGGTTACCCGCTCGACAACATTGGCGCTGGCACTGCTGACGTCTATGGGGGCTGTTTCCAGATAGCCGGGTATCCCCTCGATAACCAGTGGGCTGCCGAAGATGATTGTGTTGGAGGGCTCGACGGAAACGCTGCTGATGCGGTAGCCGGAAGCTACCTGTCCCTCCACGATGGGCCTCACAGATACCTCTTTGTAGTTACGCCTCTGCTCGATGGGCACTCGGACCTCGACTTCAGGTGGATCAATTTCTACCCAACCCACAGCCTGGCCTTCCTCGTTCCGCGCTAATAAGTCCACAGGCCCCTCCACGGTTTCTTTAGCCGCTCGCAGATAGATCTCAGCCACCAACTCACTGACCTGATCAACCATGGAGGCTGGCCCGCTTACTCTCGCTTTGGAAGGAGTGACTACAGGTGTCCGATCAATGTAGGCCAGGTGGGGAGTGTCCATGACTTTGGCCTGCACGCCTAGCTCTTTCTCCTTATACTCTTCCAGTCGGACACTGACTTCAGGGGGCTGTTTCTCCAAGATCTCAACGAACCGATCGGTGCAGGTGACCTGGATCTCGACGTCATGCCGTCCGGCAGGCAACCCTTCCAGGTCAATCCAGGCTTCGAACTTGTCGGCGGTCAACCTGCCCCAACTGGCCTCGGATGCCCGGACAGTGACCTTGACGTTCTTGACGACTTCGGGGAAGATGACAAGGCCCTCGGCCTTATTCAACACCTGGATAGGTATGTTCTCGGGGAAGGTATCCTCGCTCCTGGGATTCTGTTCGTTGGTGGCTACTACCCAGACAGTGAACGCCAAGGCTACCGCCAGCGCTATTGAACCCAAATCGTTCAAAACCCGACGAATCATGTCCTACACCCTACTCGTTAGTCGCCCAACCCAATCCAACCAGCCAGGCAAAGCCCTCTCTAGCCGTGGCCTGTAGAAAGCTTGCAGGATTTTTCCCAGCCGCTTCACGTCGAGGCGGCGGACCATACGGCCGTTATGGGCGATGGAGATGACACCCGTCTCCTCGGAGACGACGATAGAGACGGCGTCGCTCTCCTCGGTTACACCCACGGCCGCCCGATGGCGGAGGCCCAGTTGACGGTCGGGTATACTATGCCCTGCCAGGGGCAACACGCAGGTGGCCGCTACTACCTCGTCCTCGCGGATGATGACCGCCCCATCGTGCAGGGCGGTGTTGGGAAAAAAGATGGTTAAGAGGAGCTCAGCCGAGACTTTCCCGTCCACCCTTATCCCTGTGTCAATGTACTCTTGCAAGCCCGTCTCCCGCTCCAGGACGATGAGAGCTCCGTGACGACGCTCTGCCAGGCGCTGGCAGGCCTGGCAAATCTCCTCGATCACTCGATCGCTGCTGGATTCCTGGCGGTTAGCTAAGAATCCCGTCCGCCCTAAGCGCTCCAAAGCCCGCCTCAACTCAGGCTGGAAAATCACCGGGATAGCCACCAACAGGGCAGAGAGCGAGTTCCTGATAAGCCAACTAAAAGCCGCTAACTTCAGGACGCTGGTGATGAGGATAGTCAGCAAGACCACGATGATCACGCCGCGCAGCAACTGAACAGCCTGAGTGCCTTGCATCAAGCGAAGCAGCCCATAGAAAATCAGGGCCACCAATATAATGTCAATCACACTCAGCAGACTCAGGCGTGTAAATACCCAAAGAATGTCGGACAAGCCTATCCTCCGTGCTGGTCACAACAGTTACTTAGCCCATCAGCAGTGCCAGGATCGCTTTCTGGGCGTGCATACGGTTTTCCGCCTGGTCGAAGAGGACTGAGCTAGGGCCGTCGGCTACCTCGTCGGTGATCTCCTGGCCACGGTGGGCGGGCAGGCAGTGCATCACCATGACGTCGGGCCTGGCCTGAGCCACTAAGGCCGCATTGACCTGATAAGGAGCGAAGTCCTTCAGTCGCCTCTTGGTCTCCTCCTCCTGCCCCATGCTTACCCAAACGTCGGTGTAGATCACGTCGGCCCCGCGCACGGCAGCGGCAGGATCGCGCACGAGCTCGATTTTGCTTCCGCTCTGAGCGGCAAATTCCTGGCCCAACTTCACAACGTCATTGCTCAGCTCATACCCCTCTGGTGACGCTAAAGCCACATCCATACCCACCTTGGTAGCGGCGAACAGCAGGGAGGTGGCCACGTTGTTGCCGTCGCCCACGTAGGCCAGCTTCACTTCCTTTAGCTTCCCCCGTTTCTCCCAGATGGTGAAGAGGTCAGTTAAAGCTTGGCAGGGGTGGCTGTAGTCGGATAGGCCATTGATAACCGGCACCCGGGAATAAGCGGCCAGTTCTTGGATGTGGCTATGGGCGAAAACCCGAGCCATGATACCGTCTACGTAACGGGATAACACTCTGGCTACATCTGGCACGCTCTCCCGCACCCCCAGCTTGATCTCGTCCGGCGAGAGATAGAGGGCCTGGCCTCCCAGGTGAATCATCGCCATTTCAAAGGAGACTCGCGTCCGCAGGCTGGGCTTCTGGAAGATCATGCCCAAGGTCTTTCCCTTCAGGATAGGCTCATTGCCGCCTTTTCGCCACTCCTCTTTGAGTGCCTTGGCCAGGCTCAAGACCTGCCAGACCTCGTCCGCCGACAGGTCAGCGATGCTAAGCAGGTGTTTCATATTTGCCTCCTCAAAGCTGTTGATAACAGTATAACGCTTAAGGGGAGGAATGTCAAGCATTAAAGAGACCCTTAGGGTCTTGGAAACCCTAAGGGTCTGGGGTCTACTATTGGGCGTGCTCGGACTAGCGGATAGCCAGTGCTGCCAACAACATCCCGGCCATCAGAAAGGGGCGTGTCCGTTGCAGGTACCAAAGCTCCACCCCGTCTCGACCAAGAAAAGGCTGCAAGAGCATCTGGGGCAATAGCAGGAGGCCCGCCACTCCGGCTATGACAGGCTGTCTTAGAAAGATGAGGAGAGCGATGACAGCAGCTTGTGACACTTTCAGCAGGGTTAGCGAGTGCTTTCCGCTGTCCTTGGCCAAAGTGAGACAGCTATGGTAGGCCACTGTGTAGCAGGTTGCTAATAAGAACGACCATAGGGTAAGAGGCGCAAAAGCTGTGTGACCCGCCAGCCAGGCAAATCCCATTTCCAGGATGGCTCGCAAGGACAGGGGAGGTGCGCTGTGTCGGCGCGCGCGAAGAAGAGCCAGCACCATGATAGCCAAGGCCGCTGAGGTCAGGATGATGGCGCGTTGCCCCAGGATAACCGCCAGGATCAGTGTTAAAGGCAAGACGACCGCCAGGCCAAGTAGAGCTGAGCTCAGCCGTGGCCAAAAGACCGCTCGCCACCAGGCCAGCCTCCGGCCCAGCCGGTGGCTGGGCGAGCCTGGAGCGGTGTAGGGCAGGACAGTCAAACTGAATTCCTGAGCCTGCGAGGGCCAATGGGAAGAGACAAACCAATCCCTCTCAGCGATCACATGCCAGAGGGTACCCCATAGCGCGTCGGCAAGGAACAGAGCGATCATCAAAACTAGCAGATTCTGGCCGCTGAGGGTCAGCCAGCCCGAGGCCACAGCGCCGCACAGAGCCGCCCAGGCTGGACCCAGCCAGGTAAGTGGCCGAGTAATTCGCACCTCCAACTTCGTCAGTGGCCCCAACATCCAGTGCACCGGCCTTCCCCTTCCAAGTAGCGAAGTTGGGTATATTATACCACAATTCCTTAATCTTGTCGCATTTGAGCCAACGTGAAACGCTCTGAGCCAAGGAGTGTTCAGGGCTTTTTAGCTCAAGAGTGCTAGCTGAGCGGCGTCCTGAGTCGGTTGAAGGGTAGGCTGGGAGCCCTTCGACAGGCTCAGGCTAAACTCCACAGAGAGCCACGGCGCGGGAAAAACGTATTGCCAGATCCACTGCTTGATCGAGGAGTTCTTGGGAAGTTGGTTCCATCGCTGTTTTCCCTCCGGCACGGGTTGACTTTTCCTGGCCTCTGCTTTATAATGGATTCACCCGGCAACCCTGCACACTCCGCAAAAGAGCCGGGATGGGAGTTTATACAGAAAATTTCCGCAAGTGCAACTCAGGGAGTGGGTTTAGGTAGATTCCGTCTAAGACGCTTAAATGGCAAGGAAAGACGGATTCCATATACTCAATAGTTGGGCTGCAACTTATCGAAAAGTAGGTAGGAGGAAAAATGAATAAAGCAACAAGAATAATTGTGGCAACACTTGGAACAATCTTCGGAATTTCCGGGATGAGCCATGGATTCTTTGAGATATTTCAAGGGAATGCTCCCACTGGTGGCTTATTTATCTCAGCAATTGGAGAAGCCCAAAAAATGTGGCCGCATGGCAATGAGTATGCTTTTACGCTTATCCCCAATTTCATGATGACTGGTATTGCAGCAATGCTGGTTGGCCTTGCCATCATTATATGGTCGCTCGGTTTCGTTCACAAGAAGAACGGGCCAGCCGTTTTCTTCCTTCTCTTTGTTTTGCTTCTCCTGGTTGGGGGAGGCGTCGCACAAATATTATTCTTCCCTTTGATTTGGCTTGTTTCAACTCGAATCAATAAACCATTGGCTTGGTGGCGAAAGATTCTACCGGTCAAGATTCAAAAGCCACTTGGCAAGTTGCGGCTTTGGTCTCTGGTTATCAGTTCAGCACTGCTTGTATTTGTTCTCGAAATTGCCATCACAGGGTTTGTACCCGCAGTGAATGACCCAGATGCGGTTCTATCAATTATGCTATCTTGTCTTGGTATGGAAGTGATAGTTCTTCCATTAACCTTCGTTTCTGGATTTGCACATGATATTGCAATGAGGCCTAATATCGCTCTTGATGAGAAGTAAGGCAGCTCTAGAAAACCAAAAAGCGGCCCAACACCGGCTCCAGCGGACAGCGGCTCTGCCGCTCCGCGCAGGCGCGGTTTGCCAGAAATGGCGCATAATTGAGTAAGAGTCTCGCCTGCCCCGCCGCTGCCGCTGAGCCAAACCGTTGGGCGGGAAATGTCATTCCAATATGTGAAAAAGGAGACGTAAACGCATGGACAAATCGAACGTTGAGACTGTGGACACCACCTGGAAAGGCGTTTATAGGCTTGGCGGAGCGGCCGCTTTGCTCTCGGCAGTGATGTGGCTCATTGCATCGAGCACCTACGTAATTGCCTATCGGGCGGGGCCACCACCAACAAACATTCTGGAATGGTTTGCCCAATTTCAGAGCAACTGGTTCGTTGGTCTCATCTTCCTTGGCTTTGCCGACATCGTTTTCATGATCTTGGCAGTCCCCATCTCTTTGGCGCTCTACATCGCCCTTCAGCAGGTTAGCAAAGCATGGTCGTTGATCGCCACAGCTCTTGCATTTGTAGGCCTGACGGACTACTTGGCTACAAATGCAGCCTTTTCCATGCTTACCCTCAGCAACCAATACGCAGCCGCCACAACGGAGGCGCAGAAATCTCTTCTCCAGGCGGCCGGCCAGGGACTTATCGCTTCTACTCAGGGAACCAGCTACTACATGGGGCTGCCGTTGGTGTGGCTTGCCAGTATCATTCTCTCCGTGCTTATGTGGAGGCATAAGGGTTTCGGCAAAGCAAGCGCCTATATGGGCATCCTTGGTTATGCACTCTTATTGGTCGCCGTTCCCTTGGCTGGCTATGCCACCACCGATCCAGCGACTGCTGTCGAGACAGTGCTAGCTTACATATCCTACCTGGGTGGCGGTGTGCTTTGGGTGATTTGGTGGATCTTGATTGGCCTGAAGCTCCTGAAGCTGGGGCGCATCGAAGGAAAAATGCTTCCCCAACAATCACGATCAGGATAGTGCAATCCGCTTGAGAACCATAGCTTGTCCGAACTGAGGCCCCGCCCAACACCGGCTGCAGCGGACAGCGGCTGCGCCGCTGATGGTATGCACCAGCTTGCTAGAAATGCGCGATAATTCTCGAAGGAGTCTTGCCAGTCCCGCCGCTGCCGCTGAGCCATACCGTTAGGCGGATGGCCACCCGGCATCTTGTCGCGCGTCCGTCGAAGAACCTCACCATCGGTCCTCGCTTGTTCGTTCAAAGCGCATGCAGTATTCTTTACCCCAGGTTGGAGGGCCTAGGGCACGACGCTGTGCGGAGCAGGGTAGCCTTGGTGATCGCCACCCAGATGGCCTCAGGGCCATGAAAGGAGGTGTCACCATGGTCAAAAACGTGCTCTTCAAAGCCGGTCGGCATATGCCGGCCGCCCTGGTCGCTAGCGGCTGGGTCGCGTTCGCTCTCGGCTACTTCGCAAGAAGTCACTCTGAAGCGCTGGCGTTCTCTCTGTTGGCGATCGCCAGGGTCCTGCCCTAGGCCCTTCAGCCGTCGGCCCGAATTCCTAATCGGTGCTTCTGTGTTAAGGGGAGGTCAGTCCAGCCGCATCCACTCCGCGGCCCCCCGCACTTCATGGAGCAACAAACCGCCATCCGCCTCCCAAGAAACAAATGGCTGATGGGAGGCGCCCGCCTACGTCCGCGCGATGAGGTGATTGTGGGGGATCAACAACGGAGGGGTGCGGCGGGAGGCATTTCAGCGTGTTGAACGCAGGAAAAGACCGGCGCGAGGCGTGCGGCAACGCCTGGTCTCGACGCGAGGCCAGGTAGATACCCAGGGGCAATCGCGGGCAATGTTTCAGGCGGATTGAGGCACGAGGTCAAAGCCAAGTTCTTTGGCTTTGCGCTTCAAGTTCTTGACGGCCCGTTGGCGAGCCTGACCCTCATAGTAGCTTATGCCGGGGTTGCGATACTCGGTGCGGTTCTTGAGCATCGCGTAGATGATACGGGCGAGCTTGTGGGCGGTGGCAGTGATGCCCTCGGCCTTGTCCAGCCTGGCGCACATGTGGCGACAGTAGCTGCCCAAGGCGCTGTTGCTATGCAGCAGGCTTTGCGCTGCCATACGGAGCGCGGCAGCAGCGCGGTTCTGGCTCTTGAGCGTGCGGCTGCGGATGACCTTGCCTCCCGTCTTGTCGTTGTGGGGACACACGCTCAACCAAGAGGTAAAGTGCTTGACCGTCGGCCAGGGACTCATATCCACGCCGATTTCGCTGAGCACCTTGTGGGCGATGAGGACGTTGATGCCGTCAATCTGGGTCAAGTCCACCCCCGCCATCTGGTAGAGATACAGGCGGAGGTCGAAGGCGGGTGCGTTGCCCCCTGATTTGCGTGGTGGGCGCTTGGCGGGCGGCAAGGGTTGAGCGGCGAGGTCAACCCGGGGCGTGAAGGCCGCGTAGCGTTTTTCGATCTCGGTGTCGCAGGCCTTGAGTTGCTGCTGGAAAAAGTCGTGCGCTTCCAGTGCCTGCCGCAGGGCAAAGACGTGCTCAGCCTGGTAGTTGCCTTCGAGCGACTTGGCGATTTCGTCCTCGCTCTTGGCGCAGTGGGGATTGCGGTGCGCTGCCAGCTTGTGCGGGTCGCGCTCGCCCGCCACGATGTCGCGCAGGATGAGCAGCCCGGTCACTCCCGTGATGTCGCTGATCACGTTGGTCAGCTTGAGATTCATCTGTTGCAGCGCCTTTTGCATGTGTTGAATCTCGCGGGTGCAGCTCTCGATCAAGTTGTCGCGATGCCGCGCCAGGGCGCGCAGCGCGCGGATGTCTTCGGGGGGACGAAAGGAGGCCCGGAGCAGGCCGTAGAGCCTGTCCTGAGCTTGCCGAAGGATGTGCAACTGCTGAATCCATTGGCAGTCCAGGATATCGGTCTTGCGGCCGGGCACTTGCTTGAGGTGCCGCGCGTTGACCAGGTAGACGCGAAAGCCTTTGGCTTCGAGCAGGTCATAGAGCGGAATCCAATACACGCCCGTGGATTCCATGGCGACGGTCTGCACGCCACAGGCTTGGAGCCAGTCAGCCAGTGCGTACAAGTCGCGCGTAAAGGTGGGAAAGACGCGCACGGACGGGTCGGCGCGCCCTTCGGGGACGGCGGCGTAGATTTCGTCGTCGCCGATGTCGAGTCCCGCTGCGTTGAGGTTGATCTGCTTCAACGCTTCGAGCGGGGGGATGTCGCCCTCCACGGCGGGGGCTTGGCGCTTGGAACGCTTTTTCATGTTGGCCTCCTTTGGAGTAGAATATGTTCAGGCCCGATGCCGCTTTAGCTCTGTAGCCTCCCAAACGGGGTGCCTTGCGGCCCACCAGTGAATGAATCACGCGGTCATCGGAACCAGGCTAACAAACGGGCTGTGAACTACAGCACCAATGCTGCGACGGTCTTTGCTTGCCTGAACAGGGATATTGTACCGCAGGTTGTTTCTTGAGGAAAGAATTGCGCCGGAGGCGGAATGGCGCGGCTAACAACTCGCTGCAGCTGACCCGGCTGATCGCGGCTTTTCATGACGTTGAGTCGGTCTGCCAGCCTGTCTTTAACCGGTGATCCGGCGCTACACCCGCCTGGCGGCTGAGCTCCATGCCGTTAGGCAGCAGGAGCGTGCATGCGATACAGCTTTTCAGCAGAATTTCTGCGGGTACTGCCACCCGACACCACGTTCGGGAACGCGTGGGAATCACTGTGCTTTGAGTTGCTTGCCGCTGAACACGGACTTGATGGCCTGCAGCGTCTTAACGCCCCGGATAGCGGCATCGACATCCTTCGCCGACCAACCGACACGGCATTTCAGTGCAAGAGCGACGAGCGCGGTTCATTTGGCTCTCTGTCCGCCGCCGAGAGCATCAAGTCGTTGAGGGCTGCAGTTGATGCACGACCCGAGATCGCATGGCAATGTTACACGTATGCAACGAACGCAAACTACACAGGAGGTGCCATCAAGAGCATCCTGGCCGAAGCCACGGCCCTGGACATCACGAACGACAAGATCGAGTTTTTGGGCCCCGAGCACTGGGATGCGATGTGCTCCAAGCACTTTGCGCGCGTCAAGGACCGCTTCGACTTCCGTGTGACCGTAACCGAAGCTCAGGTTGTTGAGGCATTTCGCAAAGCACAGTACTTCGACGAATACGTCAACAAGTTCGCAGGCCTCATCTCCAATGGCAACTTGGTATTGAAGATCAAGAACAACTGGACACCAGTCGAACTGGAGATTCCCTTTGCACCTGACCTCACCGTCGAGAACTGTGTCGATGCGGTCCAGGAACTGCTGGGCGTCTCGCTCAAGTGGACAAACTTCGCTGATCTCGGGACTTCGACTGGTCCATCGATCTCGTTGACTATCGATCGGCGTGGCCAAGCGTTCAAGCAGACGATTGGCGAGGTGCAAGCGGCCAATGGCGACAAGGATCTTGTGTTCTGGATCACCCTCGTTTGGAAAGATGAGACACAGAGCAATGGTTTGGCGCACGACGTACAGTGCCGACGGATGAATCTCTCATTCCTGACGCTTGATCGGTCGGCCTTCACTGAGGTTGATCGACGGAAACACACTCTCCAACGCGCCGAAAGAATGGTTCAGGCAATGATCTGGGATTCAGCCCGTAAGCTGAAGAACCCTGCAGCAAGCGTTGGTTCTGCCTAACAGCGGCTTGCAGCGGACGGCGCTGCGCGCCGCCGCTGAAGCCGAGCGTTGGGCGGCGAAGCAGGGCTGCGTTGCATTATCAAAAGTCGAATGATATTATGGAACAAAACGTTCAGTATATTCAAACCGAGTTTCGCCGATTGGTAACCCAAGCGGTAAAGGAAGGTCTTGAACGCATAAAACCTTTCGTGGGCGACAAATACAAACTTCATACCTACTTCAACTGGCCCACAATGTCTTTGTCCGAGAATGGTCTGCCAAGCTTTAGCGAAACCCTCTTTTCAGGGCCTATCAATTACACAACTGCCTTTGGAGGTAAGGACTCTGCAGTACCACATGATTCTCTGGAATCTTTTCAGGGGCTTGTATCATTTGCGGATGCTCACGAATACATCAAAAAGCGCCTTCTCCATCCTAATATGGTTAAGAGCAGGGAAGGTGATCCGAACTTCAATAATTGGGTCATGGATTATCTTAAATTCATGGTTCACAATATTCCAGAAGAGATTATCGACCGTTACATCCACGTAAATAAATCCTGTGACTTCTCTGAAGAGTCGTTTACCCTGATTTATGAACCTCTTGCACGATGCCTTTTTGACGAAGAACTCTTTCTAGACATCTGCATACCTATTTTGTTTCTCAAGTTTGACTTTGACCAAGTAGAGTTGAGTCCCAATACTCGTCTTGAGCGAATGAGTGACGAGTTTCAATTGGCGCGCGCCCCCCTCAGCGCTTATGGCCCCGGCGTTCATAAGTCTGTGCTGCCTGCCGCCACGCATATGCTGGTTCTAAAGAACTGGCATATTAAGAACCACAGCGTTTGGTTACTATCTGAACTTGTCTCAGACATTACCGCCTATCCACTCGATCATATAGATAATTTCTTCGCAGCTTTACGTATTGTAACAAATTTCTCCACGGGATACGCACAGGTACTAATGCGTCCGAGAGGTTGGACACATCACTACAAGACCCATCTCCCACCGCTTGAAGGTACTTCAATCAAGGCTTATCCGAGCAGTTTTGAGAATTACTATTGGCTGAATAAAGACATTCCCATTGTTAATGAGGAAATTGCCCAGGAAGTAGGCGCAATATTTCTGCGGTTACTCGACATTATTGAGAACTCAGTTCATATCGCAGCAAGAAGACTCAATCTCTGTTTTCTACGAGATGACGATATAGATTCGATTCTTGATGCCACTATCGGGCTGGAAGCATTACTGTCTGACGACAATCGACAAGAGATGACTCACAAATTAGCTATGCGAGTAGGAGCATTAATCAAGTTAGCTAAATCACCTCAAAAATCTCCGTATGAAGTATTCCAGGACGTGAAAAAGATATATGGTTATCGGTCAGCAGTTGTTCATGGAAGCACTGATGCTCACAAACGTCGAGAAATCGTATCAAGTGACAACCGTCGAATACCTGTAACTCCGTTGGCTGTTGACTATTTGCGAATGGCGTTACATGCGCTTATCGAGTATCCGCAATATCGTCAACCAGCGAAGATTGACGAGGAACTATTACTTAACAATGGTCTAGGGCAACCATAGATTAAAGTCATGGCCGTGCACCGCCCAACAACGGCTTCAACCTGACGCCCCATGCTCGTCGTTTGTTGAAGTCACCTTTGGCACTTTCAGGTCGCCTTTAGGCAAAGGTTTCGTGGGCGCAGGTTAAGCCGGGGCGTTAGGTGCGCCTGATACCACGTTTTGTGCCCAAGCCGAGCAACAAATGCCTTTCTGGTAGACTCTGGTCATGCCATTCAGTCAATCGTCTTGTTGATGATAAATCTTCGATGATGCGTAAAGAACACTAGCGCAAGGTTGGAGTAACTTTAATTGCTAGTTTCCATCGGGAGTAGCTGCGGTGCGACGATGAAGCTGATAGTGTGAGCCAGGATTCGCGTTGCAATTCGCGCGATGATACCTGACAAACTCCTAGCTCTGGGCCATTCAA
>JBAWAP010000162.1:0-9506 GCA_049589355.1 Anaerolineae bacterium
TGGTTGGGGGTGGGCTGGGTGGGGGTGGGCACAAGCGCTACATCGAGGTAAAAGCGCGGGCCGGAGTGGGGCCGGTGGCGCTGACTCAAAACGAATGGTTCAAGGCTGGCCGCTTCAACACCGACTACTACCTGTACGTGGTCCTCAACGCCGCCACGCAGCCTGACCTGTACATCATCCAGGACCCGGCGGCCAACCTTCAGCCCGAGGAGTGGGTGGAGGTGCGCTACCTGGTGGGAGTGGAGGAGATCGTGGGGCACGGACAGGTGGTCCATCCCTGATGCCTCCGTAGCCATCCGTTGGAGCGTAGTTTGCATTTAGGGCAGAAAGTGATAATAACTCGTGTTGCATTATCATTTGTGCAAACAAGAGCTAGATTGCCAAAGAAACATCGACTAGGGCTAACGATTAGGAAGGAGGAGGGACTATGCTAACCAAGATGATTATCCGTAACTTCAAGCGATTCAAGGAAATAGAGGTGGAGTTGGGTAGCTTAGTTGTGCTGATTGGTCCCAACAATTCAGGCAAGACCGCCGCTTTGCAGGCCCTTGCCCTGTGGGATGTGGGCGTGAAGCGGTGGGTGGAGAAGCGAGGAATTGGCGAAAAGGCACCGAGAAGTCGTCCCGGCGTAACGATCAACCGGCGGGACCTCATCGCTATACCTGTGCCTCACGCGAATCTCCTGTGGCGCAACCTCCACGTGCGGGACGTTCAGCGCGCTGACAACAAGCCTCGCACCCAAAACGTTCGGGTTGACATCATCGTAGAAGGTGTCACAGAGGGGCGATCATGGACCTGTGGGATGGAGTTCGACTATGCTAATGAAGAATCCATCTACTGCCGACCCCTTCGCCTTTCCGAAGACCGGAACCCAGAGCGGATGCCGTTGCCCGAAGAGGCAACAAGGGTGCAAATCGCCTACCTGCCCCCGATGTCCGGTCTGGCGGCTAACGAAACCCGGCTAGATCCCGGTGCCATTAACGTCCGCATTGGCGAAGGACGGACTGCTGAGGTCTTGCGGAATCTGTGCTATCGGCTGATGGAGGGTCAGGCACTGAGCCACCGATGGGAGATACTCCAAGATCACATCCGTGAACTCTTTGGCGTGACCCTGGAGACACCCCAATACATCCCCGAACGGGGAGAGGTCACGATGGCGTACCGCGATCTCTCTGGAGTCCGTCTGGATCTTTCCTCCTCTGGCCGGGGCCTGCAACAGGTGCTGCTCCTGCTGGCCCATCTGTATGCTCATCCCACGTCCGTGCTGCTTCTGGACGAGCCCGACGCCCATTTGGAGATCCTCCGTCAGCGCCAGATATATCACCTGCTTACTGAGGTGGCCCGGAGACAAGGAGGGCAGATTATCGCGGCTAGCCATTCCGAGGTGGTGCTGAACGAGGCAGCCGACCGAGACGTCGTAATCGCCTTTGTGGGCAAACCACATCGCATTGACGACCGGGGCAGCCAGCTCCTCAAGGCGCTCAAGGAGATCGGTTACGACCAGTATTACCAGGCCGAACAGACCGGATGGGTGCTCTACCTGGAAGGCTCCACCGACCTGGCGATCCTCAAAGCTTTTGCCGAAACTCTGGGGCATCCGGCCGCAAGATATCTAGAGCGGCCCTTCGTCCACTATGTCGGCAATCAGCCCACCAAGGCCCAAAGCCACTTCTACGGTCTTCGCGAAGCCAGGGGAAATCTGGTCGGCATCGCCATCTATGATCGGTTGACACAAGAGCTGCAACCAAATGGGTCCCTACGGGAACTGATGTGGCGGCGATGCGAGATCGAGAACTACTTGTGCTATCCTGAGGTTCTGCTGGCCTATGCCGCAGCAGTGGAGGAAGGTGAGACGGCTGGCCCCTTGTTTGCCCAGATTGCCCGCGCCGAACGCGAACGACGCCGGGAGGTGATGGAGGCATGTATCCAAGACCTAGTACTCCCTGTCGCCTTGCGCGATCTCCAGGACCGCTGGTGGTGGGAGGTGAAAGCCAGCGACGACTTCCTGGACCGTCTCTTCGAGACGTACTTCGAGCGACTCGACCTCCCCAATCTGATGCGTAAATCCGACTACCATCTCCTCGCTCGGCTGGTCCCCAGGGACATGGTAGACGAGGAAGTGAGGCAAAAGCTGGATGCCGTAATGGAGGTGGCCGAATCCGCCCAGCCTCTTCAGGAGGAAGAGCAGACCGAGGAGACACCATGACCGACCGCCGTTTTATCGAGGAATCCTTCCCCGTCAAAGAGGTGAGCGCGATTTCGGCCAGGGAGAAGAACATCCGCCACGGCCACATCTCCACGCTGCACATCTGGTGGGCGCGGCGCCCCCTGGCCTCCTCCCGCGCCACCGCCTACGCTGCCCTCACCCCCGCTACTGACGACATCACCGAGTGGCAGCGGCGGCGGGACTTCATCGTGGAACTGAGCAAGTGGGAGAACTCCCTCAACCCCCACCTGTTGGAACGGGCGCGTCGGGACATTCTGGAGGCCAGCGGCGGCAAGCCCCCACGCGTGCTAGACCCCTTCGCTGGCGGCGGGGCCATCCCGTTGGAGGCGTTGCGCCTGGGCTGCGAGACCTACGCCAGCGACTACAACCCTGTGGCCGTCCTCATCCTCAAGGCCACGCTGGAATATCCCCAGAAGTTTGGCCGACCGGTGGAACGAGAGGAGACAAGCGATCTCTTTGGTGGGCTGGTGACGGAGAAGCGCACCGTCAACCCTCTCCTGGAAGCAGTGAAGAAGTGGGGAGACTGGGTGCTGGAGGAGGCGCGGAGGGAGTTGGCCCGCTTCTACCCTTCCGACCCCGACGGCTCTATCCCCGTGGGCTACATCTGGGCGCGGACCATCCCCTGCCAGAACCCCGCCTGCGGCGCCGAGATTCCCCTGATGCGCCAGTTCTGGCTGGCGAAGAAGGCGAAGAAGAAGGTGTCGCTGTGGATGGATAGGACACGGATCAACACGGGTGCGACGGATCAACACAGATTATCTGAAGAAATCCGTGCGAATCCGTCCGATCCGCATTCATCCGTGTGCCATTTCCACATCGTCGGCGACGGCTACGACCCCTGGCCCGAGGGCTTCGACCCCGACCAGGGCACCGTCTCCCGCGCCGTGGCCACCTGCCCGGTCTGCGGGGCGGTGGTGGACGCCAAGACCACCCGCCGCCTTTTCCAGGAGGGCCAGGCCGGGCAGCGGATGGTGGCCGTGGTACTGACTCACCCCAAGCGCAAGGGGAAACACTACCGCGTGGCGACCGAGGCCGACGAGCAGGTCTACCACCAGGCTGCGGAGGCCCTGCAGGCCAAGCGGGAGCGGCTGATGCTGGAGTGGGGGATGGACCCTGTGCCGGATGAGCTGTTGCCCAAGGAGAGAGCGCGGGGGTTTTCCGGGTTTCGAGTCCTACTTTATGGGATGAAGAGGTGGGGTGACTTGTTCAATGCCCGCCAGCAACTGGCCCTCATCACCTTCGCCAAAAAGGTGCGCCAGGCCCATGAGCGGATGGTTGCGGAAGGATATGAGTCGGAGTTCGCCAAAGTCGTGACGACGTACCTAGCGCTGGCGACAAGTCGTCTTGCTGACCGCAACTCAGTTCTGTGTAGGGTAATTCCGCAAACAGAGGCGATT
This sequence comes from Anaerolineae bacterium, assembly GCA_049589355.1. Lineage (GTDB taxonomy): Bacteria > Chloroflexota > Anaerolineae > VGOG01 > VGOG01 > JBAWAP01. The sequence goes on from JBAWAP010000162.1 coordinate 3,625, forward strand.
GGCTTCACTTTTGCCCGTCAGGCGTTGCCTATGCTCTGGGACTACATCGAAATGTCGCCTCTTGAACATCCAAGTGGGTGGAGGGCTTTGATTGCAGATTCTTTAACGGTTGTCTTCTCTTGTTTTCAAATCCCAAACCCAGATGTGATCGTTCCCACCGTCGCCCAAGCTTCTGCCATCCAACTCCCCTACTCTGACGCCTACTTCGATGCCATCTTCACAGACCCGCCATACTATGATAATGTGGCCTATGCTGATTTGGCAGATTTCTTCTACGTTTGGCTCAAACGCAGTGTTGGTCATCTTTATCCCGAACTCTTCTCAACTCCTCTAACGCCAAAGGCAAACGAAATCATTCAGGATCCTGCTCGAGGGAAAAATGGGACATTTTTCGAGACACATCTGACACGTGCTTTTCAGGAGGTTCAGCGGGTGTTGCGCCCCGGGGGTATCGCCGTCATCGTCTATGCCCACAAGTCCACCGCTGGCTGGGAGACGGTCATCAACGCTTTGCTGGACTCTGGTCTGGTTGTGAGTGGCTCCTGGCCGCTCCACACTGAGATGAGAGCCCGGCTCGTCGCTCAAGAGACGGCTTCGTTGGCTTCGTCCATCTACATCGTCGCCCGCAAGCCTGTCCTGAGCGTAGTCGAAGGAATGGCCCGCCAACCCACCGGGTTCTACAACGAGGTGCGGGAGGAGCTGCGTCGCCACCTGGACGCCAAGTTGCACCGCCTCTGGGAGGAGGGCATCGGCGGGGCGGACTTCTTCATCGCCGCCATCGGCTCGGCCATCGAGGTCTTCGGGAAATACGAACAGGTGATGGACTACGAGGGCAACGTCATCCGCGCCGACCGCCTGCTGGAGGACGTGCGCACTATCGCCACCGACTACGCCGTGCGCCAGATCCTGCGCGACCTGCCTGCCGGCAGGCACGGCGGCTTCGTTGGCGAGGTCAGCGACCTGACCCGCCTGTACGTCCTCTGGCGCTGGAACTACGGAGAGGCACGGGTGCCCTTCGACGAGGCCCGCAAGCTGGCCCAGTCCTGCGGCGTGGACCTGGCCCGGGAGTGGGGGCGAGGCGACTTCGTCCGCAAAGAGAAGGAGTTCATGCGTCTTCTGGGACCTCAGCAGCGCAAGCTGGACGACCTGGAGGACGCCCGCGAAATGATAGACGTGCTGCACCGCGTGTTGCTCCTGTGGGAGAAGGGGCGGCGGGAGGAGATGGTGCAGGCCCTGGCGGCCAGCGGCTACGGCCGCAGCGAAGCCTTCTACCGCGTCGCCCAGGCCGTCTCCGAGACCCTGCCCAACGAGAGCAAGGAGAAGAAACTGCTGGACGGCTTCCTAGCCGGCCGCGAGCGGGTGCGGGAGGAAGTGTGGAAGGTCGGGCAGCAGAGAAGATTGTGGGAGGAATAGAACACGGATGACACGGATGAGACGGATTTTCACAGATTAACAAAAAGAAAAAAATCCGCGTCAATCCGTACAATCCGTCAAATCCGTGTCCTATTCAAAGGAGGCGAGATGCTACACGAGGAAATCACGGGGGCGATTATCAAGGCTTTCTACATGGTGTACAACACCCTGGGCTATGGCTTCCTGGAGAAGGTCTATGAGAACGCCCTGGTCCACGAGTTGACCAAACTTGGGCTCAAGGTTTGTCAGCAAATGCCTATCAAGGTGTACTACGCCGGTCAGCTCGTAGGAGAGTACTTTGCCGATCTGGTGGTAGAGGGTTGCGTCATTGTGGAAATAAAGGCCGCCGAGAGCCTGCGCCCGGAGCACGCTGCGCAGCTTCTCAACTACCTCAAGGCCACCGAGATCGAAGTGGGGCTTCTGCTCAACTTCGGCCCCAAGCCGGAATTCACCCGCAAGATCTTCACGAATGACCGGAAGAAATAGGACACGGATGCACACAGATTAAACAGGTTTACACGGATGAAGAATCACTTAAAAATCCGTGAAAATCCGTCGCATCCGTGCAAATCCGTGTCCTATCAGGAGGTAAAACCATGACTGCCTTTCACACCATTGCCGTACCACATGAGGACATCCTGGCCGGGCGGCTGACGATGGACGTCTTCGCCGCCGACCTGTGGGAGGTCCACAAGGGCCGCGCCCCCGACGAGTACCGCGACCCCGTCCGCTTCTTCCAGAAGACCTACCAGACCGAGGGGCTGAGCCACCTGCTGGTCGTGGTCGAAAAGCGGTTGCGCGGGGAGGGCGGCGACCCAGTGATCCAGATTCAGACGCCATTTGGCGGCGGCAAGACCCACGCTCTCATCGCCATGTACCACAAAGTCGCTGAGTGGGACGCCAAGCGGGTCGTGGTCGTGGGCACGCCGATGGCTCCCACGGAGACCTTATGGGGTCTGATGGCTGAGCAGCTCACCGGGAGCCGGCTTGGCTTCGAGGGCTCCACAGCCCCCGGCCGCGAGGCGCTGCGGTCGCTGCTGGAAGCTCATCAGCCGCTGCTCATCCTGATGGACGAGGTGCTGGAGTACGCCACCAAAGCCGCCGGCGTGACGGTAGGCGCCAGCAACCTGGCGGCGCAGACCCTGGCCTTCCTGCAGGAACTGACCGAGGCCGCCGCCACACTGGAACGGGTATGCCTGGTACTCACCCTGCCCTCTAGCCTCCTGGAGCATTACGACGAGAGCGCGGAGCGGCTCTTCCGTCAACTGCAGAAGGGGGTAGGGCGGGTGGAGAAGATCTACACCCCGGTGCAGGAGCACGAGATCACCCAGGTCATCCGCCGCCGTCTCTTTTCCTCGATTGCCGAGAAGCAGATGCGGGAAGTTGTTGGCGGGTTCCTCGACTACGCCGTTGGGGAGTCGTTGCTGCCAGCAGGGGTGGAAGCTTCGGAGTACCGCCGTCGCTTCGAGGCATCCTACCCCTTCTTGCCAGAGGTGGTGGACGTGCTCTACCAGCGGTGGGGGAGTTTCCCCAGTTTCCAACGAACCCGAGGCGTGCTGCGGCTTCTCTCGCTGGTCGTCCACGCCCTCAAGGAGCGACAACTTCCCTACATCTCGCTGGCCGACTTTGATCTGGCCAACCAGGAGATCCGCCGTGAGCTCCTCAAGCACATCGGCCCCGAGTTCGACAGCGTCATCGCCTCCGACATCAGCGGAGAGGAAGCAGGGGGGCGAAAGGTAGACGGGGAGCTGGGCGCGGCCTATCAGGGATTGCGGCTGGGGACGCGGGTGGCCACCAGCATCTTCCTGTACTCCTTCTCTGGCGGCGTGGAGCGAGGGGCCACGCTGGGCGAGGTGAAGCGGAGCGCTACCACTACGAACAATCCGGCCAGCGTGGTAGCCGAGGCAGTGGAACTCCTGGGAGGTCGCCTCTTCTACTTGCAGCGGCAAAGCGGCAAGGTCTTCTTCACCAACCAGCCCAACCTCAACCGCATCCTGCTCATCCGGATGGAGAACATCGAGGCTCCTGAGATCGCGACTGAGGAGAAGACCCTATTGAAGGAGCGGGTGGGTGGGCGACGGCTCAAAGTCTTCCTCTGGCCGACCTCTGACGCTGACATCCCCGAGAACCCTGATTTGAAGCTAATCCTCTTGCAGGAGCGCGACGACGCTTTGATGCAGACCATCCTGAAGCAGAAGGGCACCATCCCCCGTGTGCACTGCAACACCCTCTTTTTCCTGGTAGCGTTAGAGGGCGAGCGATCTGCCCTGGAGACACTGATGCGGAAGCGCCTGGCTTTTGAGATGATTGAGGGCGACAGGACCCTCAACCTCAACCAGGACCAGCGGAAGGAGATCAAGGACGGACTGAAGAAAGCTCAGGGCGACCTAGCCGAGGCTGTGCGACGCACCTACCGGCAGCTCTTCATCCCCACCCGCGACGGGTTGAAGGAACTCGACCTGGGCATCCCGACGTATGGAGAGGACAGGCCTCTAGATGAGGAAGTGTACGAGAAACTGCGCTTGGACGGGGAAATCCTGGAGCGCATTGTCCCTCTGGTCATCAAAGAACGCTACCTGCGGGAGCAGGCGTACGTGCTGACCGAGCAGTTGGCCCAGGCCGGGCTGAGGACGCCGGGAGAGACGCGGGTGGTCAGCCATCAGGCATGGGAGCGGGGCATCGCCGAAGGGGTACGCCAGGGGCTGTTTGGGTTGGGGGAATTGGAAGACGACCGGCCCGTGTGCCGTTCATTCAAAGAGGAACCCTTCATCGGACTGGCAGGCAGCGAGGTCATCATCCAGGCCGAGATCTGCCAGGCTCAGCGGGAGGCGGAGGGGCCGGGCTACGAGGCCCCTGGCGCAGCGGAGGGTATCACGATCAAAGAGACCGAGATTGAGCCAGGGGAGGCGGGACCCGGCGTGGACGTTGGGGTAACGCTAGGGGGCGAGGAAGCAGCCCTACGGCGGCATCTACGGTTGCAGTTCACCGTGCCCAAGGGCAAGGTCGCTGGCCTGATGGGAGTGATGAACCTGCTCCAGCACAAGTTTAACCAACTGGAGGTTGTGCTGTCCGCAGCCGGAGGGTGGATTTCGGAGCAGGAGTACGAGGACAAGATCAGGGAGGCTTTCCGGCAACTGGGGATCGAAGTTGTTGAGGAGTGAAATATATTCCACCTGGCGCTACGGCAGTCAGGAGATGCGAAGGTTGTGGTCCGAGGAGCACAAACGGCGGCTGTGGCGGTCACTCCTGGCGTGGTTGATTTGACAACTGCCCTGGTAACATGTTATACTATTCTTGTAGACTGATTTCTTTTTCACCCTGTTGGGAGGTGTGACCATGAGTGTGTATCCTGCGACCGCTGATACAGATACTGTGTTGCGACTCCTGCGCCTGTTGCCGCCCCGTGAGCGGTTGCGAGTGGTGGCACAGGTCTTGCCGGAATTGGAACGCGACTTGTTGGCTATACCACCGTCTTCTCGTTTCTGGCAGGGTGATGACGTACACACGCTGGCCGAGCATCAAGGTGTTCAGCCCGTCGCTGACTTCGATGTGTTGCTAGGCGGCTGGCCTGAGGACGAACCGGTAGACGATTTCATAGCCGCCGTTCGCGAATGGCGACGGCGTTGAAAACGAGGTGAACGATGAATCAGCAAAACAAGGACTTAATCCTTCTAATTCTGGATATGCAAGGCATTGAGGACCGCCTCCGTGAGTTTGAGCGCAGGTATCGCCTACGATCCAATGTGTTCTATCAACTGGTCAAAGAGGGCAAAATCGAACAGCGGTTAGAGCTCCTCGAATGGGTGGGGCTGTACGAAACTCTCCAGGCCCGGGAGGCAGAGTACCAGCGACTGCTTCAACAGCAGGTGGAACCCGTGTTGGCTGGCTTGAACTCCGCGCTGCTCCCTGTCTGACATGCCGACTAACCCTCTAGCATCTATCACTGATTACGAGACGTTCATCTATGGCTTGCCGGATGCCTTTCCCCCAGACATCAAACGCCGGCGCGGGAACGCGCCGGGCTTGAGCTCTGATTCCCCTAACCTGCCTTTTCTGGTTCGGGAAATCGAGCAGGCGTATTTGAGTGCGTAAACAATTGTGAAAACCTCTCTGCACTTGTTCTCCCCTAAGCTCAACGACGCCCTGGCCCAATTACCCTATCTGCCCAGGGCGTTTGCAAATGAGGTTTGGCCGTGTTTCAGCGTAGAGCTATGGAGTGATCGGAGGAAACCGATGGCGCAAGAAACTTATGGCTACGACACCTTTCTTTCGCCCTTCACCTGGCGCTACGGTAGTCAGGAGATGCGGAAATTGTGGTCGGAGGAGCACAAGCGGCGGCTGTGGCGGCGCATCTGGGTGGCTCTGGCTGAAGCCGAGCACGAGGCTGGGCTGGTTAGTGAGGCGGAGCTGGATGACTTGAGGGTGCACCAGGACGAAGTGGACATCGCCCGAGCCCACGAGATCGAGGC
>JBAWAP010000163.1:0-1646 GCA_049589355.1 Anaerolineae bacterium
GCGAAACCCTCTGCCAAACAAGACTGACAACAGACGAAACAATAATACAAGTGGACAGAAAAACACCCGGAGGAGAAGAAATACTCAACGAAGTGTCTGGCGTACTAGAACGGGAGATCTCAAAGAAACTTCCAGAGCCGCCCGTTACTCCTAGAACCACCGAAGGCCCGCAAGCCATGATTAAAGAAATGGTGGCCTTGACAGCCAGCTGCTCTAAAATAAGTGGCCAAGAAACAGAGGAAGGCTCCGAAGCAGATCCTTCCCAAACTCTCTTTTCTTACAGAAAAGCAGAGATTAAGGAAATCTCCCTGATGGTTGAAGAACCATCGCTAGAAGACATGCTTCTAGATTACGTTAAAAAAAGCCATGGAGAAATCGATCTGACCCGCTGCTCAGACGATTTGAAAATCTCAAACGAGAAGATTGAAAAGGCCCTTGAAAGTTTAGGAACAAAGGGCAAAATCAAAATCGAGTTGAAAACAAGCAGCTAGGAGAAAATAAACAATGAGTGCCTCACAGGAACTTGAAAAGAACGCGACCAACTCTGCGTTGGAAGCAGTCCGTTTGGACAAGCAAGGCTCAAAAGGCATGGCCATAACCATGTATCAAAAGTCCATAGAGAGCCTTCTCCAACTCACTCAGCTTTACCCAGAATATGGGTTGAACAAGGTCTACGTACAAAGGGCGATAGCTTATCAGGAGCGAATAAAAGCATTGCAAGGCGCAGTGATGCACATTGAAACAAGACCAGTTGAAGGCAACAACGGCGACGGAACAGGGAAAACTACTGAAGGTGGCAGATCAAGTTACGAAGAACTGATAATGACTGAAAAACCAAGCGTGAAATGGGAAGAAGTTGTTGGACTAGATCCAGCTAAGAAAGCCGTGAAAGAAGCCATCGTATATCCAGTTCAGAGACCAGACCTGTTTCCGCTAGGATGGCCCAGAGGAATACTATTGTTTGGACCACCAGGCTGCGGCAAAACATTGCTTGCAGCAGCGGTAGCCACAGAAATCGACGCCACCTTTTTCTCAATTGATGCGGCCTCAATAATGTCTAAATGGCTTGGCGAAGGTGAGCAAAACGTTGCCAAACTTTTCGGCTCAGTCAGAAAATCAGCCATAGAAAGAAAACCATCAATAGTCTTCATAGATGAACTAGACTCGCTCATGGGAAAACACCAAAACGAGGTTGGCGGAGAAATCCGAGTCAGAAACCAATTCCTGAAAGAGATGGATGGCATTGTAGACAAAGGCAAGAACCTACATGTCTACGTGATTGGCGCAACAAACAAGCCTTGGGACTTAGACTGGGGATTCATAAGAAGATTCCAGAAGAGAATCCTCGTGCCGCTTCCCGACCATCATACAAGACTAATGATGTTCAAGCTCCACACCACCAATCTGGCCTTAGTCGCTGATGTTGACCTACACGAGCTAGCAAGGTTGTCAGAGGGCTTCTCAGGAAGCGACATCAGAGACGTCTGCCAATCAGCACAGCTGAAACTCATCGGCGAATTCTTCGAAACAGGACCAGCTAACAACAAGCTGGCCAAACCAAGATCATTAACAATGGAGGATTTCAGACAAACACTGGAAGAAAGAAAACCAAGCGTCTCGCTCGACATGCTATCACTATACACCAG
>JBAWAP010000164.1:0-9345 GCA_049589355.1 Anaerolineae bacterium
TTGAATGGCCCAGAGCTAGGAGTTTGTCAGGTATCATCGCGCGAATTGCAACGCGAATCCTGGCTCACACTATCAGCTTCATCGTCGCACCGCAGCTACTCCCGATGGAAACTAGCAATTAAAGTTAAAGTACCAGAAGGCTCGATTGAGCCATCGGCCTGAGACTTCGTCGAACTCTATCGAGACACTCAAGCCGAAGGCTACGTGGCCTCCTGGCAGTTACTGCAGTCAGACTTTCACTAACAAGCAGACGATATCTTCAAGGCACACCAGCGAGTTGGTAGACGCACTGCGTCTACCAAACGATGTTTTGTTCTGACCAGCCTCCCTTATCAAAGCTGGCGAAGATTGCTGCGTCAAGTACGCACGGATATATCCCGCTCTGTGCGCATAGCCGCTGAAAACCTTCAGAGACAAAGTTATAGTAGTTGCGGTCGGACAGAGCTTGCGCAGACAGTCTAACTGGGAAGCCAAAGTCGTTGAGCCACTTCGTAATCCTACTGTCAATTGGGATCTCGTACTTGGTTAATCTCAGCGATTGCAAAAGATTCCGTGACTGCTTTGGTCCGAAGCCCTTGAAGTGGCCATCGATAAAATCTACTGCTTTCCGCTCACTCTGCACGGTCTGATTCAAGCGCAGTTCATCGAGCATTTCAAAAGTCCTGCTCCAATAGCTTTGCTCCAATAGGTGTAGATCCGTTGCAATCTCATCTGCGATCCGGTTTGAACGTCTCAGGCCACCAAAGCTGCTAAGCACTTCTTGGGCAAAACTGCGAAGGTCACCTTCCGCGATACACAACTGATAGTTTAGCGGAAACGGCTTGGTGTTGATGAATCGCGTGACAGCACTATCGGGGCCAGAACGCTGCTGTGTTGTGAGAAGGCAAGAGACCATAGCTTGCCAAAACTCAGCTTTGGACATCTTGGGCTTCGTTTTACCCAAGTTTCTTTCGATTCGCTGTTGCACGAAAGGATCGTTCTGGTGTAAATCAAAGAAGGTTTGAACTCTTTCAACATCTCGTGCTTCTATCTGCCAAATTATCTTCATCGACCAAGTATCTCCACGCTTGCTATAAACAGGCGCCTAACGATGCGTTCAGCCATTTCAGTAGGTGTCCAGTTCTAAAGGGTCCCTACACAGCATGAACGTCGGCGGTACTTTGGTAAACTGAAGTGATTTTGTCAATCAGTTTTTGCCAGTCGCCTGAAGACTCAAATTTACGGTTCTTTCCTGAGCCAGAGTACCAAAACAAGGTATATGCTGGAGAACTAATGTTATCCTCAACAATCGCCCACGGGTACCCTTTGCGCTCTGTCAAAGTCACATAGAAGCAGCGAATCTGCTTGTTATGCTGCCGTATTGTCAGAAAATTCTTCTTGATTCTCCTGATTGTCCCTTCGCCAAATGAACCAGCGTTCTTAATCTCCAACACAATGAGCACATCTTCAGGTTGGTAGACGATACCATCCTCTGGTTCTACACCTGCTCTGGGAATGAGCAAGTCAATCTCTATGGGCACTCCTTTGATAAACACATCTCGCGGGGACGTGCTGATGCTATGCTCTTTGAAAGCACGTCTAATAAGCTCTACTGTGACAGCCCCCGTGTACTTCGGGCACTTGACCCCGAAATCCCGCTTTGCCCTGTTTACATGCCCAAGTAATGCCCAATCGTCCATGAACTATTCCTCCCTTTTTCGGTTGGTATCTCATCCCGCGCATGTGGTAACTCTCCCTGATTATACCCCAACGACGGCGTTTGCACAAACGCACACCGCCCCGCTTTCTTCACCTCGACCGGTGCCGGTGGGCGAAAAATGCGGGGCGGCATCTTGAGCCTTGCCCTGGTCGGACTTTCACCGACAGGCCACGATAGCTTCAGGGCACATCAACAGGTGTTAGGCGCAGTTTGCCTTGAGACCCCACCTATCGCACGGGCAAGTAACGCACTTGCCCTTCCCATTCGTTTTCCAAACTGCACTCTGTCAACAGAATGAGGTCTTCAATGACCACGCCCATTTGCTCGACGTGCCAGCAATCGTTCCCTTACGCCAGTGGGATCAAAACGAGACTCATTCTGCTGCCGTACCCGTTCGGCTTGCCGTCGTCGCCAATTCAGATACGCTTCGACTTCGGGCTGCCGCCGTAGATAACAGCCGATCGCGTAGTACACATCTGCAAGAGAGACGGAAGGGTATTGTTGTGCAATTTCCTCAGCGGTAGCTCCTTCCATGAACCCTATCACGATGGCATCGAGCGTAACGCGGGTGTTGCCGACGCATATGACACCATCGGCGTCCATCTGCAAGGGAACCGTTTCAGTTGTGACTAAGAGAGTCGCACTTTGTGTTTCCATGGCTTACCTTTTCACGCATTTTTGATCAGTATCATATCGAAGTTGTAGTTGGTCAGCAACTTCAGGGGATTATCCAGCATCTTCAATAGGCAGCCGGTGCCGGTGGGCGAAGAATAGTGGGCGGCGTCCTGGGCCTTGCACTGAACGGACTTTCACCGACAAGCAACGATAGCTTTAGGGCACACTCGAGTGTTAGGCGGCTGGGGCTGCGTTACGATGACTTGGGCTTGACCTCGAATTCGAGTTGAGAGCGATAGAAGCACACATCGAACTCCATAAAGAAATTCGTTTGCCCCAGTATCAACGGTACGTTGACGCTCTTGACCCACGCGAACGCCAAACGAACTGGCGCAAACTCGCCCACTTGCGCGGTCACGAACAACGGCATCCCGTTAGCGTTGCCTAGACTGCCTGCCAACCGTATGGTTGCTTTGCGGTCATCCCATATTGCGCCGAGTCGAATACCGACCTCGTATGGTAGCACATTCACGGTTGCAGCACTGTCTACCAATCCAACCACCTCAACGCTCTGGCTGTTCGAGCGAAGCACGAGCGGTAGACGCGGCAAAGCATCAAATTCGTCTTGAGATGGGTCAGTCGTGGAATACTTGAATCGCATCTTGCTCAGTCACTGTTGCTGTAAGCTGTTTTCATTGCGTCCATTAGGGTCTTGCCTGCGCCAAACGCATTGTAAGGTGTCGGCAAATAATAGATCTTGTACGGCTCAAGGGGAAAGATGTCCTCCTCCGTATCGAGTTCTTCAACCAAGACGTGGAGAAGCCGAATCTTGTCCAGTGGTGACAATTGTCGAACGGCGGGAAGAATCTCAGTCAGTGTCATAACTCTCTCCTCATCAGTCAAACTCATCATGGCTAACGTTTCTCTCTGATGGCAGTGAGCCACCATCGCGATAGAACAGCCCCTGCCCATAGCCGACGTGCGGTTTCTCGCACTGGGCTTCTGTGGTAACTCACCTGATTATACCCCAATGGCAGCGTTTCCACAAACGCAACCGCCCCGCCTTCTTCACCTCGACCGGTGCTGGTGGGCGAAGAATGTGGGGCGGCGTCCTGGGCCTTGCCCTGGTCGGACTTTTACCACAAGCAACGATAGCTTCAGGGCACACACCAACGCGATGCTAGGCAAGCTGTCGTTCAACCCATGATCCTCACTGTCCCCATAGCACCCGTGTGATGCCGACATCGCTTGGCTCTACTTCGAGCAGATCACCCCACTTTTAAGATTCTACGAGCACTCGACGACGATCCGTTCATCGCCGGCCTAATGGTGGGCGAATTCTTTGCCTCCCTACGTTTCTTGCGATTGCTTTCGGGTTTGCTCAGCTAGCAACTGCTGTAAATTGGTCAGGGGCTGGGAGCGCGAAGTGCCCTCTATAGCTTTGATGGCAATGTCCTGGACCTGGCTGTAGGCTTTTTCCACCTGTTGTGAGAGTTTCGCAATTTGCTCATTTTGCTCTGTCACTGTTTTTTCCAGAGATTCAATTCGAGTGTTCAGAACATTCCGTTCGCCATCGAACTCCTTTCTCAGGAGTTCCTCTCTGTTCTTAGCTTCCGACTCGACTCTTTGTACGGCTTCCTTAACCGCTTGGCTGACCGCTGATTGCAATTCCTTGGGAAACGCGCCGACTTGCTTTCGCAGCTCGTTCAATTCGGTTTCTTTTTCCACGATGGCTTTTTCCCTGTCGGCTAATTCCTTTTCCATCTGCTCTCTTCTATACGTGATTTCTCTTTCCAGCCTCGCTTTTTCGTCTTCGAACTGCTCTCTGGCCAATTGTTGCTCACGCTGAAACGTATACAGGTACTCTTCCTTCTCCCGTCCACGGCGCTTCTGCTCGTCGCCATCCCGTTCCTTAATCTCTGCCTCGTGAACCTTCTCCATTTTCTCCCACTCCGTACGCAGAGTTTCTATCTCCTGAGTTAACTCCTCTTTGCGCGCCGCTAATTCAGCTTCGGTTTGTTGACGCTTTTGATGTTGAGCTTCTATTAAGGCAGCCAGACTCAATGCCGACTTTTCTATCTCATAGATGTCTTGAAGCTCTTTTTGTTTGGCTTCAACCGCCTGCTGAACCTGACGATATTTGCCGACTTCTCCTTCCAATCTATCAGAGAGCTGGCTGAGGAGTCTCCCTATCTCCAGCTTAAGGGTACTGACCTCTTGAACGATCCCTTCTGTGGACAGGGAATCGGTCACCTCCACCGCTTCCTTGATTTTCTTCTCTTCGATTTCTTCTTCGGGTTTGAGTTCCGCTGCCCGCTTTTCTTTGAGCTGCTGCAGAACTTCATTGTAGGCTTCAAGCATCTCGTCCTTGGTGTTTTTCATAGTGATCCTTTTGGGCTTAAACTCTCTGTCTGTCATTTCTGCGGGCCTCCTCTATTGTTGATGATATGCCGGACTCTCCATCGGTGCTGCCGTGGGTGATGGCTAGCCCTGATTATACCCTAACGGCGGCGTTTGCACAAATGCAAAGCGCCCCGCCTTCTTCGCCTCGACCGGTGCAGGTGGGCGAAAAGTGCGGGGCGGCGTCCTGAGCCTTGCCCTTGGTAGGGCTTTCACCGACTTGCCTACAAGCTCTATCGTCACCCACCCAAGTCAGCACTTGCTAAGAACTGCGGCGGCCGGCGAATCTTGGTCGCCTGCTCAAATGCGAAGGCCAGCTTGACGAGCATTGGCTCTTGGTAAGCGCCGCCGAAAAAGGAAATGCCGACGGGAAGGCCGTAGATATACCCCGCAGGAACAGTAATATTAGGATAGCCGGCCACAGCAGCAGGGGACGCACTGCCACCTGAATGGTGATCTCCGTTGACCAGGTCGGTCAGCCAAGGTGGTTCTCCACTGGGTGCAACGATGGCATCCAGCCGGTGCTCACGCAATGTCGCATCAATGCCCTCTTCTCTTGATAGGCAATGGTTTTTCTGCAAAGCTTCCAAATAATCTTCACTCGTAAGCGGCCCCTTTTCTTCCGCCATGAGCATGATTTCCTGACCGAAGTACGGCATCACCTTTTCCCGATTTCTCTCATTGAACTCGATGATCTCCTTCAGAGAATGTACAGGGGCATCGGGTCCGAGTCCCGCCAGGTAATTGTTGAGATCGGTTTTGAATTCGTACAACAGCACCTCAAACTCCGTATCCCTCAACTCACCAGCCGTCTCGATGTTTGCTGGATCAACAATCTCGGCCCCCAGACGCTTCATTTCTTCGATACAGGCATCCATTATCCGGTCTACCTTCTCGTTAAAGTCGAAGAAGTTGCGCGCCACGCCGATTCTGGCTCCCTGAATGCCATTCGGGTCCAAGAATTGTGTGTAATCTGTATAGGACTTTCCACGACTCTCCTGGGTTACGGGATCACGTGAATCCACGCCAGTAAGAGCCCCAAGCAGAATTGCAGCGTCGCTGACAGTTCTGGCCATTGGGCCTGCCGTATCCTGACTATGAGCAATGGGGATGATACCAGACCGGCTAATGAGACCTAGTGTAGGTTTAATCCCGACTATGGAATTTACCTGCGATGGACAAATGATAGATCCATCTGTTTCGGTACCAATCGCCACGGCACAAAGATTCGCTGCTACAGCCACTGCCGATCCTGAGCTAGAACCGCAAGGATTTCGGTCCAGGGCATAGGGATTCCGGGTTTGACCGCCTCGACTACTCCACCCACTGGTGGAATGGGTTGACCTGAAGTTAGCCCACTCGCTGAGATTGGTTTTGCCCAGAATGACCGCACCAGCTTCACGAAGCCTTTGTGCTACAAAAGAATCCTCAGGAGCAATTGAGCCAGCAAGGGCAAGTGAGCCGGCTGTGGTCATCATTCGGTCGGCAGTATCAATGTTGTCTTTTAGCAAAACAGGGATGCCATGCAGTGGTCCACGGACACCTTTCGCTTTGCGCTCGGCGTCAAGGGAGTCGGCGATTGCCAGAGCGTCGGGATTGAGTTCAAGAATGGCGTTGAGGGCCGGTCCCTGCCTGTCAAGTTCCTCGATACGCGCAAGGTACATTTCGGTGATCGTTCGTGCGCTGTACACGCCCGAATCCACCTTTTCCTGCAGCTCAACAACCGTCATTTCTTCCATCTACTCAAAGACCTCCTCATTTCGCTGGTTGAATTTCTGCAAATCCAACCGCTGGGGCCTTGCACTATTCCTTGGCAATTACGTTCATGTCTGCCAGGAGAATGTAGGGCAGGTTGAAATAGCGATAGACCCACTCCGTCTCTTGGCTGATTGCGGCCACGTCCTGGAGCAGATCGTAGACATTGCCGGCAATGGATACATCTTTCACCCGCCCTACGATTTCACCCTTTTCGATCTTGAACGCCAGGCTCAACGAGTTGGAAAAGGCACCCGAGATAACGTTGCCCTGCCCCAGGCCTAGTGCATTCTCGACCAGCAACCCCTCATCTATGCCGACGATGATCTCTGCCACGGGCGTCTCACCGGCCTGGAAAATCAAATTGGTGGGCGAAGGGGTTGGGGGATTGAATACGTTTTCCTCCTTTTTCTTCACCTCGACCGATGCCGGTGGGCGAAGAATAATGTAGTTCGCCCCGTTGCTTGATGACAACCCTTAACTCAGTGGAGGCTGCCTCGCCCAGAAAGCTGTACTGGCGACAATTCGATCAGCGCGCCCGCAACCCAGGTGGGCGCAGGCTTGTTGTACATGGCGGCCATATCGTCCGAGACCAGGTCGAGGATACGCCCATCAAGCGGGCCGAGCAGATACCGGAGCACCTGACCCGCATCGCGGGCGTCGCTCTTGGCATCCACACAATGCTGATTATAGCCCCAATAGTCGCCCGCCCGGAGCAGTGCCAACCCTCCTTCGATCCACCGCCGCGCCAGGTCCAGCCCACCCTCTTCTGGAGCCAACGCCGTTTTAGGTAGGTCGCCATATCCGATGCCATGGTGGAACGGGTCTGCCGTGGCCACGACGACCGCGTCGCGAACGAGGTCCTGCAATTCCTCAATGCCTGGCAAGATGTGAGGGCAGCCACCCGCCAGGTACGGGTAGCGCATCACCAATTCTGGCCCTGCGATGCCGCGCCGCTTTATCTCCTCTTGCCACAGAAAAAGAAAATTAGACAGCGAGAATTCATCGCGCCAGTCCTCCCGCCCATCCAATCCCGGCCCCTGGATCCCCCAGGACGGCTCTTTAGTGACATCGGCACCGTGGGCGACGCGTACGCGCGCCTCTTCCAACTCTTTAGTGAGCGCGTGCAGCACACCAATCACCAGTACGCGGTCAGCACCACTGTCCAGGCAAGCGTGGACCGCCGCAGCAATCTGGTGCCCGCATACCTCTATACCGGCGTGCGGAAAGATCACCGCCCCACCGGCCAGCAGGGTGGGCGCGAGGTCCCAAGCACGCCCGGCGTCGAGCAGGCGGATCGCCCCCTCCTCGCCTAGCCGCGCGTGTTCTTTGGCCGCTTCGGCCTTGAAATCTGGAAGGTCACGTTTCATATCAAATCACTCCTATGAGCAAAAATGTCTTCCGTTTTGCCAGTGTAAAACGGTGAACGACTCAACGTGGCTGCCTAACCAGTTACAAGTGCCGACACGGCGCCCCAGGTCATCTATCCCACCTCGACGTAGATCCTGAAGAGGCCGCGCCATTGCCGCAGGAACTCCGTCTCCTCCTGCCAGAAGAGGCCGTGATGCTCCCAGGAGTCCGGGTCGTCGGGGCGGCGCTCGTGGGCCGGGTCTACGAAGAGAAACCCCTGCCCCGGCGTGTAGCCGAAGAGGACCTTGGCGTGGCCCCATCCGGCATAGCGCCTGTTTTCCCAGTGCAGCAGTTCCCCCAGCATGACAATGGTGAGCCGGTCGGCGAGGAGGTTGCGGCGCAGAGTGTTCACCGTCCCCAGGGGCAACCAACGGGCGGGGATGTCGTGCTGCTGCAGATAGTGCACGATCCCCCACGGGAAGGTGGCCCAGTTTTGGATGCGCCGCACGACGAAGTGGGGAAAGGGTCGCACCTCAAAGGCGGGATCGTTCATCTCCTGGGCCACCCTCGGCCCCTGGAAGCGATCCTCCCCTAACAGCGCGTTGGCGGCGATGGCCAGGCTAGTGGGACCGCAGTCGTTGGTGTGCCCCTGGTGTTGGTGGTAGCGATAGACCGGCGTGCGCAGGTGAAACGTCACAGTGCTCAGGTCAGGCATCTCAGCCATTGGGCTCCCCCTTTCTATCTGACGTCGTTCTGCGCAATGGCGCGCAGCGAAGCAAAGCGTCCGCATGACGGCCAGGAACTCAGCTACCGCGCGGGTGTAGCGTGAGGCCCTAGCCGGAAACCTCTATACGTTTTGAACTATTCTTGGGCCTGATTCACCTCCCCCCGGAAACGCCTGTTGGAGGAGCGTTTGGGAGAGGCCCTCAACTTAGCACCACAGTCACTTGCAGCACCGTTTGCGGTCATAGGTATCGCAGACCTCATAGCCCACGCCACTATGCATGTTCCTCACAGGATCTATGGTGCCAGATGGCCGGCTCTTCGCAATTCAACGTATTGTTTGTTGATGAAGCGGGGTACACCAATTATCAAGTCATAGACCTTTCGGGGATCGCTTAGGAAGTCTTCCAATGTGAAGCCGCCCGAAGGATCAATCGCAGTTAGAGGTGTGGTAAGAGCTTGTCCTGACAAATGAACCAGATTGTTCCTCACCACTTGTATGACCTCATCCAAATCCGTAGGGAGGTCCATAGCTGTCAGAAATCGTTCTCGGTTCCGAGCGATGTCAAAGGCTTCCCTAAGTCCGTTCACTCGCCTTTGCGCAAGTTGCTCAATGTTGTCACTGGACCAATGATCAATAAGACAAGCTTACTATCATTTTGTCAAATCCTTCTTTGGCGAACGGCGAGTAGGCGTGCGAGCATAGCTCTGAAAAACGTGATTTTTCGAGTCGCCGACCGAACTATGCACTGCACGCGCGATACTTAACAACCAAACAGCAGCCAAGAGCAACTTGCCAGCGA
>JBAWAP010000165.1:0-23780 GCA_049589355.1 Anaerolineae bacterium
CCCATCCTTCACCACCAGCACCTTATCCACCAGCAGAATCTCCGGTTTCAGGTGGGGCAGCCACGACGAAGGTCAGCCGCACGTACATGCCATCAAATTTCGAATTTCGAAATCAGGAAAATCTGCCTTCTTCATCCCCAGGCCTGTCCTGAGTATATCGAAGGGATGACGCCGTTCAGGTAGATATTCTCCCGCCCGGTCAGTTCGGGGTGGAAGCCGGTGCCCACCCTTCGGCAAGCTCAGGTCACCACCTCCAGCAGTGACCCCGCCCGCCCGTGGATCGTTCGACTGAGCGTTCGACCGAGCTCACGCCGAGGGCTCACGACGAAGTCTCGGCGTAGCCCTCCGTCGGCTTAGTGATGCGAGAGAGGACCTTGAGCAGCGTGGTCTTCCCCGCCCCGTTGCGCCCAATGATGCCCACCACTTCGCCGCGTTTCACTTCGAAGGAGACGTCCTTCAAGGCCCAGATGGTCTCGTTGGAGACGGTGAACGGCTGACCACGGACTACGGACGATAGCGGCGGAAGTGCGCCTGCACCGCCTCGGTCAGCGACTCGCGGATCGTCTTGTAGCTGGCCTGTGGGCCGCCGATGGGGTATTGTTTGCTCAGGTTTTCTACTCGAATAGCAATGTCATTCATGGTCGTTAACCTTGACCAGAGTGGGAGTCAGGAGAATGGAAGACGAGAGATGAAAGTTAAGATGCGATTTGACAAAATCGTTGAATTCTGCTATCATTAAAAGCGGATCGGGTGGGCCCAACCGAATCTCCGGCACATCACCGGGGTGATGGTGGGCCTGTGAGGCCGAAAGGCTGCACCCGGTCGTTTCTTTTTCACCCCTTAACAAACCTCCCCTTCGACAGGCTCAGGGCAAGCAACAACTCCTCCGCCGATGGCGTTTTATCCGCTTTCGCATGTCGCCGTGTGACTCGAATCGCCGCCCGATGAGCCGGTGACTTTTTACCAACGCGAGTGATCATGATACTCTCCCTGGGGAACTCAAACCCCAGAGCCCGAATCCGATCCAACAGCAGCGACTTGATGGTCGCCTCATAGCCAGTGTATTCCTCATCAATCGTCAGCAGGTGTATCTTCTCCAGATAATCGCGTATAGCGAGCAAGATAACGCCGACAAACATGTGGATCATTACCATCCTGGACTTTACTCCCCGTTCCAGTAACGCCTGCCGCACCTCTTGTTTCACCCTGGCAGTGACTCTCACAGTGACCGTGAAGTCGTTTGAAACCGCAACAGTCGTTTTTCCGGCCATCTCCATCCGACCGCTCTGGTCTACTTCGACGTTCGACATGGTGAAAAGATGATCTCCCGTCCGGTCAGTAATGTCATTCTGAGCAAGGCGAAGAATCAGGGTGGAAGCCGGTGCCCACCTCCAGCAGGGAACCCACCCGCCCGTGAATCTCGGCCCGTCCCTCCGTCGGCTCGGTGATGCGGGAGAGGATCTTGAGCCTTGTACTGAGCTTGTCGAAGTAAGCGTGGTCTTCCCCGCCCCGTTGCATCCGATGATGCCCACCACCTCGCCGCGCTTCACTTCGAAGGAGACGTCTTTCAGCGCCCAGATGGTCTCGTTGGAGACGGTCGACGACTGGCCTCGGAGAATGGACGATAGACGGCGGAAAGGTGCCTGCACCGCCTCGGTCAGCGATTCCCGGATCGTCTTGTAGCCTGCCTGCGGGCCGCCGATGCGGTACTGTTTGGAAAGGTTTTCCACGCAGATGGCGATATCATTCACGTTCAAATCGCCCCTTCATTCGGCTGCTTCCTCTGCGATGATAGCCAGCACCTCTTCCGCGCTGATCAGTCCATGCGGTAGCACATTCGCCTCCGCGCCATCGTGAACGTGGTGTGGGCGTGTCGGTACCTCTGGATGGTGTGCCGCGTTGTCCCATCGTTTGCGCAGCTGACCGTCGGCGTCCTGCCAGTGAAAGCTGTACTTCGTCACCTGCAATCTTCCTCCCACGACCTGGAAGCGCTCGAACATCTCCAACAGGCCGCCGTCACGCAATGTAAGCCGATAGCGCAGTAGTCCCACGTCACCCTGCGCTTCCTCACGCACCACCTTCCAATGCACAACCTGGCGATTTAGCGTGATGAGTGCTTTGATATGGCCCAGGTAATCGGCCGCGTCTTTCACAAGGCCATCTCCAGGCGCTGGATTTTCTTCAAGATGTCCTCACGAAGTTCGTACAAGCCAGCCCATTCAAAGAAGTCCATCGCATCGCCCAGTTCCCCAGCCTCAAAACGGCGGTAGAACGCTGCAGATTCCATACCGTAGCGCCGCTCAAACTCACGCAGGTCACGCTCATACCGCTCCAGGCGCAGCCGATGTTGACTGAGAGAAACATCCAGCAGCTTCCCTAAAATCAGATCCAGTTCAGCTTCGTCGGAATAAGTATCTTTGAGAACTTCTAGTTTGTACAATGTATCCATTGCCAACCCCCTCTACTTGAGTTAATGCTTCACCGGCGTGTCAATGAACTTCTCGATCTCGGCAAAAGCCACGATCTCACCAAACTTGCGGTCAATCTCAGCCTTCCTCATCCCCAAGCTTGTCCTGCCTGCCCTGAGCAAGGCCGAAGGGAGCTTGTCGAAGGAATGGCACCATTCAGGCAGATGTTCTCCCGCCCGGTCAACTCAGGGTGGAAGCCCGTGCCCACCTCCAGCAGCGAGCCCACCCGGCCGTGGATCTCAGCGTAGCCCTCCGTCGGCTCGGTGATGCGGGAGAGGACCTTGAGCAGCGTCGTCTTCCCCGCCCCGTTGCGCCCAATGCTTGCCCTGAGCGTAGCCGAAGGGATGCCGACCACCTCGCCCTGCTTAACCTCGAAGGAGACGTCCTTCAGCGCCCAGATACTCTGAATTCGGAATTCGAATTTCGAAATTGCAAATTCGAAATTCTCTTCTTGCTCCGGTTTTCTACACGGATGGCGATGTCGGTCATGGCAATGCGCTCGTCATACCTAAAATCTTTCGTACCTCAGTGAGAACAAACACCGCGTCTTGAAAGGCTTGCTGCGCATCTTCACCACCGTAGTCCCGTTCCAGGTAGAAGGATGGCGCTCTGGCTTGACTGAGCCAGAAGGAGATGTCCTCCATTTGTTCCAAAACCTCCACGTCCACTGCCCCCCACTTCTGTCGCACCTGTTCGGAAAACGCCGGAGCAACATCATGCACTTTGGGGTAGTCTGCTCCCAGCATTCTCAGGGCGCCTTTCAGGGCCAATTCGACCACTTCTTGAGCCCTCCGTACCACCATGTTGAAATCTCCTTCATCTAACGCGCCCTGCACATCGCGCCGGAGGATGCCCTCGCTTTTGCGGATGAGCGTCTCACCTGCCTCTTGCATGCTCCCGTTCATAAGATCACAACCTCTCCCAGACGCAACTCTGGCTTCAAATCCCAATACCAGGCTCCATCCCGTCGTACCTTCCTGGCCCCCAGTTCCCGCAACCGCCTCTGCAACACGTTTAACCGGCCCCGAAAGAAACTGTCCCGATCCACCAGAAGCCGGGCCTCTTCAATCATGTCCAGGTAGAGACACCGGTTCTGATCCGCTTCCTCCCGGGAGAAGATCAGCACACTGAGCGAGGGGAAAACCCCCTGGTCTTCCAGCGCCCTCCAGCAGGGTTGCCTACGCAATTGACGCCAGATGGGAAAGAGGGGTCGAAGTCGTTCCCGGTAGATGGGGGATGCCTCTTCTAAGATGAGCAGCATATCCACATCACTCCCCGGCCCAGCCTCTCCCCGCGCAACAGAACCGTAGAGAACAATAGAAACGACATTCTCCCCCCATGCCGCTTGAACATAGTGAACAAAACGATCCAGCAACGGCTTGTATTCACGGTAGCCTATGGCCTTTTCCACCACAGTGACCCCTCCCCTCTTTGTGCTTGGAAGCACGTTCCGGACAACGCACCACTTCGATGCCTTACTTTCTCCTCGCCACGGCCACCCCAACGGGGACTCGCAGTGCTTGCCCACCACTGACCACGTACTCGGCGCGCATCTTGAAAAGACAGCGGTCGGCCAGGTCACCCAGGCTCAGACGACCCATCAGCCGGAAGGCATAACCCCACAGAATGCTCACCGGGCCATGAAAGCCGTACAGCGCCTGGACGGTGAACCCACCCTGGCGCAGCCACTTTGTCGTTTGCCACAACCCAACGGGATGCTCACCTGGTCGGTCATCATTACACCGCCACTCCGGCAGAAAGCGAGCCAGCCACCCTGAGGCGATGGTGTACAGGTGTCCGCCGGAGAACAGCATCTGGTTAATGCGTTTCAAGACTTGCTCTCCGCCTTCTCGCTCCGGCTCGGCCCACACAATGGCCTTCGCCTGAACGTTCAAGGATTCCAACGCCTGAACACTGGGGTGTTCCACTTCGGGCCCCAGCAGTTCGCCAATACTCGCTGATGATGAACTCCAGTCCCCTGTGGGAACGAGCCTGAATTCGCAGCCGTCGAGACGCTTGAGCAACTCCCGGGCGTAGAAGGGGCTGCTGGCAAACACGGCCACCGGCCTGTCTATGCGGTGAACCTCTACTGCGCAGAGGTCGAAGGCGTGCTGGTACTCCAGGCTGGGTCGTTCCACCGACGATTGACGATTGACGATTGGCGATTGACGGTGTTGGTCGTTAACCGTTGATCGTTGGTCGCGAGTGCGGTCAGCCGTCAGTGTTCGCACTGGCCAGCACCTCTTCGTAAACCCTCACCAGCCGGGGAATGATCTTCGGCCAAGCGTATTTCGCCTCCACTTTAGCTCGGCCTCGCTCTCCCATTTCTCGCCGTTGTTGGGGATCATCCAGCAGCATTTGAATCTTTTTTGCCAGATCGTCCACATCACCCGGCCTGACCAGCAGCCCGTCCTCGCCGTCGCTCACCACCGACCGCACGCCGGGCAGGTTGCTGGCGATGACCGGCTTACCGCAGGCCATGGCTTCCAACAGTGCCACCCCGAAGGCTTCGCCCATCGTGGTGGACGGGAGCACCAGCAGGTCACAGAGGGCGTAATGGGCCGGCAGTGCCTCATCAAGCACACGGCCACAGAAAATAACCCGGTCCCATAACCCCAGTCCGATGGCTTGCGCCTGATACGTTGGCCGCAGATTCCCATCCCCAACCACGAGCAACCTGATGCCCTTGTCTGGTAGACAAGCCAGAGCTTGCAACAGAATCCCAATCCCCTTGAAATAGTGTGCTCTGTCCAGAGCTCCGACGAAGAGGACAACCTGATCGGTGTGCTTGAGCCTGTACTGTGCGCGCAATCCGCTGCCATCCAGGTCTGGACGAAATCGTAGGGCATCTACCCCGTTGGGTAGCTCCGCCACAGCTTCAGGCCTCATCTGCATCAGTTCACTGAGCCTGCAAGCTCTAGCGTAATCCCAGGAGGTGGCCAATACCTTGACAGCCCTGGACAGGATGAGCCTGCCCACCAACCGATGGTGTAGCTTGTCCAAGAAACGCAACAGACCCTCTAACAACACGTCCTGGTGATAGGTGGCAACGTACCTCAGGCCATTGGTCAGGGAACTGAGGAACACAGTCTCCGAGCCAAAGTAGAAAGGGTGGTGCAGGTGAACGATGTCAAACCCGCCAAGTTCCAGTAACGCCGGCAAAAAAGGCGCATTGCCAATGCAGAACAGCACAGGCAGGCGGCGGACGGTGATCTCCTCTGGATACACGTAGTCACCGGGTGGGTGGTCGGCAGTGAAAACGGTCACCTCATGACCCAGCCGGGCCAGACCCAGGACGTTGTGGTAGCAGACAACCCCCGTTCCTGTGTATTGCGGTGGAAAAGTGGCCGTCACATGCGCGATACGCATCCCTCACCACCGGATCAATGCTAACGCCAGCCTATGAAGCGCAAGGAATAACGGGTCGAACAGCATGCGGGCCAGACGGCCAACGGGGCCGCTGTCGAACTGCTCATAGGCCAGCCGGTATGTGCATCGGGCAATGAGGTCCCGATCCCGGACCCGCCTCAACCCCTGAACCTGCTGCCTGCTACGCATTACTTGGCCCCAATGGGCGACAATCCAAGCATAGGCCCGCAGCTTGTTCGCCGGGCGCTTTCTCTCTCGCAAGAGCACAAATCCCCAGGTTACTAACTCGGCCAGTAACAGTGCAGGCAAAAGAACCACCAGCGTAGGCCACCTCAGGCTTTTGAGGAGTATCAGGTAACGGTTGCGTTCCTGGTAGAATGTCTTTTCCGGACCAAAGCGCAAGGCATAGTCGTGATAATTGGCTCGTTTCTGGCGCGCACCAATGCGGCCTGCCTTGAGCCAGGTCGAAGGGTAGCGTTTGCTTAGGTTCTCGACGGAGATGGCAATGTCAGTCATGAATAACTCACCTCAAGCCACATCGGGTCACCCCGAGATATGAAGCGCTATTTTCAACGCCTCTTCCACTTGCGCCATCAGATGTGAGGGCAAGGTTCCTAACCTTCTCCAAAACACCGATTCATGAACAACAGCAATCTTCTCAGCCTTCAGCAGCGAAGTCTTTTTGAGCCCGATCCGCCGAAATGCAGGATGGCGATCCTCAACGAGTACCCAGGTTCTACGCAATGTTCCAGCATGTACTCGGGAGAAAATACCTATCACGATCACATCTTCTCCGTGAACCGCCAGCACCAGGGCCGGTCTGAGCTTTGTGGAAGTGAGGTCGGTAAAGGGAAACCGCACCAGCCACACCTCGCCGCGCTTAGGCCTCGGCATCGTAGATGTCTTCTCCCTCTTCGTTCCACTCCTGAAAGCCAGTCTCCGCCAGTTGCATCATAGCGACGGTTTCCGCTCGTTCCTCGATCGCGTCCACCAACATTATGAACTCCTGTATTGGCAACTGGAAGATCATGGCTTTGATGTCCTCTACGCTCACGTCCACTGTCACTTGAGGCATTTCTTTAACCTCCTGCTATCAGTTTGACACATGGCGGTGCGTGATCATTATAGTTCATCGTGATGATGATTCCAAAGAAGCGACAGATTTCAGGCAAGGAAGTCTCTCCTGTAGTGTTTCACCCACCGCTGAGCGGCCACGGTAAAGGCCAGGCGCACGTACATGCCGCTGGAGTAGCGCTTCACAGGCGTATCAATGCACCTCTCCACGCCGCAAAAGGCCACGATGCTTCGGCAAGCTCAGCACAAGTCTCGTCGAACTTGCGGTCAACCCTTCGGCAGCTCAGGGCAGGTCTCTGCCTTCTTCATGCCCAGGTTCGTCCTGAGCACGTCGAAGGAATGTCGCCCTTGAGGTAGATGTTCTACCGCCCCGTCAGTTCGGGGTGGAAGCTGGTGCCCATCTCCAATTTCGTTGCAACGTCTAAACGTTGGAACGTTGAGACTTTAGAACCTGTTCCTCGATCCACGGATAGGTGCGCGCGATGCCCTCTTTGAGGGAGACCTTGGCCCGCCAGCCAGTCGAGTAAATGCGCTCGTTGCTAAAATTCCGCGCCTGCACGCCTACCGGTCCCTCGATGTGCTGGACATGGATCTCCTTCCCCGAGACCTCGATCACCGTGCCGACCAACTCATCCACGGTCACGTACTGGGAACTGCCGATGTTGACCGGGCCTTCGAGATCAGAATGCATCAGAAGATAAATGCCATCTATCATGTCGCTAATGTACGTATAGGCTCGGATTGCCGTCCCCTCCCCCCACACCTCAATCGTGCCGCCATTCTCTGCTTCGGCAACCTTGCGACAAATCGCCGCCGGGGCCTTCTCTCGTCCCCCAGTCCAGGTTCCTTCCGGGCCGTAACAATTTTGGAACCGGGCGATGCGGACCTCCGTATCAGAGTGCCGTCCATACGCCATCGCCACCCGTTCGGCATACAACTTCTCCCAGCCATATTCGTTGTCCGGGTGCGCCGGGATGGCATCGTCCTCGGTCAACTCCGGCTCGCCAAGCTCCATATCCCGGTAGACACAAACCGACGAGGAGAAGAAATACCGCGGGACGCCCATCGTCGCCGCCGTGTGCGTCATGTGGATGTTAATCAAAGCGTTGTTATGCATAATCTCGCATTCAGCGAAAGGAATAAAACCCATCCCACCCATGTCGGCCGCCAATTGATAGACCTCGTCAAATGTGCCGCCATCAACGGTCAGCGCCTTCTTGCAGTTCTCCGGCTCCCGCAGGTCCAGCAGCAGAAACTCGTCCGCCTGGGTAGGGGCGAACTCGTGCTCCTTGATATCAACACCACGGATCCAGTAGCCTTCCTTTTTGAGCTTTTTTACTAGGTGCCCACCGATGAAGCCACCCGCCCCACAGACTAATGCCCTTCTCATGAACTGTCAACCTCCTCGCTATTCAGATGGTGACGACATCTGCCGCCCACTCCCGATTCTCTCGGTACCAGCCTACCAATTGGGCCACGCCTTCTCGGAAAGTGAACTGCGGCCGCCAGCCTTGCCCTGAGCCTGGTCGAAGGGGCAGTAGCTTCTCTGCCTTGGAGATGTCCGCCCACGTTGCCAGCACATCAGCGGGATGACGGGGTCTGTACTCAATTGCTGCCTTCTTCCCAACTAGCTCTTCCACCAGGCGGATGGCATCATTCAACACGATAGGCTCGTCCGACCCCAGGTTGATGACCTCGTAGCCCAAAGGGCTCAGGGCAGCTATAGTACCTCGGGCGATGTCGTCTACGTAGGTAAAGTCGCGTGACTGCTTGCCGTCCCCGTAGACAATCACCGGTTGCCCCTCGCTAATCCACTGCACGAAGCGGAACATGCTCATGTCCGGCCGGCCAGCGGGGCCGTAGACGGTGAAGTAGCGTAGCACCGTTACGTCCAGGCCATAGAGGTAATGATACGTGTAGCACAGGGTTTCGGCGGCTTTCTTCGACGCCGCGTAAGGTGAGAGTGGCCCATCGGTGTCGGCATCCTCTCTAAAAGGCCGGGGGTTGTGCGCCCCGTAGAGGCTGGATGTAGAAGCTTGCACGAACTTCTTCACACCAAACTCGCGACACAGCTCCAACAGATTTAGCGTGCCAGTCACGTTTGTTTCGTAGTAGACCCAGGGGTTCTCGACAGATTGGCGGACACCAGCACGAGCCGCCAAGTTGATGACTGCTGACCACGAACCGCCCTCCGCCGTCTCCTCAAAGAGGCCGCGCAGCGATTCTCGGTCACAAATGTCGAGGCGATGGAAGGTGAAGTTTGGGTGGTCCTTGATCTGACCGAGACGCCAGTGCTTGAGCCGCACATCGTAAGCGTCGTTGAGATTGTCCACACCGATGACGCTGTGACCATCCCGCAACAGGAATTCGGTTACTTTGGCTCCGATGAACCCTGTGCAACCTGTGACCAGATAAGTGGCCAAGCCTATCCTCCCCTGATTAACTTGCCAACGTATAATGCACTAACGCGCGTAGGCCCGCTTCCAGGTGGACTACCGGAGTGTGCAGTTTTGCCGTTGCTAGCGCTTGGGCAAAGGCAGAAGCCCCCCTTCAGACAAGCAACATGCGCATCGGCTGCAAGGTGCGAGTAAAGAGATTCAGCACCAGCCCGAGGAACTCTAATAGATTTCCCTGCTCACATGCTCCCCCGCTCCCGCCTACGACGCCGTCGCCAAGGCAGCAGCCGGAGCAGGCCTGACCGCTCATCGGGTTCATGCTCGTGGCGGTCCCGATAGTAGTAGTAATAGTAGCTGTAGTACCCCAGATCGGACAGGCTCACCCTGTTGAGTACCGGGCCCAGAATACGGGCGCCCACCTTCTCTAGCACCGCCCGGCCCTGGCGCACCAGGTCACGGCGGGTCCCGCCGGCCCACACTACCTGAAGCACGGCGTCCACTCGGGAGGCCATCACCACCGCATCGGTCACTGTGGCTGCCGGCGGCGAATCGTAGATCACCAGGTCGGCGTGCTCCTTGAGCTGCTCCATCACCTGAGCAGCCTGAGGGGAGCCCAGAAGCTCGGCCGGGTTGGGCGGTACCGTGCCGCAAGGCAGCACCCGCAGGTTCTCCACCGACGTGGGTTTGACGCAATCCTCGAAGCTGCCCTTCTCGTCAACGACTAGGGCGGTGAAGCCAGGCTCCTTGAGCACCTCGAAGAGACGGTGCAGACACGGCTTGCGCAGATCGGTGTCCACCACTCACGATGACCCGACTTGTTGATCAGCTCTTGGCGCAGGGCCAGGATGTGTTGATCCACCTCTTCGGGGCGCGGGCTGCTCTCCAGCTCGGTGATCTGAGCCAGCAGATTCTCGATCTGCTGGCCGTAGTAGTCCAACTCGTCCTGCAGGCTCTG
The DNA here is from genome assembly GCA_049589355.1 of Anaerolineae bacterium. Classification (GTDB taxonomy): domain Bacteria; phylum Chloroflexota; class Anaerolineae; order VGOG01; family VGOG01; genus JBAWAP01. Next base: position 10,263 of record JBAWAP010000165.1, read on the forward strand.
CTGCAACTCCCGCAGCCGCTGCCGCCACAGCGCCCTCACGGGATCTTCCTGGGCCTGGATTCGCTCCGGCTGTGCCTGCTGGCGGGCGATATTCCCGGCCTTTGTACTTGCAAACCGCAAGCAGGCAAGCTCCGCCCATCCAGCGCTCCCAGACGAAGCCCCGGCTAACCCTCAAGCCCCCTATAGGATTTAGCAAACACCTCGACTAATCTACCAAACCCCCAGGCCGCTTGCTGGTTACCTTCTCCAAACAACCCGGCTCAATCTCACAGACCGTTAGACGCCCCAAGACATCCACCAAGACCTTCGCTCTGTTCGACGAAGAAAGCGACTTGTCGAATATTGCCTCCAGATCCCTCAGAGGCCCAGATTTGATCAATACTCGGTCTCCTGACTTGAAGCTCTGCGCCACAGGATAACCAGATACCTCCATCCGCTCCAAACGATGCCGTATCATTCCTATCACCTCGTCGCGAACGACGGTGGGCTGCCCGCCAAAGCTCACGATCCTCCTCAGGCCAGGGGTCCAGGCTACCGACGAGTAGCCGACAGCGCCAAAATCCATTCGAGCGAAGAGATAACAGGAAAAGAAAGCCCGGCTCTTCTCGGTCTGTCGCCTCCCTTTATAGATCGGGATCGTTGGCAAATACGTTTCCATGCCTTTGGCCTGGAGGATAGCGCTGACGCGCTGCTCCATTTGAGGCTTGGTGTAGAGGGCATACCAATGCTTCATCTTCGTCCTGCAAACGCTCAGGAGGGACTCCGCCACAAGCGGTACCGCAACCTGGATAGAAGCTCACTCAGCCTAGAGGACTTGGCCAAACAATCATCGGCACCCAATCCCAAATCCTTCACCGTATTATTATATATCATGTTGGGTGAGAACGCAATCAGGGAATCCCTGATTTTGGGGTTCGAAAAACCTGATCTTTTTTTGGGGTAACGGATGAGGCCAGACGATAGTGGAGGCAAGATAGGGGTCTGTTTCTTCAATCTGGTAATGATGTCCTGGCCCAAAAATGAATTGCGGTTTCATTCCTTTGGTGATACAATAAGAGCCAACGATATTCCGCAGAGATCTACAGTACGCATTGTGTTGTCGAGCCACACCAGACACAGTGCGAAGCCCTAGCGAAGCAAGGGAACCAACTCGGAGAGCATCTTGGATGGGATAGAAACGAAGTGGCTACTTCCAGCATAAGTCCAAATGGAGCCCTCGTCCTTTACGCTTTTAGGTTTCTCCTTGTTCTGGGGCGAAAAATGAAAACCAAGGACGAAGCCCTCTTGCAGCAATTCCCTTGGAAGCGATCTCTGGAAAAGGACTTGGGGCTTGAGAGAAAACCATGCAACTGGGCAAGTGAGTTTAGGTGTTTTTTGTGATAAGGTCATCGAAGCGGGCTGGATGACACTTGTTGTCGCCGTGCCTCTCTTTTTCAATGTTTACAGCCACCGCTCTTTTGAACCCGACAAGATCGCTTTGATGCGCTCTGTCGCGCTAGTTATGGGGCTGGCTTGGGTGATCAAGGAGCTGGGAACCAGAGGTTGGAGGTTGGAAGTTGGATACTTCGACTGGGCTCAGTACAAGAGTTGGAAGCCTGCCCTGAGCCTAGTCGAAGGGTTGGTGTTGAGAACTCCTCTGGTCCTCCCCACGCTGCTTCTTGCAATGGTCTACATCATCACTACTATTACCTCAATCGCACCGCGACTCAGCCTCTGGGGCTCTTACCATCGAATGCAGGGCACTTACACTACCCTTTCCTATATTGCGATCTTCTTTTTGATTCTACACGCTTTGCGCAATCGGAGGCAACTCCATCGTTTGATGACTGTTATGCTCTTCACCAGTCTGCCCATATCACTGTACGGCATTATGCAGCACTATGGCTTAGATCCCATAGCTTGGACCAACATAGGCTATAAGGTTACTGTTCGTGCTATTTCAACTATGGGCAACCCTATCTTCGTGGCAGCTTACCTGATTATGATCGTTCCCTTGACAGCAGGGCGACTTATGCAACTGTCTTCCGTCATTCGCAGTGGGAAAAGGACTGCCTCTATCTATGTTCTTAGCGGATGTTATGCTTTCCTCTTAGTTGTTCAATTGCTCTGCATCCTTTTCACCCAAAGCCGAGGGCCTTTGCTGGGCCTTGTGGGGGGCACTTTCTTCTTTTTTCTCCTTTTGGCAGCCTCAAGAGGTGAGAAAGGAGTTGCCTTAGCCGTATTTGGAGTGGCGATCATTCTTGGTCTCCTCTTGATAGCTTTGAATTTGTCCGATACCAGCTTCGAATCCATCCGAGAGATGCCTTATCTTGGGCCGCTGAGTAGTGTTCTTGATCTCGAATCGCCCACATCGTGGCAAAGGATCTTAGCTTGGGAAGGAGCTGCCAATCTCGTTACCGCCGATCCAAGGCGAGCTACTATTGGTTATGGGCCAGAGACAATGATCGTGGCCCTTAACCCCTATCTGCCGCCGGATTTGGCCATTCTAAAACCAGATGAGACTTTCGATCGCTCGCACAACGAGACTTTTGACATTTTGGCGACAGCAGGGTTCATAGGACTTGCCACTTATCTCCTTCTCTTCGGCAGTCTCTTCTATTACGGCTTGAAGTATCTTGGCCTGATCAGAAGTTCCAGGCATCGAAGCCTGTTCATTCTTCTGTGCCTAATGGGAGGGTCCGCAGGCGGGCTGCTTCCCTGGCTATGGGAGGGTAAATGGAGATTTGCAGGGGTAGGGATACCCGCTGGCATGTTGCTGGCTCTGGCTATATACTTGATGACAACGTTCAAAGTCCAAAGTCCAAAGTCCAACCTCCAACCTCCAACTTCCAACTTCCAACCTCCAACTTCCAACTTCCAACCTCTGTTAATTGCCCTGCTCTCAGCTATCATAGCCCATTTTATCGAGATCCAGTTTGGCATCACCATTGTAGCTACTCATACTTACTTCTGGGTTTACGCAGCCTTGACTATCATAGTCGGATTCTATCTCCAAGGGGAAGCAACCTTGGAATATAACGAAATGGATCTACCTTTGCCCCAACCTTCGGATAAGCGATCCAACAGACGGCGGACAGGCGCTACAAGGCAGAAATCAGTTTATCCAGGAGAAGTCTCAAACGTGCCAAGTACACAGGGCGCTTCTCTCGTTTCCTATTCTCTGCTGGTGGGACTAATACTGGCGACGATGGGTTTCACTTTAATCGGCAGTGAAGTCAACTCCCAAGGGCAACGTTTCGCCCTGCTGGGATTCTTCGTCACGACGTGGTTCATTTGCAGTACGATCGCGAGTGCCGAGGCAGGGGTGGGGATCACCTCCTTTGCAGACAGTATCAAAAGAGCACCCCTTTTGATCTCCCTGGGCTGGTTTGTGGTGTTCATAGTTGTCCACGTCTTCGCGATGCAGGGAGACACAGCAAATCTCCTCATTTTCTACTATGTCTATCTCTTCTCGACTATCATTTTCATCGGGGTCGTCCTGCTCAAGACGCTGCCCATCGCTATTCGCTTTCAGCCCAGAATCAATTGGTGGCCTTATCCCCTTTTGATAATAGGGGTAGTTATTCTGATCATCATAGCTAACTTGAACCCCATTAAGGCAGATATCCATTACAAACAGGGTTTGGCCTACGCTAATGGCGGGCAGTGGGATGAAAGCATTACTCTGTTTCAACGAGCCCTGGAACTCGCTCCCGGTCAAGATTTCTACTATCTCTTCCTGGCAGGAGTCTATGTGGAGAAGGCAAAAACTGTTTCGGACATGACCCAAAGATCGGCCTGGCTCGAAGAGGCCCAAAGGGTATTAGAGCGAGGAAGGGAGATCAGTCCCCTAAATCCAGATCACGTCAGTAAGCTGGGGCTATTGTATCGAGCTTGGGGGGAGATGCTCACTGATCAACAAGAAAAGGCTGAGAAGTTTAACAAGGCCTTAGAATATTATCGTCAGGCGGAGGCTTTGAGCCCCCGTGATCCAAAGATATTCAACGAATGGGGCTTAGTTCACTTTGCCAAGGGCGAATACGACGAAGCGATTGATAAGTATCAGAGGTCCTTGAGCTTGAACAATAGGTCTATTCAAACCTACCTTCTCTTGGGAGATGCTTATAGGGCAAGTGAAGACTTCGCTCAGGCTATGGAAGCTTATGAGACAGCAATAGAAATCGCTCCCGATGACTTCATGGGCCATGGAAGGCTGGCGCTTCTCTACGAGCAGATGGGGCGCATCGAAGAGGCCCTCGCCGAAGCGGGGATAGCCAGGAACCTTGCCCCAGGCAACGAGATTGCGGCTCTGGATGAATTTATTATCCATCTCCAGGCACAAAGACGATGAATAAAGACAGCCCTTTGGTGAGCGTTATCATTCCCATACGCAACGAAGAGCAATTCATTGCTCAATGCCTTCGATCGGTGCTTGACCAGGATTATCCCAAGGATAGAATGGAGGTTCTGGTGGTAGATGGCGGTTCAGAAGACCGCTCTCGAGAAATAGTTGCTGGGTTCAGCTCAAGGTATCCCTTGATAAGATTGTTGGACAACCCGCAGCTTAACGCTCCAGCAGGCCTCAACCTTGGTATCAGAGAGGCAGGAGGTGATATAATCGTCCGTGTAGATGGGCATTGTCTGCTTGAACCCGACTATGTTAGCCAGTGTGTCAGATATCTCCGGAAAACAGGAGCCGACAACGTTGGCGGTCTGATGAAGGCGGTGGGGCATGGCTGCGTAGGACAGGCTATAGCCTTGGCCATCAACTCCTTTTTTGGCTCTGGCGGCTCCAAGTTTCACTATGCTTCAACAGAGCAGTGTGTAGACACCGTGTATCTGGGGGCCTTCCGTCGCAGTGTCTTCGACAAAGTGGGCTTCTTCAACGAGCGATTAATGCGCAACCAGGATTATGAGCTGAATTACCGTATAAGAGCTGCTGGGGGAAAAATATTCCTTTCGTCAGCCATCAGATCCTATTATTATGGGCGTTCAACTTTGAGAGACCTTTGGCACCAATACTTTCAATATGGCTTTTGGAAGCTAGAGATGCTCCAAATGCACCCACGGTCCGTTCAACCCCGTCATTTGGTTGCCCCCCTTTTCGTTTTCAGCCTTTTTGCCACTGGTCTGCTGGGCCTTGTCCAGCGTGGCTTTCTTAACTTATTCCTGTTAGCAATCTCGAGTTACTTACTTGCCTCTCTACTTTCCTCCCTGCTAATCGCCCGCCGCAAAGGCTGGAGATACTTCCCGCTTTTGCCCGTGGCCTTTGCCGTTATGCACTTCGGTTGGGGCCTGGGGTTTCTGTTGGGGCTGGTAAGGACTGTGATTTCAGCCCTACGCCCGACGCGATAGAACTCATTTGGCAGATCTTCCAAAATCATTCGATTCTTGACCAAGAACCTTAATCATACTATAATGGTTGGTGGGCCGTCCAAGCCAGTGTTGGGGGTACACTGACCCAGTGCATGAATGGCCTGAGTCAAAGTCCGTTAGAGTTCAGTCATAGTAGGATCAGGGAGGGAGAGTGCTTATGGAAGAGGAAATTGATCTGCGAGAATATATCAACGTCATCGTCAGGCGTTGGAAATGGATCCTAGGCATCACCCTGGTGGCAGTGGCCGCGGCGGCTACCGTCAGCTTCTTCCTCTTGGCACCGGTCTACGAGGTTAAGGCGGGAGTAGTCATCGTCAAGTCCAGGTCGGAAATCGTTTTCGAACCTAAATACCGCACGTTGACCGAAGAGGAACTAGGCAGTCTGGCAATAGACATCAACGCGCGGCGCAAGGCCCTGGAGGCCCTGGTTAGGAGCAGCTCGGTGGCTGCGGAGGTGATTGCCAAGCTAGGGTCAGTCCTGGAGCCTGAGGAGCAGGATGTTAACGTCCTCCTGGAGATGGTGGTGACGGAGAGCAACGGCGATCTCATTGGCATCAAAGTCAAGGGGGAGGATCCCAGGAAAATCACGGCCATCGCCAATGCCTGGAGCGAGGCCTACGAGGAGTACGCCAACGGGCTATATGGCGGCAGGCCCCAGTCTCCAGAAAACATCCAGGCCCAGGTTATTGAGGCCGAGAGCGGCTATAAAAAGGCCGAAGAGGTTTTGGCCAAGCTCATGGGAGATAACCAGATTGACACTCTTACTCAAGAGGTAAAGTCCAAGCAGAATACCTTAGCCGACTACTATTCTACCAAGCAGGGGCTCGACCGGCTCATCGCCGATGCTAAAGCCTTGCGGGATCAGTTGCGCCAAGGGACTGCGTCTTCCCCCACGGGGACAGGAAATACTCTCTCCATTATGCTTCTGCAAGCGAGTGCCTTTACGTTGTTATCGCCTGAATTGCCAGTTCAACTTCAGCTTGCTTTTGATGAGAGGGCCGGTCTGGAGGCCAGTGCCGAGGACCAGGTACAGGACCTCAATGCTTTACTCTCTATCCTGGAGGCCAGGCGTGAGGAGGTCCAAGCGCTCATAGACGAGATGACTCTTCAGCAGGAGATACTGCAACTGCAGGAACAACTGGAGCGGGAGCAGGCCAGAAAGCAAGAGCTAACCAGAGCCAGAGACCTGGCCTGGGAAACCTACAACACCCTGGCCCGCAAAGAGGCAGAGGTAGGTGTTGCTTCTCAGGTAACGGACACCGAGGTGCGCTTCGCCGTGCCTGCCGTCGAGCCTAAAAAGCCTGTGGGTCCAAAGAAGAAGCTCAACATAGCCATTGCCGGCGTGCTGGGGCTGATGGTGGGAGTCTTTGGAGCATTCGCGATAGAGTACTTCGAGGGGGGAGATCGGGAGTCTCGATCAGGAAACTGATCGGTGACCGGTCTCGCGCGCAATGGCGATCTTTTTCACGTAAAATTCACGCAAGTTTTACGCCAATTTCATGCGCAAATAGATCAAATCATAGTATACTTGTAGATGCAGGAAGTAGTGACTATTTTGAGAGGATGGGCAGCCCACGAGAGGAAAGTGTTAACCGGATCTTCAATTGTTGTCTCTTTTTTGCCCTTGACAAAGGCAGGAAGATTTGCTATAATATAGATGTACAAGGTAAAAGTCCTTCTTCTATGTATAGGGTCCGATAAAGGCAAACCCATCGAAAGGTGGGGGCGCAAAGCTACGGGTCTGTCTCAGTACGCAGTGATCGGGGGATCAGGCAATCGGGTTCCCTGATCACTGGTTCCCCGATCACTGATATGATAGCCGGGCTGCCGAAGACATATTCAGTGTGCTGTTCGGAAGCAGTCCGGCCGACAGCACGCTTTTTGGTTCGGGAAGACGAAGGTAGCTTTAGATGCGCGAAGCAGCGAACTATCCATGATCCTTTGATTCAAGGAGGGAGCCATGTTTCAAAAAGCGCTTCTCAAGACAACTCGAGCGAGGAGATTTCGATCGGGAATGATCGCCCTCTGTGCCATAGGGGCTATTCTGCTTGCGACTTTGGGCCCCTTACCGCTTCTGGCTAATCCAGGCACGGTAACCGTGCGGGTGGACCCGGCGACACGAGCCGCGCCAGTCAATGGGACGTTCACGGTGGACATCGTGGCCGACGTGGGCGCGGAAATGGATCCGACCGGCGGCCTGGGTGCCTACGAGTTCGACCTGGTGTACGATCCGAATTACCTGGAAGTAGATTCAGTGGGCGATGCCGCTGGACTAGGTGCTACTAACCGGACGGTGAGTGAACTAGGGCCAAACATAGACAATCCTAACGGTCGTATGACGTTTGCGGCGTACAGCTACCCCCCGCTGGACGTTAATGGTCCCGGCAGCACCGTAGTGCTGGCCACAGTGACGCTGAGGGCTAAGCAGGCCGGCGTGACGACGCTGAACCTGGGGAACGCACTGCTGACAGACACACAGGCAAACGCGTGGCCAGATGCGGGGGAGGGGCGTGAACTAAACGTTGTGGGTGGGACGGTCACAGTCGCTGTCCCTGCTGATTTTGATGGGGATGCGAAGACAGACATGGGGGTGTACGGGCCCACCGGGGACTGGTACGTGCTCACCTCCAGCAGCGGCTTCGACGTGGCCAGCCATATCTACCGGCTTTGGGGAGCGACGGGCTACGACCCGGTGTTGGGAGACTACGATGGCGATGGCAAGACAGACATGGGGGTGTACGGGCCCACCGGGGACTGGTACGCGCTCACCTCCAGCAGCGGCTTCGACGTGGCCAGCCATATCTTCCGGCAGTGGGGAGCGACGGGCTACGACCCGGTGTTGGGAGACTACGATGGCGATGGCAAGACAGACATGGGGGTGTACGGGACCAACAACGGGCAATGGTGGGTGCTCACCTCCAGCAGCGGCTTCGACGTGGCCAGCCATATCTTCCGGCAGTGGGGAGCGACGGACTACGAGCCGGTGTTGGGAGACTACGATGGCGATGGCAAGACAGACATAGCGGTCTACGGGACCACCAACGGGCGCTGGTATGTGCTCACCTCCAGCAGCGGCTTCGACGTGGCCAGCCATATCTTCCGGCAGTGGGGAGCGACGGGCTACAACGACCTGCCATAGCCCGGTGTTGAGAGGCCATGTTGGGGAGACTACACTACTATGCCGACCGGTGGATCTGGCGTTCTAGCATGGGCTTCTGGTGTGTGCTGAAGTCCACCACTGATTATCAATGGACACTGGCCTTCTGCACCTAGTGGGTAGCCAGTGGCAATACGCCAAGATGGTAGTAAAAGGGTATGTAGCCTTCTCTCCAAATACCGATCAATTGTTTTGCGGAATCAAGCATAACGGACCGAAAAACGCCACCCTCTGAGTACGGTTCGTGCTCTGAACGAACCTATCCGACCCCGCGATAATTGAACACTGCTAGGAATGGTTGTTCCGTTCCAAAAGCCACCGAGGGAAACACCTGGTGGCTTTTTTCCTGATAATGGATGGGGACTTGTCGGAATTCAGCTTTAATGCTATAATCTGCGCAAGACAATTTAACACGATTTGCTGTCTCTCCCTGTAAGATCAAAGCGCATCGTGATGGAAGACGCTCGCCTTGTTGTTTGATGGCCCTTTTCTCACTCTAGTGGATTACCTTTACCAATGAGTTTGCAGCTATCTCAACGGTTACAGGGATGAAACGGGGGCGTGTCTCCACACAAACCCTCAAGCTCAGTAGAGGATGAGGTTGGGCAGGCCGTCGATTATGGTTCGCCCAACTTGTTGCAAGAGTATAGGTCCCTTCCATACTGCCAACTTCATCGGAAGAGGCTCCCCGCTAGATAACGCCTAATGAAACGATTGTATGTATAAATTCCTGGCAACTACGCGCCTGAATAAGCTCACAAGGAACCTCTTGTTGCCGCGAGAGTGGCTGCGAATCACCAAGAATACATTAATGCTGATCATTGCGGGCGGTGTGGCGCAATTGAGCAATTTCCTGATCAGTGTCGTCGTTGCTCGTGAGTTCGGGGTGACAGCTTTCGGGCAGATATCGTTTGCTATTGCCCTGACAAACTACTTCTTGGTTCTGGCCGATGCCGGCGTCGCACCCCTGGCAATCCGTGAGGTGGCGCGCAAACGTTTGGCAACATCTGATTACGCGGGACGGGTCACACTGATCAGCTTATGCCTGGCTGCTGCATCGTTTGCGTTATCGCTGCTCGTCGCAGGGCTGTTCTTTCAACCGCCTAAATCGTGGCTCATTGCTCTATACGGGTTCCAGGCGCTGGGACTGGCACTGAACCTCTCGTGGGTGTTTCGCGCTCACGAGCGCATGGAGTTAGTAGCGCTGACCCAAGTTGTCAGCGGCGTTCTTTATGCGCTGGTCTCGCTGGCGCTCATCCGGTGGGGGCTGGGGTTGGTTGCATTGCCGTTGGCGAATCTGGCCGGGATCGGTGGAGCGGCGCTGCTAGCAGGGGTGGCTTTTCTTCGGCTATTTGGCAGGTTGCGTCTACGAATGGACTTTGGGTTTACAAAGAATTTCCTCCGGGCCTGTCTGCCCCTCGGCCTCTCGACCTTGATGGTATCTGTGTACTTTCGCTTTGATACCGTCTTGCTGTCACTTCTTAAGGGAGACACGGAGGTCGGTTACTACAACGCAGCATACCGAATCATCTGGCTGATCGTCGGGGTACAGTGGGCCTTCTACGGGGCTATTTACCCTGCGTTGGCCAGAAAGTGGCCTGACCGGGCAGCCTTTGAGGTATTAGCCAACCGTTTACTGAGGATGATGGTTACGGTAGCGGTCCCGATGGCAGTGGGGGGCGTGATCCTCGCCCGGCCATTGTTGGATCTATTTTTTGGTCCGGCCTACGCGCCCGGGGTACGGGCCTTTCAGATCCTCATTTGCGGAACAGCAGTGAATTTCGTTTCCGGTATGTGGGGATATGGGCTAATTGCCAGCGACCGACAGTCGCAATACATGCGGATGGAAATAGTTGTAGCAGCGACTAATCTTGCTTCGAATGCAATTCTCATTCCTCTATTTAGTTTGTATGGGGCGGCAATAGCAACGTTGATGGCGCAGGCTGTGGGTGCCTGGATAGCCTATCGCGCTTTTCGAAAGATCTTCCATATCCCACTATTCGATTATATGCCAGCAGCGGTCATCAGTGCCTTGCTGATGGGAGGACTCTTACTTGGCTTGCGCGCATTGCCGGTGCTGGTGCTGGTGCCGCTGGGTATGTTTACGTATATGGCCCTGCTTGCTGTGGGCAGTGGGATCAGGTTGAATATAACCGGAAGGAGTAACGTACTATGAACGACACAATTATCCAGGTCTTTAAGCCTTCTTTTGGAGAGGAGGAACTAGAGGCCCTGCGAGAGCCGTTCCGCACAGGTTGGATTGGTCTAGGACCAAAGACAGCGGAATTTGAGGAGGAGTTTGCTACTTATGTTGGGGCGAAATATGCAGTAGCGATGAACTCGGCTACCGCGGCGCTACACTTGGCCGTAGCGGCGTTCGGCATTGGGCCAGGTGACGAAGTGTTGGTGCCGACGATGTCATTCGTATCCACGGCCCATGCGGTAATGTACTGTGGCGCGACACCTATATTTGTGGATATTTATCCTGACACACTGTGTATTGACCTGGATGACGCCCGGCGTAAGATCACACCGCGCACACGAGCAATTTTCCCAGTTCATTATGGTGGTCACCCGTGTGAAATGGACGAGATCCAGCAGATAGCCGATGAACATCATCTGGTAGTAATCGAGGACGCCGCTCACGCCTGTGGCTCGATGTATAAAGGTAAGCGTATCGGTGGGTTTTCTGACGCAACCTGCTTCAGCTTCCACGCGGTGAAGAACCTGGCTACTGGAGACGGTGGCATGGTAACTACCAACCGGATCGAGCTTGTGCGCGCCCTCAAGCGGCTAAGGTGGTGCGGGATTGACAAAAGCACCTGGGAACGCACTGAAGAGGGATTGATGGAACTAGAGACTGGCACGCGGCGATATGCGACTTATGGGTGGTACTATGAAGTTCATGATCTCGGTTACAAGTACCACATGAATGACATCGCCGCGGCGATTGGCCTGGTGCAATTAGGCAAGTTGGAGAAGATGAACTCGCGTCGGCGTGAGATTGTGACAAGATATAATCATGCTTTTGAGGGCGTGAGCTGGATCGAGCGACCGGTGGAGAAGGAGTACGCACGGAGCGCGTTGCATAACTATGTGATCAAGACTCCGTACCGTGATGAGCTTAACGTGTACCTGAAGGAGAAAGGCATCGCCACAGGTGTCCACTATATGCCGATTCACTTACAGCCGTATTACCGTGAGCGCTGCAAAGTCACCTTGCCAGTCGCTGAAGGGATATGGCCCAGACTGCTCACCTTGCCTTTATACCCCGATCTGACCGATGAACAGGTGGAATACGTGATCAGTGCGATCGTGTCTTTTGATGAAGGGCGCGAATGATGCCCAAGATAGGCTTGGCCGCAGTACACTGCTTGCCTGGCCTGTAGGCACCATCGTGGAGGAGGAGCATGATCATCGGTAGGAAGGTTCGTCTTCGGCGACCCGAGAATCGTAGCAAGGATCACGAAGCTATCGTCGCCTGGCGTAACGATCCGTGGATAAAGTCCTTCTTTTTCGAAGAAGAGCCTATTTCGTTGGACTCGCATCTAGCGTGGTATGATAAAATAGCACAAGATCCTAGCCAGCGATTCTATGTGATAGATGCTTTGATCCAATGTGGAACACCAAACACTAAGCTCGATCCACCGATCTTAATTGGTACCACCAGTTTGTTAAACATTGACTGGCGGAACCGTACAGCCGAATACGGGCGTTTGCTAATCGGACATCCCGAATACATAGGGGGGGGATATGGGAAAGAAGCAGAATATCTACTACTGGACTACGCTTTTAATCATTTGAACTTGAATAAAGTGTGGGGTGATGTTATTGTTGGAAATGAGGCCGTCTTGAACTTGCATCGCAAGACGGGTTGTAGAGAAGAAGGATTGCTCCGGCAGCAAATCTTTAAGCATGGCAAGTATCTGGATCTTGTCAGAGTGGGGTGGCTGGCTGAGGAATTCCGAGCGATCCAGCCTGAACTAAAGCGGAGTCTGGGATTCATTGAGTAGTTTCGTCTTCTCATCATTTGCTTTGACAGGGAGGCAAGCAACAGATGCCGAAATTAAGCCTGATCACCCTTTGCTACAATCAGGCCCCTTTTCTCCTGGAGCGCATTCGCTCCATTCGGGCTCAGACGTTTCAGGATTTTGAATGGATCGTAATTGACGATTGCTCCACAGATGATAGCGCATACATCCTTCAGCGTGAACTTGGCACTGACCCACGGGTCAAGAAGCTGATTTTTCATGAACGCAATCTCGGGGCGCATCCTTCTTTTAATGAGGCAATATCGCTGTGTGAGGGGGAATACGTCTATCACGCGGCTGGCGATGATTCTTGTAGTCCGAGGCTGTTCCATCGGGAAATAGAAACCCTGGACGCGAGCCCCAACGTAGCATTTGTGCACACAGCATATCGAGTAATTGACCGCGAGGGTCATACAGTGAAAGAAGTGTTCCCATACCCTCACGATTGCGTACATACAGGTGTTGAAGAGTTCAAGCAGCTTATCCGTTTTAGGTATCTCATCTGCAGCGCATCCGTAATGTTTCGACTTGCATCCTATAGGGAAGTTGGCGGTATATCCAATGATTTGATTTTTGCCGGTGATTCGGAACTCTGGCTATTATTCGCGGCCCATTATGATGTTGCATATATTGCAGAGCCGCTGATGTATTGGCGACGACACCCCAACGCATTGTCAGCCCATTCCATTGTGACGCCTGAAGGCGCGACAGAGTATTACCGTATGCTTGACCGCTTATTTACGCGGATATCAAAAGATCGGGATGACATACAGCGGCTTCGGCGATATGCTATTCGCTATGTCTCTACATATTGGATGCCCGGTATCTGGGCTTGGTGGCTAATGGCTAGACGATCACCACGGATGGCGTTGAGGATATTTTTGGAATCGGTCAGATATGATCCGGGGTTCTTGTTTGATGTCAGAACGCCTCTCTATTTGGCAGACAATTTTGGGCGCAGACTCATTCGGCGAC
>JBAWAP010000166.1:0-1745 GCA_049589355.1 Anaerolineae bacterium
GCAATCGTTGGACAGAAGCGCTGTCATAAGGTATCACCTGTCGCAGTTGCTGCAGGATCAGCCCCAGCACTTCATCTAGCTCCAGGGTCGAGCTGAGGACAGTGGAGGCTTGGCGCAAGGTCTCTGCGATGTGACGCCGCTCCTGCTCGGCTTCATACAGTCGGGCGTTGCGGATGGCGATGGCCGCCTGGGTAGCGAACAGGCCCAGTAGTTCGGCGTCGGCGGGGGAGAAGGTGCGTGGAGGGTCCGCCAGCACGTTCAACACCCCCAGGAACTCCTCGCCCCAGCGAACCGGCACCCCCACCATAGCTCCAAAGGAGTAACCCTCGTAGACAACTGCGCGTCTGTCCCATTGCTCGTAGTCGTCCACGATGAGCGGCTCGCCGGTCTCCCACACCCTGCCGGAGAGCCCCTCGCCCTGCCGGAGAACGGTCCCTATGGGCGCCAAGTGAGGACCAACAGCCATCACCCACTCTAGGACGTCCTCCTCTCGCCGGTACAGGTAAAGCCCACCCGAGGTCCCTCCCAGCAGTTCGACGGCCCGCGAGACAATGGAGTGGAGGAGGGCATCCAGGTCCAATTGGGTGGTGAGGTCCAGCCCCACCTCTCGCAGCGCCTCCAACTGGGCCGTGCGCTGCCGGATCTCCTCCTCCGCCCGCTTGCGGTCCACGGCCAACTGGTGGGCCTCCACGGCTCGCCGGGCGACCACCGGTAGCCGCTGCAGGTAGCCCTTGCCCTTAACCACGTAATCGTAGGCCCCGGCCTTCATTGCCCTCACTGCCACTTGCTCGTCCCCGCGGCCAGTGACCATCACCACCGGGGGCGGGGCTTCACCCCGCCGAATTCGCTCCAACACCTCCAACCCATTCCGCCGCGGCAGGCTGTAATCCAGAAATACCAGGTCGTACGCCTCTTCCCCCGCCAGACGCCGCAACGCTTCCTCCCCGGATGCCACTTCCTCGACCAGCCAGGTGGGATCGTGTCCGGTCAGGGCAAGAGACATCAGTTCTCGATGATCAACGTTATCCTCTACCAATAAGATCCTCATAGCTTTCTCCTTCTCAGATCGCGGAGCCAGAAGACCCCCAAGCTTTGCAAACTCTTGAAAGTCTGCCGCTGTCACGTGGGCAGGATATTGATGACCAGCCAGTAGAGCTTCAGATCTTTGATCACCTTTACGAACTGCTCGAAGCCAATTGGCTTGATGATGTAACTGTTGGCCCCACGACTGTAGCTTTCCACCATCTCTTGCTCGCCCACTGAGGAGGTGAGCATCACCACGGGGATGGACTTGAGCTTCGGATCGGCCTTGATCCGCCTCAGGACCTCTGTTCCGTCCACCCTGGGCAGCTTGATGTCCAGCAGGATCAATCCCGGCTGCGGCGCATCGGCGTACTCTTCACGTTGGTAGAGGAAATCCAGCGCCTTCTCCCCATTGGTCACCACGTGCACCTGGTTTAGAACGTTGTTATCCTGCAACTCCTTGAGGATCAACTCCACATGGTCGGGGTTGTCTTCGACCAGCAGAATGTCAACTGAATGCGGAGTCATTTGCTGTCTCCTCCCAGTAAAGCGATTATTCGGCCTCCTCTTCCACAAGCTCCATCTTGTAGATAAAATCCCTCGTAGACTTTGCCCGACAGGCAGCACGATAGTTCGCTTTTTCTGGTTCTCTGCCCGAGATCTCGCTCTTTCATCGCTGCCCCCCCCCCGCGAATGCAGATTCTCTTGAATGTGGAATTAGG
>JBAWAP010000167.1:0-1784 GCA_049589355.1 Anaerolineae bacterium
GCTATGGCCTGATTGAGTTCCTGGCACACACACTTGTATCGGCGATTCGTCCACCAAACCCGCCCAATTTGCCCGCGGCTGTTCCACAGCTGCCGGGGACCGGCGACCCTTTATCGGCCAGGGAGACTGCCGCAGGAGAAGCCGCAAACAATGACAGCGTCGCCAATATCATCCTCAGCCTGAGAGCCATCTCTGAACAGAACTGGAGCGACTTCTTTGAATCCGTAAGCTGCCTGGAACGAACGCTGCGGGGGGACCCGGCTGGGATATATCCCCAGATGGACTTCAAGACCCGCGACCTGTACCGTAAAGAGGTCGAAGCACTCTCATTTGCCAGCGGCCGGGACGAGTGCGAGTTGGCCGAGATCACACTTAACCTGGCTCGCCCCACCGTCTCGGACCGTCCCGCTGTCTTACAGGAGGGTGCAGCGACCGACTCAACGGCTGTTATGGGCACACCCCCCGGAGCGGATGGACGCGCAAGCTTCCTGGACGATCCCGTTTTGACACGACACGTTGCGCATGTCGGTGAGTATCTGCTCGGGAAAGGCCGGGCTGCGCTGGAGCAGCGGATTGGCTACCAGCCGGACGTTAAAACGGCACTCAAGCGTTGGGGGTTCCTGCATGCCAGTGCTTTTTATCTCTCCAGCATTCTGCTGCTGACCATCCTGATCCTCATGTCCCTTTCGCTCGCAGCACGCCTGCCAGAAATCCTTAGAGTAGTCCCTCTGTCTTTCGGCAACTCCCCCTGGGATGCTGCGCGATACACCGGGGGCATCCCAGTACAATGGATCGCTGTTTTCTTGCTCGCATCAGCACTGCTGATCCCGGTGCTGACCGTTGCCACCAGCCTGGTCAACTGGCTGATCACCCTGATGATACAACCACGCATTCTACCTAAGCTTGACTTCAAGGACGAACTCCCCGACCCGTTCCAAACTCTGGTTGTTATCCCCGCGCTGATTACCAGCCGCGAGGAAATCGATTCGCTCGCTCACCAGCTCGAATTGCATTATCTTCGCAACCCTGAACCCGGGCTGCTCTTTGCCCTGTTGACCGATTTCCGCGACGCAGACAGTGAATCCTTGCCCGAGGACGAGGGCCTGGTTCAGTATGCCATAGCGGCGATCGAGACGTTGAATACCCAATACGAATGCCCTTCTCCCGGCAATGAACCCGGGGGTGTCCCAGGTGACGGGCAAGTGGAAGGCGCGCGCCAGGATGGTGCTAAGCTCTTTTACTTCCTTCATCGAAAGCGGTTGTGGAACCCATCCGAAGGAAGGTGGCTAGGTTGGGAGCGCAAGCGCGGTAAGCTGCATGAGCTAAACCTGCTCCTGCGCGGCGGTATAAACCTGTCGTTCATCACCTTGACCGGCGACATGAGTGCAAGAAGAGGCGCACTACAACGCGTACGTTTCGTCATTACCCTCGACACAGACACCATCCTGCCGCGTGGGGCGGCATGCCGTCTGGCCGGCACGCTGGCCCATCCGCTTAACCGGGCTGCGTTCGATGACACAACCGGGCAGGTTGTTTCCGGCTACACCGTTCTGCAACCTCGCATGGAGATTCACCCTAAAAGTGCAAATCACTCCTGGTTCACGCGCTTCTTCGCTGGAGATGCCGGACTGGACCTGTACACTCTTGCCGTCTCCGACGCCTACCAGGACCTGTTCGGGGAGGGGAGCTACGTTGGCAAAGGCATTTACGATGTGGATGCCTTCGAGCGCAGCGTAGATAAGCGTATCCCTGAAAACACCGTACTCAGTCACGACCTCCTGGAA
>JBAWAP010000168.1:0-9939 GCA_049589355.1 Anaerolineae bacterium
AATGGATTCTCAGAATCCGTCATCCCTGTACAGCCTGAAAGAGTTAGTGCCATTGGGCTCCCGTGCCCGCGAATCGGCGGCGTGGGGGCCGCCTCTGCTAATAATTTTCCATCTACTGAGACTGGTAGATTGGTAAATTGGTGCGCTATACCAATTTACCAGTTTCCCAATATACCAATGTACCAAATCACTCCCGCAGCTTTTTGCCTGTGAGATGCAAGAAGACGCTCTCCAGGTTGGGCTCTAGGATTTCCAGCGAAGCGATGGGGATGTCGCGCTCGTTGAAAAAGCTGATCATGTTGAGCAGGGCTTGCTGGCTGTGCTCGGCCTCGATCTTGACGATGGTATAGCTGGGGGTCGGTGCGATCTCGCTCACCTCTGCTTCTTGCCCCTCGGCCGGCGCTTGTCCTGAGCGTAGCCGAAGGAGTGGTGGGGCTGGCCGCAGCGCGAGGGTCGCCCGCTTGACCGCCGGCAACGTCGTCAGTTGAGCCAGCAGCGCGTCGTCCACTTGTTGCAGGCCGACGTGGATCACACCCCCACCTAGCATGGCGACCAGATCCTTGACGGTATCCAGGGCGATGATCTCTCCCTCATCTATGATGGCCACCCGGTTGCAGAGCAACTCCACCTCTTCCATGTAGTGGCTGGTGTAGACGATGCTCATACTCCGCTCGCGGTTGAGCCGCATCACGCTCTCGAAGATGTGGTTGCGGCTCTGGGGGTCCACGCCGACGGTGGGCTCGTCGAGGAACAGCAGTTTGGGCTGGTGCAGCAGGCCGGCGGCGATGTTGATGCGGCGCTTCATCCCGCCTGAGTATTTCTCTATCGCCTGGTCGGCGCGCTCGGTCAGGGCGACGATGCGCAGCACGTCTTCCACTCGCTCTCTGAGTTCCCTGCCGCGCAGGCCATAGATGCGCCCGAAGAAGTTCAGGTTGGCCCGGGCGCTGAGGGTGGGGTAGAGGGCCAGGTCCTGGGGCACCAGGCCGTTGAGCTTCTTGACCTGGTCCATCTGGGTGGTGATGTCGTAGCCGCCGATGCGCGCCGTGCCCGACGTGGGCGGAATGACGCCGGTCAGCATGGAGATCGTTTGCGTCTTGCCGGCGCCATTGGGCCCCAGCAGGCCAAAGACCTCCCCCTCCTCGACCGAGAAGCTGACTCCTTTGACGGCTTCAAAGTCGCCGTACTTCTTGACGAGATTGTCTACTTCTAGAATAGCAGGCATTTCAACTACTCCTTTTCTTTTTTCTACTTGTAACAGACTATCGAATCTATATGCTTCGACGACGTCTGGTACACTGCTCTGCTGCGCGCCCTACCGCTTCCCGGCGGTGATGAGCAATGCCAGGCCGCAGCCCCAAATCGGCAATCGCCAATCGGCAGCCCACTCGCTCAACAGCGTCGTCTTGCCAAAGCCAGCCGGGGCGGAAACGAGGGTGAGCTTGCGATGAAGCCCTGTATTCAACCGCTCGATCAAGCGCGGGCGCGATACCAGTTGTGGCCGGATGGGAGGAATGTAGAGTTTGGTGGTAAGTAGGGGCGCGGCCATCTTACGCTCCGTGGCAGCATTTGGCGGCCAACTGCGCTCGTGAACCAGGAGTTTTGGATGCTAGCATTTTACCACATCTTGTCCATTCTCGCAATATGCCAAACTCATCTGAACGACGCACGTAAACAAAAAACTCCCCGGCACATCAGCCAACCGGGGAGTGTGTAGACTGGACGGGTGGGTAGTCCTTTTCCTGGTCAGGTGACCAGGTTTCGTTTACCTCTGCTATTTAGATTTCTTTCTACCATGTTCCGGACTGGCGAATCGTGATTTGGCCGATGGCCTGGTCCACTTCCAGATCAACGCGGTTATCGGCGCTGGCGTAGCCGGGCGAGGTGTAGACGTCGTCCTGGTGTTGATAGCTGGCCGGCAGGCCTCTCGTGGCTAGCCCAGTGTCCACGCGGATGCGCGTTGCCATCCCAGCCGGTATGACCACGATTGTCTCGCCGATGGCCCCTTCAATCCTGGCTTGGAAGCGGCCCTGGTCAGGCAGGGTGACCCTGGTCTGGCCGACTCCCATGCTCACCTTCAGGTTGCTCACCATCAGGCCTGTCAGGTCAATGTCGGCCTGTCCCACGCCAAGGCTGACCTCTAACTCCAGAGGCACTTCAGGGGCCAGCCCCAGCTCCCAGTTCCGCTGATCACCCCACCAGAAGAATGGGCCAATCGTCTCGCCCCCGCTTCGCAGGGTGAAGGTCGCCGTCTTGCCCGCAACTGCGAAGTCGCGCCTCACCATCTGTCCCCTGCCCACCCGAATCACGCCTTCGACCAGGTTGGCTGATTCGGGGAGCGCTTCGATGTGCAGCGACCCGACGCCGGGTTCGATGACGACCTTGGCCTGGCTTGCCTCGCCCAGAGCTTGTCTGACTTCTTCACCGGCTACTACCCGCTCTGTTCCTATTCCTGGCCCGAGCAGCCATAGCACGCCCGCCAAGATGGCCACCGTCAGCACCAGGGCCAGCAGGGAACCCCAGACCGAAAGGCGGTTGAGGATGATTTCCAGCCCTACGGCGATCAGCAAGACCGGCCACAAGCGGAAGATCACTTCCCAGACACTCCACGCCAAGAGCCCCAGGCTGTTTAGTAGAAAGACAACGCCCAAACCGATCAGAATCACAGGGCCAACCAGGCTGACCCTTCGACTCTGCTCAGGGCGGGCCCGTCTTCGTTTTTGCTCGTCCATATCACTCTCCTTAATTTGTAACTGCTCAGCCCGTGTCATTGCGAGGAGCGTTTTTTGCGACGAAGCAATCTTCTCCTTGCGGCTTGGGGATTGCTTCGCTTCGCTCGCAATGACAGCCTGAGTAGTCACCTTAATTTATAATCTGAACACGCGAAAGAGGAAGTAAAGCCCGACCAGGATCAGGGCTGCTGCAAACAGGACATCGAGAAATCCTGTGGTGATAGCCGTGATCAACAAGCCCATCACCAGGAGCACGGCGGCTGGGATGAGGGCCCACTTCATCCGCCCGTGGGGGGTGGGCGCGAAAGAGAGCAGGCCAAAGGTCAGCCCCAGGCCCAGGAAGAACACCCCGCCCATCTCAGCACCCTCAAAGACAGATTCAAGGCCGGCGACCAAGGCCAGGGTGAACATCACGCCGCCAGGGATGACGGCCCACCAGTGCTTACGGTTGATGAAGTAGATCACCCAGAAGGCCAGCCCAATCCCACCTAAAAAGAGCGCGCCACCCACTGCGTCACCAACCTGTGGCCAAAATTCATCCAGAGCGATCAGCGCTGCTATCCCGAGCAAGCCGAACCCCGGAATGGCCGCCCACCAGTTAGCCCGATCGGTCAGGAACACGTACAGGAAGACCAGGCCGGCGGCGCCAAAGACGAGTGCCCAGATTAGGGCAACGACGACCCCAAGAATCTCAAAACCCTGGAGCAACAACAAGATCCCGACGACGATCAGCAGAATCCCCCCAACAGCGCGTACATCGAATCGTTTCATCATCAAAGCCTCCTTAGGAGTGGTGAACGAGGAATGAGTCAACGAGTAACGGGTTGACTAGACACTCGTCACCTCGTTGATTCGTTGCCTCATTCCTCAACGAATGGTGACGGGGCCCGAGCCCTGGTCTATTTTCAGTAAGATGGTGTGCTCCGCCGTGCGATAGTTGTCCGTCTCCCACACACCATCTCCGCGGCGTTTGCCTTCCACCAACTGGAATCGCGTGTCGGGGCTGAAGGGGCCGCTGCCCGAATCGAGCTCCACCCGCGCCCCCACACTTCTGGGCAGGACGATGGTGATGGGCCCGGAGCCGCCGTCAATCTCGGCCTCGAAGGTGCTGCCGGAGGGCAGGCTCAGGTCAATCGGCCCGGAGCCGCTGTCGAGTACAAGGCCGCTGACCTGCAAACCGGCCAAGTCGAAGTCGCACGGACCGGAACCGGCGTTAAGGGTGAGGTCAAGGGGTACATTGGGGCTGAGTCCTACGTCCCAGCGTTTGTCTGACTGATCGCCGAGGTTAAATGGCCAGAACCAGATCCCGGTGGAGCGGCTATCCAGCTTCACGTTGGCTCGGTCGCCACGCACGCTCACGTCGAAGGTTAGCTCACCGAAGTAGTCAATGTCACCCTCAATGAGGTTGGGCGAATCCTCTAGCGGGCTCAGGTAGCCAGGCACGCTGGTCCAGTCAATGGAGACCGTGGCCCGCTCCACATCTGTCAGGGGGTGCTCGACGTGCCTGGTTTGAAATTCGGGTGGCTGGATCCATTCGGACACCGCGGGGATGTTCTGCGCAAAGATGGAGATCAGCAGTATCCCAGCGATCAGCACGCAGATCAGCACCGCGCTGACGATGGCCCCGACCACGGAGCGCCGGCCGATCAACAGGTCAACGCCGAGGGCGACTACTAGCAGCGGCCATAGTTTCCAGATGACACCCCACGATAGCCGGGGCAGGTAGCCCAGGTTCGCCAGCAGTAGAACGACGCCAGCACCAATGAGCACTATCGGCCAGAACAGAGAGGGTGGACGACGGCGCCGTGGCCTGCGAGCATCCTGGGGCGATCTCGGCGGCTCGTCTGGAGGGGTAGGCAGCGGTGCGGCTGACACAGCCGGGCCTTCGCCCTCTGGAGCCGTCCCGCTCGCTATTTGTTGCTCCTCTTCAAATGGTTCTAGAACGTTTGACATAACACACCTCCTTATCATATAGTTTTGAGGAGAAACCAGGTTTTTCCTTGTCTGAATGGACAATTCGGCGCTTTTGGGGTTCTCTGTGGCACAGAAGCGCCAAGTCCTTGGCCAAAAACCTGGTTTCTGGCTCCCTGCAGGGCAAGCACTCACATAATCTATACGTAAAAGCCGAGACAAAGTTGCAGCCCTGTTTGCTTTCATCAGATCAATGTGGTAAAATGTAGCAACGACTCATTTCAGGAGGTAGGGCAATGGCTGATAGCGATCCTAAGGCAATGCTCAATGCCCTTTTACAGCCCTGGCACGAGGCCGTGGGCGATCCAGCCAAGGCTCAACAGGAGGTGCTACATCGCCTCCTGAAGAGCTACGCTCAGACCGATTACGGGGCGCAGCACGGCGCGGCCCAAATCGAGGCCATCGAGGACTACCGGCGCGCCTTCCCAGTGGCTACCTATGAAGACTACCGGCCGTTCATCCAGCGGGTGATGGCTGGCGAGTTGAGCCTGCTCCTCAACGAAGAGCCGATTGGCTGGGCCATCACTCGGGGCACGACCAAGGGCGAGTCCAAGTTCATCCCCATGACGCCCACCGACCTGCAAATGCGCGTCAGCGCGGGTCGGGCGATGATGAACTACGTGGTCACCAGTGGCCGATACGATTTATTTCAGGGCGTCAACCTGAATCTGAATTTCCCCTCGGTGGTGGGGACGGTGCAGGTTGGGGAACAGGAGTTGGAATATGGCTATAGCTCTGGCATCTACACTAAATACGTATCGGCCCGCACCCCCGTCCGCTCGGCCCCGACGCAAGACGAAATTGACGCCCTGGGCGGGGGCAAAACCACCCGCGATTGGGAGGCGCGCTTTGAGCTGGCTTACCAGAAGTGCAAGGATGAAAACGTTACCCTGGTAGGTGGCGTAGCTCCGACCGCTCGCGATTTCGGCCGGTATCTGCACCGGGTGCACGGCGTCTATCCCAAGGACCTGTGGCAGACCCAGATCATGACGCTGGGCAGCGTGCCAGGCATCAATACCCGCTATCAGTCCACGCTCCGGGCCCTCTATGGGCCAGTCGCCATCCGCGAGATCTACGGAGCCACCGAGGGCATGTTCGGCCAGCAGCGGGACGAGCGCCGGGCGTGGGTGCCCAACTATGATCTTTTCTTCTTTGAAGTGAAGACCAGGTCGGGCATCAAGATGTTGCACGAGATGCGCCCCGGCGAGATGGGCAGCCTGATCGTCTCCACTCCTATCCTGCCCCGCTACGAAATCGGCGACCTGATTCGCGCCTTCCGGCCGCCCTATTTCCGCTGCATCGGCCGCGACCGGTGGTGGACTCCCCTGCGCTATGCTTGGGATGAGTTCAGTACATTGAATCTGGGTCGGCTGTAGTTAGATATTGGAGATTGGATATTTGGAAGAGTATCGCGATTTTATCCAGGTTTTTGTCGAATTATGGCACCAGGGGTTGGAAGATCCGGCCCGAACCCAGGCGCAGACGTTGGAGTGGCTGGTCGAGGGGTACGCCCGGACGGTCTATGGTCAGGAGTGCAGCGCGGCCGATCTATTGGCTCTGGCTGACGATCCATCCCGCTTTTTCGAGGCCTATCGGCGCGCCTTTCCCGTCGTCACCTACGAAGAGATCAAACCCTGGATTGAGCGGGTCATCGCCGGCGAGGTCGAGGCGCTGTTGCCGGAGCCGCCCGTGGCCTGGGCCATGACCCGGGGCACCACGCGGGGCACCCCCAAGCGCATCCCCATCACCGATACCGACCTGGGCATCCGCGTGGCTGCCGCTCGCGGCTTGCTCAACCACCTGTTGCGGACCGACCAGCTCGATGCCATCGGCGGCTATAGCCTCAACCTCAATTATCCTTCCGTGGTGGGGACGATGGACGTGGCCGGGCAGGAGACCCCTTACGGTTTCAGCTCCGGCATCTATGTTAAGCACGCGGCAGCCGCTACCCCCGTCGAAATCCTGCCAGCTCAAGAGGAGATTGATGCCCTGGGTGGAGGCACCACCCCCGGTGCCTGGGAGCGCCGCTTCGAGATGATCTACCAGCGCACCAAAGACGCGCCCATCACTATGTGTGCCGGAGTCTGTCCCTCCATCATCCAGTTTGGGCATTTCCTCCAGCGCCGCCACAAGGTGTTGCCCAAGCAGTTGTGGCCCATGCGCGTTATCGCCGCAGCCAGCGTCCCCGACATTCACACCAAGTACAAGCCGGCCCTGCGTGCCCTCTACGGCCCCGTAGACGTGGTCGAGATGTACATCGCCACCGAGGGCACCTTTGCCCAACAGCGAGACGAGCGCTGCCTGCTGGTGCCCAATTTTGACTTGTATGTGTTCGAGGTGGAAGTAGCGGGCGGACAGGTCAAGATGCTGCACGAGATGCGCCCCGGCGAGGTTGGCAGCCTCATCGTCTCCACGCCGGTGCTGCCCCGCTATCGCATCGGCGACCTGATTCGTGCCTTCGACCCGCCTTACTTTCGCTGCATCGGTCGCGAGGGCCGTTGGACCAGGTTGCGCTATTGGCTGGACGGAATCATCAACCTGGACTTTGGCCGTGCCTAATTGAGAGTTAGAAACCAGGTTTTTCGTTAGCAAATGTCCTTCTGTGCCCCAGAGAGTTTCAAAGGCGGCAGTTTGTTTGCTCAGACAAGGACAAAAACCTGGTTTCTTTTCATCATCGGAACCTTGGCACCAGGCCCCGGACGGCTTGTTTGCCGATGTAGGCCAACATCCTCCGCACCATCCGCCGCCTCCAGGCATTGCGCGAGAAAATGCCTCGCACCAGCCTGATCGGGTCGAAATAGACGCTGGTAAAGGCCCACCCGGTATAGTTCCAGACCTGCTGGCGAGTCATGTGTTGAGTAGGCATGAGGACATGGCCCATGTCGAAGCGGGCATAGTCGGCAGGGAGTTCGATCCACCCTTTCGTTACCGCCTCCTCATAGGCCTGGGTGCCGGGGAACAGGGTGTACATCGTAAAGATGGGAAAGTCCACGTCGAGCTGCTTGATGAGGCGCACCTTCTGCTCGAAGGTGCGCGGGCTGTCGGTGGGCAGGCCGACGATCATCATTCCCTGGCAGACGATGTCATTTTGGCGCAGCAATCGCACTGCCTCTCGGACCGTCTCGGTGCTCAGTCGCTTGTTCAGCTCGTCCCGTTGCTCGTCGTTGGCGGCCTCGATGCCGATTTGCACCATGCGATTGCCGGCCCGCCGCATCAGGGGTAACAGGTCCTTGTACTTGACCAGCAGATCGGCCCGCCCCTGGTAATACCAGTCCACGTCAATCCCACGCCGCAGAATCCCCTCGCAAATGGCCGCCATGTGATCGCGGTCCACGTTGAAGCAGTCGTCGCCAAACCAGATGTTGTTTCGCCCGTACCGGTTCACCAGAACGTCAAGTTGCTCGACGACCATCTCTGGGTCGTAAGGACGCCAACCGGCGCGCCAAAAGGGCCATTCAGAGCAAAAGGTGCACTTGAAGGGGCAGCCCCGGCTGGCCAGGACCGTGGCAAAAGTGCCGCCCAGTTCCGGCCAGCGGTAGCGCTCCATCGGCAACAGGTGAAAAGCGGGCATGGGCAACGTTGTCACGTCCACAGGGAGTGGTGCAGGGGTCTCCACTATCTGGTCGTTCTGGCGAAAGTTGATGCCCGGCACGCGCTCCAATCCCTCGCCGGCGTCCAGTGCCCGCACCAGGTCCACCAGAATCCGATCCCCTTCGCCGCGCACCACCACGTCCACCTTGGGCATTGTTTTCAGTGTCTCCTCGGCGGTGAAGGTCACGTGAGGGCCACCCAGAGCAATGATCGCTTGGGGTGCTGCCTCGCCGGCAATGCGGACGGCGCGGCTGACTTCGGGTACTTGGGGTGTGTAAACTGTGATGCCGACCAGGTCGGGGCGAGCCTGGGCAATAGCCGCCTCCATCCCGTCCCAACCGATCCCCAGCGCGTTGGCGTCCAGGATCTCGACCGGGATGTCAGCGACTTCCAGGCAGGCGGCCAGTGTGGCCAATCCCAAGGGCAGTGCTGCAACATCCCCCATCATCTCCCAGGGGACTTTGGGGGGCTCTAGTAGGAGAACACGCATATCCCAACCTTTCGGCCGATGGTGATGGTGAAAAGCCTTGCGGGGTTCTGAACCCTCGCAAGGCTTATTTGAGGTGCGTCCTGGTCATTGGCCCCCGACAAAGCGGCTCAGGATGATACTCACGCCGATGGCGATCAGGACCAATGCCCCGACCACGTCCCATCTCGTCAGTTCCCCCAGCCCGATGCCCACCAGGATGAACCCGAAAATGATGCTACCGGTCACTGGCCGCCGGTAGGCTGGCACGAGCAGGCGAACGAGCACTCCCAGGAGCACGATCACCCCGGCTCCGATAAAGATGACAGGCCAGGCCTCCGCGCGGATTCCCAGGTTGTCCAGAATCCCCACGTTCTCCGCGATCAGCACCAGCCCGGCCCAGATGAGGACAAGGGCCCACATGGCGGCGTTGAGCGGATCGCGGCGCCACTTCTCGTCCCAACTCTCCTTTCTACCCTTCTCGTCTTTTTCTTCTTTCTCGTCGCGTGGTCGTTCAGACATGATTTCCTCCTTGTGAGTGATATGCCAGCATTATATCATGCATTTCAGGATAGTCAAAACTAAGCGCACCTCCTTTCTTAGCCTACCTGGCTGTTCTCAACGCGGAACGCCCATGGGCAGAAGGGCATGATCCGCACCTTAGTCGAGTGGTCCATGATCTGCAGTCCACCGGACCCCTCGGATTCGAAGCCTATTAGATGGGTGTCCAATTCTTTATTGGAAGGCCCTTCCCGTATCCAGTCCTAGAGTCTGCTACTGCTGCAAGAGCTTGATCGCTCCACCTATGATCGAACCCTCATCCATACTCTTCCCACCCGCCGTGGGCGCGAATTCCAGGATGCGGTCGGCCAGGCGGGAGAATGGCAGCGATTGGAGCCAGATGCGGCCGGTCCCTTGCAGGGTCGCCAGGAACAGTCCCTCACCACCGAAGATCATAGACTTCAGGTTGCCTGCCCGCTGGATGTCGTAGCTGATGGTATTCTCGAAGGCGACGATGCACCCGGTATCTACCATGATTTTCTCGTTGTTGAGAGGCTTCTCTACGATGGTGCCGCCGGCGTGGACGAAAACCATGCCATCGCCAAGGAGCCGTTGGAGAATGAAGCCCTCGCCGCCGAAGAGCCCGGCCCCTAGCTTCTTGTTGAACGCAATGCTCAACTC
>JBAWAP010000169.1:0-45140 GCA_049589355.1 Anaerolineae bacterium
GGAACACGCCAGATGGTCGGTGCTGGTTTCTTCTTGGAAGCTGTTTCATCGCTCATGCCACCATTCTACCACAGAATCGACTTTTAGGATAGGCTCTTAACACCCCATCCCCATCGAGGGAAGCGTAACGAGCCTGCCTATGTGAAGTTGGTGGCTCAGGAAGTCGCCCGCATAAAAGGGACGTCGTTAGAAGAAATGGCACGTATCACCTTGGACAATGCCCAAGCACTCTTTGCATTGAAGCTTTGAACGAAAGGAAAAAGCCTTGAAGGTCATCCCCATCTTCGAACTCATCCGCGAGGACCTGGAGTGTGTAGAGCGCAAGATGCGCGAAGTTTCTCACATTGAATACGAACAACTGAGGGCCACCCTGGATTATCTTCTAGGCAGCGGGGGTAAGCGTTTGCGCCCTGCTCTGGTTTTACTGTCGAGCAAGTTCTATCCAGCCGATGTTGAAAAGGCTACCTTCCTGGCTGCAGCGGTGGAGACGCTACACACGGCTACCCTTATCCACGACGATCTGATAGACCACGCCTTCCTACGCCGTGGCAACCCTACTCTGAACGCCTTATGGAACAGCGCTGCGACGGTTCTGACCGGGGATTACCTCTTCGCCCGGGCGGCAGATTTTGCTGCCGAGACCAAGAGCGTGCGCGTGGTCTCCATCTTCGCCCAAACCCTGATGACCATCTGTAGTGGCGAGTTGAAGCAGATCTTTGGCAGCGACGAGGGGCAACTGACTAGGGAATATTACTATCAACGTATTTACAGCAAGACCGCCTCTCTGTTCGCCGCATCATCGGAAACAGGAGCCATACTGAGTGGGGCGCCGGAGCCGGAAGTGCTGGCTTTACGCGATTATGGCTATAATCTGGGAATGGCTTTTCAAGTCGTGGATGACATCCTTGATTTCGCAGGTAACGAGGGGGAGCTTGGAAAGCCCGTCGGCAGCGACCTACGCCAAGGGATCGTTACTCTGCCCACCATCTATTTCCTCGAAGCGCATCCAGAGGACGAGATAGTAACCAAAGTGCTAAGCGGCCGAGATGAGGGGGACGATGAGGTGCGAGCCGCAGTGGAGGTGATCAAAGAGTCAGGGGCCATCGAATCATCCACAGCCGAAGCCAAAGGGTTCGCCGCCAGGGGCCGCGATGCGCTCTTGACCCTGCCCGACAACGAATATCGCCAGGCCATGCTCGATTTAGCCGATTTTGTAGTAGAGCGGCGAAAGTGAGAAGCCCCCAAAGTGCCTATTTCTGATAGATGTCTGTGACGCGGCGGCCCAGGAGCCGCCGTCTTGATATAGAGATTGGAGATTGGAAGTTGGAGATTGGAAGCGATTTGTCCATTGTAATCGTAAATTGGAACGTATGCGAACTTCTGAAGCGTTGCTTGCACTCTATTATGTCCAACTTCCAGCTTCCAGCTTCCAACTTCCAGATCGAGGTCATCGTAGTTGATAGCGCTTCCTCTGATGGCAGCGTGGCGATGGTAGAAGAAGAGTTCCCCCAGGTGCGGCTCCTTGCCAACAGTGAGAACGTAGGCTTCACCGTGGGCAACAATCAAGGCATCACCGTCAGCCAAGGACGATATATCCTCCTGCTGAACCCAGACACCGAGATCGTGGGCGACGCCCTGGCGACGATGGTCGAGTGCATGGACGAGCACCCTCAAGTGGGGGCACTGGGACCACAGCTCCTGAACCCTGACGGGAGCATCCAGTCTTCGCGGCGCCGCTTCCCCGCCCTGGCTACAGCCTTCCTAGAAAGCACGATCTTGCAACAGTGGTTCTCGCATAACCGCGCCATCAGACACTATTACGTGGCAGACCGCCCTGACGACGAGGTACAAGAGGTAGACTGGGTCACTGGCGCTTGTCTGCTGGCGCGCCGAGAGGCCATCGAACAGGTAGGTCTACTGGATGAGGGCTTCTTCATGTACTCGGAGGAACTGGACTGGTGCCGTCGGGCAAAGGAACGAGGTTGGAAGGTGGTCTACCTGCCCACGGCCAAAGTGATCCACTACGGAGGGCAATCCAGCGAGCAAGTCAAATCCTTCCAGCACGTCCAATTCCAGCGCAGCAAAATCCGCTATTTCCTCAAGCATCATGGCCTGTGGCAGGCGGAGGTGTTGCGATTATTCATCCTGACCACCTATCTCTACCAACTGATTGTGGAAGCGCTCAAATGGCTGGTGGGGCACAAGAGGTCGCTGCGAGCCGTGCGTGTGAAGTCGTATTGGCAGGTGTTAAGATCGAGACTAGCTTAGATGGAGGAGAGTATTTAAGTGGTATGAACGAGCGAGAGTTCACGAACAAAGTCACTAACAGTCAAGAGGACTTCCTGCAGGAGTTCTTGGACCTTCTGGGGGAGTGGGACGTGCCGTTTTGCGTCATCGGTGGCCTGGCCGTTAATGCCTACGCTGAACCGGTCGTCAGCTTAGACCTGGACCTGGTGGTCACCTCTGATCGGGTAGATGCACTGGCAGAAGCTCTGGAGCAGCGTTTTACCGTCCACAGGTTCCCCCACAGCATCAACGTGTCGAGCTCCTCCTCGGACCTGCGCATTCAAATTCAAACCGATCCCAAATATCAGGGCTTCATCGCCCGTGCCGCACGGCAGATAATACTGGGATATGAGGTCTCGGTGGCGGCATTGGAGGACGTTCTCCAGGGCAAGGTCTGGGCCTTCTCTGACTCAGACCGGCGCCCCAGCAAGCGCCAGAAGGACCTGGCAGACATTATGCGCCTGGTTGAAACACACCCGCACCTGATCGCCTTGCTACCCGAGCCGTTGCGTGAGCAAATCAGTTCGCAGGTCGCAGGTCTCAGGTCGCAAGGTCGCAGGGGAGGTGGTGTCGGAGCGGGATGTTAGTGATGAGTCCCCGTCGCTGGTGGGTTGTGGTTCTTCTAATTGTACTGGTGGGCGTCGTCAGTTCGATGTACATTGTTACAGCCTTCACCACAGCCGACGGACGCCCGGTGGCGCCGTTGGACGACGCATACATCACCTATCAATACGCCCGCCAGATCGCGCGGGGCCATCCCTACCAGTACAACGATGGCGATCCTCCTACGACTGGGATGACCAGCCCGCTGTTCGGTTTCTTGCTGGCCGGGGTTTACCTCTTGGGCTTCACTGGCGAGCGGCTCGTCGCTTTCGCCGTGGGGACAGGTGTGATCTCATTGGGGCTGATCGCCTGGCTGACTTATCGCCTGGCTTCCCATCTGACAACCGAAACAGGTTGGGCACTGATTGCAGCGGTTCTCATCCTCCTGAGTGGGCCAGTGCAATGGGGGTGCTTCAACGGGATGGAGACGG
Organism: Anaerolineae bacterium; assembly: GCA_049589355.1. Classification (GTDB taxonomy): domain Bacteria; phylum Chloroflexota; class Anaerolineae; order VGOG01; family VGOG01; genus JBAWAP01. The sequence goes on from JBAWAP010000169.1 coordinate 3,321, forward strand.
GGCTCTTCACCGTGCTGACCTTAGCAGCCCTGGACGCCTTCCTGGCCGGGCGAATCGCCTGGTGCGCTCTATGGTTGGGCCTGGCGGGGCTCACCCGACCCGAGGGCCTGATCCTGATCGGATTGATCTGGGTGGCGACCCTTACAGAAGGTTTACTCAAATCCCGCGTCGTTCGTTGGAAACAGATGGGCCTTCTTTCAGTGGCAGTTGGAGTAGGGCTTGTGCCTCTTCTCATCAACTGGACGCTAACCGGCACGACCGCAGCAGCAGGCCTCCAGGCCAAGTCCTGGTGGTTCAGCGTTCCCCGATACCCAGAGGATCTGGTCCGCTTCACCTTGACCTCCTTCCGGAAGATCATCATGGTTCGCTTCCTGGGGTGGGAATCCCCTGAACGTTGGTTCTTGCCGCCGGGGCTCTTCCTGCTCGCTGTCCTGGGATGGATCAGCCTGGGGATGCGACGCCGTTGGACAGCGCTAGCCGTGACCATTTTCTGGTTCCTGGTGGGCACGTTGTCTACCGCCACCCTGATCACGGCTACGTGGCATCTGGGCCGCTATCAGGTCCCGTTTGTGCCCCTGGTCATCGCCCTGGCGGTCTGTGGTCTGGCATTCTTCTCCAGTCGAGCGAGGCAATTGTGGCCGCGCGTCCTGTTGGGGTTAGCGGTGCTCTTGCTGTTGATCTTCTCTGTGTACGGAAGCCTGAGTTTTGTGCGCTCCTACCGTAGCGCAGTTGGCACGATGGTTCGGCAGCAACTGGCCGTCGTGGAATGGCTGCAGGAGAATCTGCCTCCTGATGCCCGCGTGGGTGTCCACGACATCGGCAGTCTGCGTTACCTCGGCCAGCGGGCAACTTATGACCTGATCGGCCTGACCACAGCAGACGCCGCCATCGCCTGGCGACACGGCGCGGGGAGCGTATTTGAACTGATGGAGCACTCGCCCATGCGTCCCGAGTACTTCGCCATCTATCCGGACATCTTCTTCATCCCCTACCTGGCGGCAACCGATCTCTTCGCCGAGGAGTTGTTTCGAGTGGAGGTGCCGGACTACTCCGGTGTCACCAGCGCCGGCCCGGCCCAGGGGGTATGGCAAGCCGATTGGCACCTGGCCGGCAGCGGCGAGCAGTTCTACCAACCGGACGTCCGGGAACGAACAGCCGGCTTCAAGCTGGTGGATATGCTGGACGTGGCCGATCTTGATGACGAGGCCGCCCACGGCTTGGAGTGGTGGCACGATGCCCGCCCTTCCGGTTGGCCCACTGAGGTGTGGCAGTTGACCTACCGCGACCTCCCTGAGCGCGAAGTGCTGGACGGTGGGCGGTTAGTGACCGGCGGTATATCCTTCGAGGTGGCGACCAGGACTGGTGAGCCGTTACAGATCGTGGCGCGGCTGCACGCCCAGGAGGCGGGAGCAGTACGGGTGGAAGTGGACGGACGGGACATGGGACGCTGGGCCTATTCCTCCGCGCCCGGTCAGTGGCTGGAGACGGTATTCTGGGTACCGGTGGAGGCCATCACTGGCCCTCGGACGCGCTTCGTATTCCGGGTGGAGGCGTCCAACCCAGACTTCCGCCACTACGCCCCCTATCACTTCTGGTTCATGCAGGGGGAAGTTGAGATCGAGCACCGCGTAGAGGTCACTTTTGACAGGGGGCTCCGCCTGCTGGGCTTTGACCTGCCGGAGCGAATCTGGCATCCCGGCGATGTGGTGCCGGTGACGCTCTACTGGCAGGCCGCCACACCGACTCAGAGTGAGGCCAAGGTTTTCCTCCACCTGTACGACGCCAATGGCAACCTGGGCCCTCAGTCCGACGGCTGGGCCTTTCACAGCACCCGCCCTCCCTACACCTGGTACCCAGGCGAGGTCGTACTTGATCCCCGGCCCCTGGCCTTGCCAGCGGACCTGCTGCCAGGTCGGTATTCGCTGGAGGTAGGTCTGTACAATCCTGATGGGCTAGTGCGACTTCCGGCCTATCGGAACGGCGTTCGTCAGCATGAGGAACGAGTACCATTGACCATGATCGAGGTGATGGAGTAGAATGATGCGCATTGTACTGATCAGCGGCGAGTTCCCACCCATGCAAGGCGGTGTGGGTGATTTCACCAATGAACTGGGGGGGGCGCTGGCGGCCCTGGGCCACGAAGTTCACGTGATCACCAGCGCCTCACACAACACGCAACCCGAAACCCGAAACCCGGTAATAGTCCATCGCAGCGTCCGCGGCTGGGGCCGGGGCTGCTGGCGCGACATCATCCGCCTGTACGACGCGCTCCACTTCGACATCCTAAATATCCAATATCAAATAGCCGCTTACAGGATGCATCCCGCTATCAACTTCTTGCCACTGCGATTGAGGACGGGCACGGGGTCACGTCCGCGTATTGTGGTTACCTTCCACGATCTGAAAGTGCCCCACCTTTTTCCCAAGGCTGGTCCCCTCCGCTGGTGGGTGAACCTGGCCCTGGCCCGCTGGAGCGATGCGGTCATCGTTACCAACGCCGAGGACTTCGCCAGACTGTCAGCTTACTCGTGTATCCGTTCCCTCTCGCTGATCCCCATCAGCTCGAACATCAGTCCCCAACCCCCAGCAGACTATGATCGGGAGGCCTGGCGAGCCCGTTGGGGAGTGAGGCCCAATGACCTCCTGCTCTCCTACTTTGGCTTCCTCAACGAGAGCAAAGGAGCCGAAACCCTAGTCCGTGCCCTGGGCAGGCTGGTGCAAAGAGAAGACAATCCGCAGCCAGCCTCCAATATCCAATCTCCAATATCCAATATCCAACTAATAATGGTGGGCGGCAAAGTGGGTTCCAGCGATCCCGCCAACGTGGCCTATCTGAAGAGAATCGTCGGTTTGATCGAAGAGTTGGGTCTGACGAACAGGGTACTTTGGACAGGCTATACTCCCCAGACCGAAGTCTCCGCCAACCTGTTGGCATCCGATATCTGTGTACTCCCCTATCGGGACGGGGCCTCCTTCCGACGAGGGAGCTTCATGGCAGCCCTGGCCCACGGCCTTCCCATCGTCAGCACCCGCCCACGGGTGGACGTGCCTGAGCTACGGCACGGGGAGAACATCCTCCTCGTTCCCCCCGACGCCCCCGTCGCGCTGGCCGAAGCCATAGCCAGGCTGGTCGAGGATGCCAGGCTGCGGCGACGCCTGGGGGAGGGGGCCGCCAGACTGGCCCAGGACTTCACCTGGGAGAAGATCGCCGAGAAGACAAAAGCGCTTTACGAAGAAATCCTGCGACGCGATTTCTCTGAAAGCGTCATTAGCGTCTGAACGGAATACGCAACACGTTCGTATTTCGTATTGCGTGTTCCGTCAAGCATGCGTTGTTGGGAGCACTGGATGGGAAGAGAAAGGTTACTAGATCTGCTAAAGGTCGGCCTCAGCCTGGCCCTGCTCGCTTTTCTACTCAAGCAAGTGGGTTGGCAGCAAACCCTTGAAACGCTGAGCAAGGCCAGGTTCTCCTACCTGGCAGCGGCTTTCGTGCTCTACCTGGTGGGCATCGTCGTCAGAGCCTACCGATGGCAAATTCTACTCAGTGCACTGAGGATGGACATCCCACTAGCGAGGCTGACAGCGCTTTACTTTGTAGGGACCTTCTTCAGCAACTTCCTACCCACCGGTATCGGAGGCGATGTGGTGCGGGTTTACGAACTCTCTAAGCAGAGCAACAGGCCCATCGAGTCCGTCGGCACGGTGCTGCTGGACCGGGCGACTGGCCTCCTGGTACTATTTCTAATCGCCTTGGTGGCACTTCTATTCAGTTATCAGTTGATCGCTCCCAACGTAGCAGCGGTAATCGTGCTCTTCTGCCTGGGGAGCTGGGCCGGGCTGGGGCTCGTATTAAAGCGGGATTGGCTGGAGAGGTGGGGCCTGCTGAGGATCATGGACAAGATAAAGCAACTCAGAGAGCTCTACGAGTCGGTAACCGCTTGCGGCCTCAGAGCCATCGGCGGCGCACTGGCCATCTCCCTCGTTTTCAACGTCTTGCTCATCGCCGTCAATTACCTGATCGCTCTCTCCCTGGGAGTGGAGGTTTCCCTCTGGTATTTCCTATTATTTATTCCGCTCATCTCCTTCCTGCTCGTCCTACCCATCTCGCTAAGCGGGTTGGGCGTGCGGGAGGGGGGCTACGTCTACCTCTTCGCCCAGGCCGGCGTCTCCGCCCCCCTGGCCCTGGCCATGTCTCTGCTGTTCTACGCCCTGAATATGGCCACTGGTTTGATAGGCGGGGTGCTGTATGCCTTCGAGGGGGTGCGAGGGTATGTGGAGGATAGAGGATGAGTTCAATGAACGCGGGCCCGTGGTTGACATTCATTGTTACAGCGGCTATAATCTCTGATAGGAGATCCCTGACGTGGGCGCCCAGTTACTGGGTGAATGCTTTTGAAAGGATGAGAAGCTATGGTTGAGATCACGCTGCAAGTACCTGAAAAGCTGGCCGAGCAATTGCAGTCAGTGCGCGAGCAGTTGCCAGAGATTCTGGGAATCGGGTTGCGATATAGTCGCCCGCTTTCAATCCGCGCTTATGCCCAGGTCCTTGAGTTCTTGGCGATTGCTCCGACCCCGACCGAAATTCTGGCCTTCCACCCTTCACCCGCCATTCAGACCGAAGTCAGTCGCTTGCTGAGCAGACACAAGGCTGGAACGTTGACGCCAGACGAAGAAAGCGAACTCGACCGGATCGGCGACCTGGAACATATTCTGATGGCGCTCAAAGCCCGCGCCCGGCAGCAGTTAGACCAGGATGGAGAGATGTGACCTATAGCACTTTTGTTCAATCCCCGCCTGCACACCTGGAGCGATCATTTTCGACTGGACCATGCTGTGATTGTTCCCCTCACGCCAGAAGGGCGCGCCACCACCGTTCTCCTCAAATTCAACCGGCCCGACTGTCTGACAGTACGTTTGTTGCTTTTCAAGGCTGGCTACTACCCATGATATCTCCTTCCTGCTGGTCCTGCCCGTCTCGCTGAGCGGACTGGGCGTGCGAGAGGGGGGATACGTCTACCTTTTCGCCCAGGCAGGCGTCTCCGCACCCCTGGCCCTGGCCATGTCCCTCCTGTTCTACGCCCTGAACGTGGCCACTGGTTTGATCGGCGGGGTACTGTACGCCTTCGAGGGAGCGCGGGGGTATATGGAGGATAGGAAAAGGACAATGACTAAAAGAGGATGTGAGTTTGAACAACTTGTCCAATTTGCTTATCGCCATACGTTGGGGGAACTTGGGTTAGAGAATATAAAGCCCTCCTTCAGACTAGAATTTGAGTCTCTTCAGAAGGCCCACGTGGTGGAGCTAAACATTCTGAGAGATCTCATCGAGGAGTATGACGAGGCCAAAGCAAATCTTAGCGAGAGATTAGAGACCCTTGAGCAACTCGGGCTTGAATATAGCCTCAAAAGAGCAAAGGAACTCCTGAGACGAACCTGAAATCCCTAGTCACCAGTGCAGCATGCTTCATCGGCTCGCATTTAGTGGAGAGGATGGTCGCCTTAGCGGGGTTAGATTATGAAAGAGCAGAAGCGGCCGTTACGCATTATCAACAGCGTGGCTCCCATCCGCATCTGTGACAACGGGGGCTGGACCGATACCTGGTTCGCCGGGCACGGCAAAATCTTCAACATCGGCGTCTATCCTTACGCCGAAGTGCAGATCGAAGTCTATCCCTACTCCGGCCAGGAAGAGCGCATCGTCATCTACGCCGAGAACTACGGCGAGCGGTACGTGCGGCGTCTCGAAAGCCCAAACTGGGATCGACACCCGCTGCTGGAGGCGGCCATCGAGCGCATGGGCGTGCCCGATGACATCGCCATTCAGGTTAGCATTTACTCCGAAGCGCCGGCGGGTGCTTCCACCGGCACGTCAGCCGCCGTCACCGTGGCCCTCATCGGGGCCCTGGATTGCCTCACCCCTGGGCGTCTGACGCCTCACGAAGTTGCCTACGTGGCCCAGTCCATCGAAACGGAGATGCTCAAACAACAGTGCGGCATTCAGGACCAGCTCTGTGCTGCCTATGGCGGCATCAACTACATTGAGATGTTCCAGTATCCCTACGCCACGGTGTCACAGATCCGGGTGACAGATTCCATCTGGTGGGAGTTAGAGCGGCGGTTGGCCCTGATCTATCTGGGTAAATCCCATCGCTCGTCCGAGATACACGAACAGGTGATTCGCCACCTGGAGGACGCCGGGCCAACGGCCAGGCAACTCGAAGCGTTGCGGGCCACGGCCGAGCCTTCGCGGGACGCTGTGTATGCAGGCGATTTTCCCGCTTTGGGGCGGGCCATGATCCAGAACACGGAGGCACAGCGGGACCTGCATCCCGATCTCGTCAGCCCTGAGGCCCAACGGGTCATCGAGATCGCCCAGGCTCACGGGGCATTGGGCTGGAAAGTGAACGGTGCGGGCGGCGCTGGCGGCTCGCTGACTATTCTGGGTGGGCCTTTGTCGCACGTCAAGCGAGCCATGATCCGTGAGATCGAAGAGGAAAGTCCGTTTTTCCAAAACATCCCCATCTACCTCAGTCGCTTCGGTTTACGGGTATGGGAGACGGAGTGAAAGCAGATGGATCTATCCATTGTCATCCCCCTCTATAACGAGGAGGAGAACGTAGAGCCGCTCTATAACCAGTTAAAGACCGTTCTGGAGAGGACAGGTCGAGAGTATGAGATCATCATCGTGGATGATGGCAGCACCGACGGGAGCTTCGATGTCCTCAAGAAACTACATGAAGGCGACGAGCGCCTCAAGGTGATCCGCTTCCGCCGCAATTTCGGACAGACGGCGGCTTTCGCGGCCGGCTTCGACCGCTCCCAGGGCCAGGTGGTGATCACTATGGACGCCGACCTCCAGAACGACCCCGCCGATATTCCCCTGCTCCTGGAGAAGATCGAGGAGGGGTACGACGTGGTCAGCGGTTGGCGGTTGCACCGCCAGGATCCCTTCTTGACCCGCCGTCTCCCTTCGATGATCGCTAACTGGCTCATCTCCCAGGTCACCGGGGTGCGTCTGCACGACTACGGTTGCTCCCTGAAGGCCTATCGCCGCGAGGTGGTGAAGAACGTTCAGCTCTACGGCGAATTGCACCGTTTCATCCCCGCCATCGCCAATTGGATGGGGGTCTCCGTGACGGAAGTGCCCGTACGTCACTACGCTCGGCGCTTCGGCAGGTCCAAGTACGGCCTATCCCGCACTGCCAGGGTGCTCCTGGACCTCCTGACTGTGCGCTTCCTGCTGAGCTATTCTACCAGGCCGATTCACATCTTTGGTGGACTGGGACTGATAAGCTTCGTCGCGGGCATCGGCCTGGGAGGGTACCTATCCTACGTCAAGTTTGTCCTCGGTCAGAACATTGGCGACCGGCCTCTACTCCTTCTGGCCATATTACTGATGGTGATGGGCGTGCAGTTGATCAGCATGGGGCTCCTGGGAGAGCTGGTGGTGCGCACTTACTATGAGACATTGGACAAGCCCATTTACGCGGTGAGGGAAGTACTGGATGGATAAGGGAGCGAGCGTTGGTCGAGTGGGTCTGGAGCGTAGGGGGGAGCAGTCCACCACAAGCTGGGCGGCTTTGGAAATTAGAGATTAGAGATTAGAAATTGTGGAGAATTCAAAGCCTAAGGTTCAAAGTCGGAAGTTTAGAGTTGGAAGTTTAGAGCTTGAAGTTTTTCTGGTTCTGGTTCTTTTCATGCTGGCTTTGCTGCCGCGAGTGTTGAACCTGAACGCCTTCATCACCTGGGACGAGCCCGTATGGACTTACCGGTCCATCAAATTCCTGACTGCGCTGCGGAGAATGGACTTTGGCGGAACCTTCCTGGTGGGACACCCGGGGGTGATGACCATGTGGGCTGGAGCAACAGGCATATCTATCCAACGCTTGCTGGGCTTTAGCTCCGCCACTGATTTCGCCTGGCTGAGCGGCCTGCCGACCCTGGATCCGAAGGATGTGGAAGCTCTGCGCAAGCTGGCTCCTTTCCTTCCTGCAGCCAAGCTGCCGATGGCGGTGCTCAATGCAGCCTGCGTTGTGGGCGTCTACCTCCTGGCCAGGCGGCTTTTCGACGTCAAGACGGCCCTTCTCGCCGCCCTCCTCCTGGCCCTCGATCCTTTTCACCTCGCTCTCTCCCGTGTTCTGCACATTGACGCCCTGGCCGCCGATTTCATGATTCTCTCTGTACTGAGCCTGCTTGTTCACTTATGCCAACCTCGCTCGCGCTTACCTCTTCTCCTTTCCGGAGCTTTCGCTGCTTTGGCCGTCCTCACTAAGTCCTACGCCCTTTTCCTGGCCCCTTTCTCCGGCCTCTTGCTGGCCGCAGCCTATCTAGTCAAAGAGCGGGATTTTCGCCAGGCGATCCTTCTGTTGCTTCGTTTCTTTGCCACCTGGTGCCTCGCCGCCGCCTTTGTATTCTTCCTCCTCTGGCCGGCCATGTGGGTTGACCCCCTGGGCACTGTCCAAGGCATGCTCGGCACAGCTTTCGGCTTCGCTGCCACTCCCGGCCGCACCTCTGAGTTCTTTCTGGGAAAGGCCGTCGCCGATCCAGGACTCTGGTTCTACCCAGTAGCCCTAGCGTTCCGCACGACGCCGCTTACCGTGTTCGGTTTGGTGATAGCCATCCCCTTGCTTTTCAGCGGTCAGGAACATGTTAAACGTGAAGACGTGAAACGTGAAAACGTGAAACGTGAAACCAATAAGGTGCAAAGAGGGAACTTGGTGGCTATACTTGTGTATGCTTGCCTTTTCACTATACTTATGAACTTGGGCGCGAAGAAGTTCGACCGCTACATGCTGCCCGTGATCCTGGCCCTGGACATCGTGGCCGCCTGGGGCATGATCAGGCTTGGAGAGCTCACGAGCTGGTATCTCAGAAGGCATTCTAAGGACCATCAGCATTGGACTTTGGATATTGGATATTGGATATTTTCTGGGCTTTGGATTTTGCTGTTCTTATTTCAGACTATACACGTCATTTCCTATCACCCCCACTATCTGGCATACTACAATCCCCTGCTGGGCGGCTTATCCAGGGCTGTCCAAGCCCTGCCCGTAGGCTGGGGCGAGGGCATGGACCTGGCAGCCAGGTACTTGAATCAGAAGGAGGACGCACAAGACCTTCGCGTCGCTACGCAGGGCATCCCAGGCTTCGCCCCTCTGTTCAAAGGACAGACGGAGGGACTGATGGAGTACAGCCTGGCCACTGCCGACTACGCTGTCCTCTACGTCAGCGATGTGCAACAGAACTCGCCTGCCGCGGCCGCTCTCTACGGTCAACAACAGCCTGAGCATGTGGTCAAGATTCGCAACGTAGATTACGCCTGGATCTATCCTAACACTCACTATCGGGAGTTGATCGCCTATCTGGAGAGCCAGGCTCAGTCGGACGACATGGTCCTGCTCGACGCCAGCTCGCCCTTCGTCAAACACTATCAAGGTTCCCTGCCTTATTACGTCATTCTCGATAGCCAGAACTGGGCCGAGATGGCTAACAGGCTAGCAGAGTCCGCCGGGCCCCAGCACCTATGGTACGTCGCCTACCCAGGGAGCGATATGGGGAGCTGGATCAACTACCAACTGAATACCCACGCCCTCCTCATTGATCAAGAGGCCCTTCTCCACGCTACGGTCACTCACTACCTCCTGACTTCTCCCGTTGCTCTGGAGTCGAGTCCTATCGAGGTGGAGTCAAATGTCAACTTTGGCAACCGCTTGTGGCTAGTAGGCTACGGTTTCTCCGAGGATACAATCGAGTACAGAAAGCAGTTGGGTATGACCCTGCGTTGGCGGACTCAGCGAGGAATGGATGAGAACTACGCCTTCTCCTTGCGGCTGGTGGACGGCGAAGGGCACCTCTGGGCCCAAGTGGACGAATGGTTGCTGAACCCCTCTGGCCTCCCAACCTCCGCCTGGAAGGCAGGCGAGACGAGCGAGGGACACTATCTCCTACCTATCCCTGCGGGCATTCCTCCCGGTCGCTACTTGGTGAAGACGACCGTTTATCAAACCGACACGCTGGAGGGGGTGGCTATCCTGGACGAGGGGGGGAGGCTGACAGGCATGGAGTACACTCTGGGTATGATTTCGATAACTAGCCCCACCATTCCACCGACCACTGAGGAGTTGGCCATCCCCCACGTTTTGAGCTACGATTTTGACGGTCAGGTGGAGCTTCTGGGCTACGGCTTATCCGCCGACGAGGTGCGCTCTGGCGATACACTAGGGCTGACCCTCTTCTGGCGGGCGCTGCGCCTGATGGAGCGAGATTACGGACTCCTCCTGGAGCTCAGGGACGAGGCCGGGCGCACCTGGATGGAGGCGAGGTTACCCCTTCCAAATGAGTCCTATCCCACCAGCCGTTGGCGGCCAAACGAGATCCTGTGCCCTTCCTACGACTTGCTCATCGAGGCCACCGTCCCCACGGGTCGCTATCGGCTGTTAGTCAACCTGCTCGACAGCGATGGCAGACGGCTGGTCGAAGAAGGTTTCGCTATCGCCGAACTGGGCATTGAGGGGAGGGAGCATCTCTTCGCTGTGCCGGAGATCCGCTTCCCTCTGCGGGCTGACATCGCTCACCATGTGGCTCTCCTCGGCTACGACCTCGACCGGACGGCCGTTGAGCCGGGCAAGACTCTACATTTAACCCTTTACTGGCAGACCCTGGCGAGGATGGAGACGAGCTATAGTGTCTTCACCCACCTCCTCGATGCTGAGGGTCGCATCAGGGGACAAAGGGATAGCATGCCTTGCAATGGAGCTTGTCCGACGACGAGTTGGCTCGAGCGAGAGGTCATCACCGACGAATACGAGATTGCGGTAGATCCCAATGCGCCCGCGGGAGAATATCAGATCGAAGTGGGGATGTATGATCCAAAGAGCGTGAGCCGCCTTCCCGCCTTCGATGAGATGGGGAGTCGTCTCCCCGATGACCGTATCCTGCTAGGGTCCACGATAATCGTGGAGAGTGGGACGAAATAGCCATGATGATGAAGATAGACCACCGCGCTCCACGAAAAAGATATATCGTTGTGGCTCTTTTCATCCTGGCTTTGCTGCCGCGAGTGTTGAACCTGAACGCTTTCATCACCTGGGACGAGCTCATGTGGACCTACCTGTCCATCAAGTTCCTGACGGCGCTGCTGAGAATGGACTTCCGCGGGACCTTCCTGGTTGGACACCCTGGGGTGATAACCACGTGGGCCGGAGCAACAGGTATATCTATTCAGCGCTTGCTGGGCTTCGGGTCTGCTGCCGATTTAGCCTGGTTGAACGGCCTGCCGACCCTGGATTTCTGGTACCCGGAGGCCTTGCGTAAGATGGCTCCTTTCCTTCCAGCGGCAAAGCTGCCACTGGCAATGCTCAACGCGGCCTGTGTCGTGGGTATCTACCTTCTCGCTAGGCGACTTTTTGACGCCAGGATCGGCCTCCTCGCCACTGCCCTCCTGGCCCTGGATCCCTTCCACCTACTTGGCTTACTACAACCCCCTCCTGGGCGGCTTATCCAAAGCTATCCAAGTCCTGCCCGTGGGCTGGGGCGAGGGCATGGATCTAGCGGCCAGGTACTTAAATCAGAAAGAGGACGCACCAAACCTTCGCGTCGCCACTTTTGGCATCCCGGGTTTCGCCCCCCTGTTCAAAGGCCAAACGGAAGGGCTGACGGAGCATAACATGGCCACCGCCGACTACGCCGTCCTCTACGTTAGCGATGTGCAACAAAACTCCCCCGGCACGGCTGCGCTCTATGGTCAACAACAGCCCGAGCAAGTGGTCAAAATCCACAGCGTAAACTACGCCTGGATATACCGCAATACCCACTACCAGGAACTGATCGCCTATCTGGTGAGCCAGGCTAAGGCGGGTGACGTCATCCTGCTCGACGCCAGCTCGCCTTTCGTCAAGTACTATCAAGGGCCGTTGGTTTATTACGTCATCTCCGATAGCCAGAGCTGGAGCGAGATGGCCCAAAGACTAGCACAGTCCGCCGGGCCCCAGCGCCTGTGGTACGTCGCCTATCCGGAGGGCAATGTGGGGAACTGGATCCGTTACCAATTGAATACCCATGCCCTCCTCATTGATCGAGAGGCCCTTCCCCACGCCACTGTGTCTTGCTATCTCCTTACCTTTCCTGGGGCGCTTGATTCTAGTCCCATCAAGGTCCAGGCAAACGTCAACTTCGGCAACCGCTTGCGGCTGACCGGCTACGGGTTCGCCGAGGACGTAATCGAGTACAGAAAACAGTTGGGGATAACCCTCCGTTGGCAGACCCTAGCGGAGATGCGGGAGATCTACGCCTTGTCCCTTCGCCTGTTTGACCAGCAGGGGCACTTCTGGGGTCAAGCAGATGAATGGCTGGAGAATGAGGCCTCCCTGGCCACCTATGCCTGGAAAGCGGGCGAGGTTAGCGAGAGGCATCATGCCCTCTCCCTACTCTCCGGCACCCCGCCGGGCCACTATCAAGTGAAGATGGTTCTCTACTGCACAGACACGCTGCAAAGATTGGACATCCTGGACGAAAGGGGTGCGCCAGCGGGTACGGAGTACACTTTAGGAGCAACCTCCGTCGCCAGCCCCAGCGTGCCGCCGACTATCGAGGAACTCGCCATCCCCCACCACCTGCATCACGACTTCGACGGCCAGGTGGAACTCCTGGGCTACGATCTCTCAGCTACGGAAGTGCGAGCAGGCGAAGTCGTGGGAATCATCCTCTTCTGGCGAGCGCTGGGCTCCATGGAAAGTGATTACCGCCTTCACCTGCAAGTACAAGATGGCGAAGGACACGTCTGGGCTGCGGGGGAGTTTCCATTGGCCAATGAAGAGTACCCAACCAACCGCTGGAAGGAAGGCGAGGTCATCCGCGGCCAATACGACTTGGTAATTGATGCCGCTGCTCCGACGGGGGAGTTTTTCCTGCAGGTCAACTTGCTGGATAATGCTAGCGGCTTATTGGTGGAAGAGCAGGGCATTGGCCTGACGAAATTGTCATTGGTGGCCCCTGAGCGGCTTTTCACCGTGCCAACCGAGATTCAACATCCCCTTCGAGCGAACCTCGCTGACAGGGTAGCCCTCCTGGGCTACGACCTGGATAAGGTCACCGTCAAGCCCAATGGCACTTTGCACCTCATCCTCTACTGGCAAGCCCTGGCGAAAATGGAGACTAGCTACACTGTCTTCGCCCACCTCCTCGATGCCCAAGATCGCACCTGGGGGCAAAAAGACAACGCTCCCGTGAAGGGCACTCATCCCACGACGAGCTGGCTTCCCGGCGAGGTGGTGATAGACGAATACGAGATCGCGGTAGACGCAGCGGCACCGGCGGGTGAGTACCAGATCGAAGTGGGGATGTATGACCTGGAGACCATGCTACGGCTTCCCGCCAACGACGAGCAAGGCAACCCCCTGCCCAGCGACCACATTCTATTGAGCAAAGTGAGAGTGGATTGAGGATTATGAACTGGGGGCTTAGGACCATCAGACAACATTGGGCTATAGCTGGCATCATCGTTGCTTTCATCGCCTTGGGCATCACCTACAGTGTAGTCACGCTCATCTTCGAGGCCTCCGATGAGCTGTGGCACTATCCCTTCGTCAAGCACCTGGCGGACGGCAACGGCCTGCCTGTGCAAGATGCCGATGCTAATCAACCCTGGCGACAGGAGGGCAGCCAGCCTCCCCTGTACTATGCCCTAGGTGCCCTGGCCACTTTCTGGATTGACACCGATGACGCCTACGAGGGCCATCCGCCTCTGTTGTGGTACAACCCCCATGTGGACAATGGCGTCCTGACCGCCGATGGGAACACGAATCTGGTCGTCCATTCCCAGCAAGAGGCTTTCCCGTGGCGTGAGACGGCCCTGGCTGTGCATCTCATACGGTTCCTCTCGGTGCTGATGGGAGCGGCCACTGTATTCCTCACCTACTTGATCGCCCTGGAAGTATTCCCTGGGCGCGAGGACATAGCTCTCGGCGCGGCAGCCATCAACGCCTTCATCCCCATGTTCTTATTCATCAGTGGTGCGGTTAACAACGACAACCTGGTGGTGCCCCTGTGTAGCCTGGCGCTGCTGATGATGGTCAGAATAGCAAATCTCAAATCTCAAATCGCAAATCGCAATTGGGTATTGGATATTAGGTATTGGATATTGGGGTTTGTGCTCGGTTTGGCGGCACTGACGAAGGAAAGTGCGCTGGGGTTGTTCCCGGTGGCCCTACTGGCCGTAGCTATCCGCATCTGGTATCAACACCGCAATGCTCCACTCCTTAAGCGATTGGGGTTGGTCATTGGCCATTGGTCATTGGTCATTCTACCGGCTTTAGCCGTCAGCGGCTGGTGGTACTGGCGCAACTGGCGTCTCTATGGCGACCCGCTGGGATGGAATGTATTTCTGGACATCCTTGGTCGGCGTCATCCCCCTGCTACTCTCCGACAGTTGTGGGGGGAAAGAGAGGGCTTCGCTATGTCTTATTGGGGGCTGTTCGGCGGGGTGAACGTGCCCATGGATGCCTGGGTCTACCAATTGCTAAATCTCCTGACCATAGTAGCTGCCCTGGGGGTTATCATCTTCTTGATTCGCAAATTGATTCAAGATCGCTTGCGGCTAGAGGCCTGGGTGGCAGTTGCCATCCTGTTGGCCTGGCCGACCGTCGTGTTCACATCCTTGATTCGGTGGGCGCTACAGACTTGGTCCTCCCAGGGGCGGCTGGTCTTTTCAGCCATCTCGGCCCTCTCGATCCTGCTCTTCCTGGGCCTAAGCCAGTTCGTGCCCCGACGTTACACCAAAATGCTGGCTTGCCTGGTAGCTGGCTTGATGTTTGCCATCTCCGCCATCGCCCCCTTCCGCTACATCGCGCCAGCTTATGCCAAACCCCACCTCCTATCAGCAGAGGAAATCGAGGACATCCTAAATCGCCTCGATGTCTCTTTCGGCGGAGTGATGAAGCTACTGGGATACGATCTGCCAATATCCAATACCCAATATCCAATATCCAGCAACCTGAAGCCCGGCGATGCCTTCACCGTCACCCTCTACTGGCAATCCCTGGCCGAGGTGAACCAGGACTATAGCATCTTCGTCCACCTGCTCGATGAAAATGAGCTTATTGTCGCTCAGCGGGATATGTACCCCGGTCAGGGCCTCTACCCCACTAGCCTCTGGTCACCAGGAGACACCATCGCCAATCGCTACGTCCTCATTCTGCCTGAAACGGCCTTCGCCCCCAATCGGGCTCAACTGGAGGTGGGACTCTACGACTTCGCCACCGGGGAACGCCTGTTGGCCAACGGGCCCAACGGAGAGCTTCTGGGCGACAACGCCCGCTTTCAGGAAATCAACATCGTGCCCCGAAATGAAGCAGAGGTACCTAACCCCGTCCATTTCAACTTCGGGAACAGGATCGCCCTCATCGGGTATGACATGGACCGACGAACGGCTTCGCCTGGTGAGACCATCCACCTGACCCTCTACTGGCAGGCCCTGGCCAAGATTAAAGAAAATTACACCGTCTTCACCCACGTTTTGGGAGAAGAGAATCGTATCTGGGCCCAAGAGGATAGCTGGCCGAAGAACGGTGAGGCTCCCACCTCGACCTGGGAGCTTGGCCAGACGATAGCGGATGAATACGAGCTTGTTATTTACCCCGACACTCCCCCCGATGTCTACGACGTCGAGATAGGCTTGTACCTGGCGGAAACAGGAGAGCGCCTGAGAATCGTAGAGGAGGGAGGTCGCCTCTTGGACGACCGTGTACTATTGAGCAAAGTGAGGGTGAAATAGGGAGTAACGAGTAACGAGGTAACGAGTAACAAGTCAGGTAGCGAAGGGATATCTCCCTCGTTACTTATTTCTCGTTCCTCATCACTACTCATTTCTCGTTGACTCGTTGCCCCCACTATTCGCGGAGACTTACGATCTGTGACTTGGAACTTGAAACTTGAAACCATCAAGCGACATTGGGCCATTGCCCTCATTCTGGTGGCCTTCTTCGCCCTGGCTATAACTTACAGCGTCATCACTCCCCTCTTCGAAGCGCCCGACGAGCTACAGCATTATGCTCGCATTAAGCAGCTTGCCGAAGCGATTGGTTTGGTTCGATTGGATCTCGATGTGACCCAGCTTTCGCATCAACAGAGATACCAACAACCCCTATATCATCTGTTGGGAGCTCTGGTCACCTTCTGGGACGACGCCAGAGGCATGCCCCAGCTCCTTTGGTTTAATCCCCACGCCGACATCGGCGTGGCCAAAGCTGATGGCAACGTGAATTTGTTAATCCACACCAGTGAAGAAAGCTTCCCCTATCGGGGGACATCTCTGGGCGTACATGCCCTGCGCCTTCTATCGGTACTAATGGGCACAGGAACGGTGCTCATCATCTACTTGATCGCCCTGGAGATATTCCCCCAGCGCCAGGTTCTGGCCCTGGGTGCAGCAGCCATCAACGCTTTCACTCCTATGTTCCTCTTCATCAGCGGTGCGGTCAATAACGACAATCTGGTGACCATCCTGACCTCGATTGCTCTGTGGCTCCTCATCCCCCTCGTCGAAACGCCGATTTCAGTGAAGCGTTCGGTTCTAATCGGGATAGTCATAGGCCTGGCGACTTTGACCAAGGTGAATGCTTTGGGTCTGTTGCCATTGGTAGTTCTAGTCGTAGCCATCAGCAGTTACCGGCAGCGTTCTGGCAAACTATTCGTGTCAAGGGCTGCCATCATATTGGCTACTGTAGCCCTGATAGCAGGGTGGCGGTTTGTCAGGAATTGGCAGCTCTATGGCGACCTCACAGCTCTACAGATGTTCCTGAACACCCTCGCCCCTCGTCACCCTCAACCGACCCTGCGTCAGTTTATGGTAGAATGGGGTGATTATAGCCAATCCTTCTGGGGACTCTTCGGACTGGGTAATGTTCCCTTGGGTACTCCCGTCTATCATATCCTTGACATCCTGGCTTTGTTGGGGGCTATTGGCATATTGATCTTCTTAATCAGAGCGTGGCAAAGGCGAAAAGCAAATGAAAGAGCTTGGATCAAGGTGCTAGTCCTACTGGCTTGGCTGGTTATACTCTTTGGGAGCCTTATGTCCTGGGCGATAAGGATCTTGACCTCCATAGGCCGGTTCTTGTTCCCAGCTATATCGGCCTTTTCGATCCTGCTCTTCCTGGGCTTGAGCCAGTTCGTACCCCGGCGCTATACCAAAGTGTTGACTTGCCTGATAGCCGCCTTGATGTTTGTCATCGCCGCCATCACCCCCTTCCGCTATATCGCCCCAGCTTACGCCAAACCCCGCCTTCTCTCAGCGGAGGAGATCGAGAACATCTCGAATCGTCTTGATGTCTCCTTCGGCGGAGTGATGAAGCTACTGGGATACGATCTGCCAATATCCAATACCCAATATCCAGTATCCAATAACCTGAAGCCCGGCGGTACCCTTACCGTCACTCTCTACTGGCAAGCCCTGGCCGAGATGAACCAGGACTACAGCACCTTCGTCCACCTGCTCGATGAAAACGAGCTTATAGTCGCTCAACGGGATATGTACCCCGGTCAGGGCCTCTATCCCACCAGCCTCTGGTCAGTCGGAGATGCCATTGCCAATCGCTACGTCCTCACCCTGCCGGAGACGGCCTTCGCCCCCAACCAGGCTCAACTGGAGGTGGGCCTCTACAACTTCGCCACCGGAGAGCGCCTGCTGGCCTACGGTCCCAACGACGAGCCTCTGGGCGACAACGCCCGCTTTCACGAAATCGAGATCATGCCCCGAGCTGAAACAGAAGTACCTAACCCTGTCAACTTTAACTTTGGGAACAACATTGCCCTTATCGGATATGACATGGACCGACGAACGGCCTCGCCTGGTGAGACCATCCACCTGACCCTCTACTGGAAGGATCTGGCTGAGATGGAAGAAAATTACGTCGTCTTTGTCCACCTTCTATTGGGGACAGACCAAATCTGGGCCAGGGTGGATAGCCAACCGCTAGATGGCACTGCTCCCACCTCCACGTGGCAGTTGGGACAAATCTTCGAGGACAGATATGAGCTAACCACCAAGCCCGATACCCCACCAGGAGCCTACGAGATCGAGGTAGGGCTCTACCTGCCCCAGGCTGGCAAGCGCCTGTACATCCTGGGCTCAGATGGACGCCTGCTGGGTGATCGCGTCCTGCTGAGCAAGGTACGAGTGAAGTAGTCTCAGGTCTCAAATCCCAGGTCCCACGTCGGTTCCCGATTGTGGACTTAGGACTTGTGACCTGTGACTTGCGACATGCGACTTTGGACTTCAGACTATGGACCAAGGACTTAGGACCATCCGACAACACTGGGCCATCGTTTTTGTCCTGGCGGCCTTCCTTGCCCTGGGCATCGCCTACGCCGTGGCCACGCCCCTATTCGAGAAGCCCGACGAGATATGGCACTATCCCTACGTCAAGTACTTGGCCGACGGGCAGGGCCTGCCGGTGCAAGATCTCGCCCAAGCGCAGCCTCTGATGAGGCAGGAGAGCACCCAGCCTCCTCTTTATTATGCAACGGCGGCCCTGGCCACCTTCTGGATTGAGGATGACGACTGGCAAGACCTGGTATGGCTGAATCCCTTCTGGGGTTATAACGCCCCCGGCACGGTCAACGACAACAAGAACCGCGTTTTTCACACCGACAGGGAACGCTTCCCCTATCGTGGAGCAGTTCTGGCCCTTCACACCGCTCGCTTGATATCGGTAATCTGGGGCGGAATCACTGTCCTGGCTACCTACCTGATGGCTCTGGAGCTGAGCAAGGGAGCAAGGGAGCAGGGGAGCAAGGGAGCAAGGGAGCAGGGGAGTTACCTGTTCCCGACAGGGCGTGCTTTTGCTGCTGGTGCGGCGGCTCTGGTTGCGTTCAATCCTCAGTTCGTCTTCATCGCGAGCGCTGTCAGCAACGACAGTACAGTGTCCGCATGTTGCACCCTGGCCCTCTGGCTCATGCTCCGCCTGGTGAGGAGAGGTGTCTCAACGCGCCGCCTGGTCTGGCTGGGGTTTATAGCGGGATTGGCCCTCATAGCTAAAGCGAGCGCTCTGGCCCTGCTGCCGGTTGCGGTTGTGGCTATCGCCATGGCTGCCTGGTCTAAGAGAACCCTTCAGACCTCCGAGGTCCCCCAGAGCAATTTCGCCAGGCAAGTTGTGCGCAAAAGCAGCAATGATCTTGCCACTGAAAAGTCAAGCCCTAGACCTCGGAGGTCTAATCATAAGGGATGGATCTTCCTCAGGGGATGTGTAATTGTCTTTGGCATTGTTGCCATAGTAGCGGGATGGTGGTATATTCTAAATTGGCGACTGCACGGCGACCCCTTGGGCCTGCGGATCCACCAAGAGATCGTCGGGCCTGGCAGGCCAAAGCTTACCCTGGCCGAGTTGATACACGAGCTCTCTCAGATGGAGCTATCATTCTGGGCAGCCTTCGGTTGGGGCAATGTCCACGCCCACCCTTGGATCTACACTGTTCTACGAGTTGTGGTACGCCTCGGCGCTCTGGGGCTGTTAGTCATGGCCATCAGTGAGCTGCTCAAACCAAAACTAGAAAAAGCCACCCGGCTAGGCTTAGCCCTGCTTCTGCTATGGGGACTTCTAGTCTTCGCGGCCCTGGTGCGATGGCTGCAATGGATCTTCGCTCCCTCTGGCCGACATCTCTTCCCGGCTATTTCGTCCTTCGCCATCCTGCTCTTGCTGGGGCTGCTACAACTCGTCCCCGGCCGTTTACGAGGAAAGGCCACGGCCCTACTGGCAGGAGCGATGTTCGTGTTCGCCAGCATCTGTCCCTTGGCCTACATCGTGCCGGCCTATGCCAGGCCCCCCTTGCTCTCAGAAGCCGCAATCGAGGCTGTCCCTCACCGCCTTGATGTGAACTTCGGCAGAGTGATGAAGCTACTGGGGTACGATTTGTCAATATCCAATACTCAATATCCAATATCCAGTAACTTGAGGCCTGGCGATTACCTTACCATCACCCTCTACTGGCAATCCCTGGCCAAGATGAACCAGGACTACACCGTCTTCGTTCACCTGCTGGACGAGAACGATCTCATCCTGGCCCAAAGAAACACCTTCCCAGGTCTGGGCAGCTTTCCTACCACCTTGTGGCAGGTTGGCGATGCCATCGCTGACACTTACACGTTGGTGCTGCCGGAGACGACCTACGCCCCCAGTTCAGCTCAACTGGAGGTCGGGCTTTTCGATTTTGCGACGGGCGAACGGTTGCTCGTGTACGGGCCCGAGGGAGAACTTGCGGGTGATAACGTGCGCTTCCAAGGGATCGAGGTCTTGCCAAGGTCCGAAACCGGCCTGCCTAACCCAGTACACTTCAACTTTGGGGGCAAAATCGCTCTGGTGGGCTATGGCATGGACCGGCGAAAGGCCTGGCCGGGTGAAGCAATCCACCTCACCCTGTACTGGCAAGGTCTGGCCGACATGAAGGATGATTACACCGTCTTCGTCCATCTTCTGAGAGAAGGGGATCAAATCTGGGCGGGAGTGGACCACCAGCCCCAACCCCTCACCTCTGCCTGGGCCAAGGGGCAGGTCGTCGTGGACGAACACGAGCTAGTCACCCCACCTGACGCTCCTCCCGACGTCTACGAGGTCGAGGTGGGACTCTACCTGGCTGAGACCGGGGATCGCTTAGACATCCTCGATCAAGAGGGCCGGCTGATGGGCAACCGCATCCTGTTGAGCAAAGTACGGGTCGAATGAACACAAATCTCAAATCTCAAATCTCAAATCTCAAACATGGAAGCTCTAACCTCCAACTTCCAACCTCCAACTTCCAGCCTCCAGCCATCGCCCTCATCCTGGCCGCGTTTATTGTCTTGGGCATTACCTATAGCCTGGTCACGCCCATCTTCGAGGCGCCTGATGAAATCTACCACTATTTCTTCATCAAGCACCTCGCCGATGGGAAAGGTTTGCCGGTACAGAGTCCCGAAGACACAGGCTTGTGGGAGCAAGAGGGCAGCCAGCCGCCTCTCTATTACCTGCTGGGAGCGCTGGCCACCTTTTGGATAGACACCAGCGAGGTGGAGGATTTGCTCTGGTACAACCCCCAGGCCAACATTGGCACACCGCTGGATCCGGGTAACAAGAACGTGATCGTGCATACCCAGAGGGAGAGCTTTCCTTTTCGGGGCACGGCTTTAGCAGTGCACCTCATCCGTCTGCTATCGGTGCTTCTAGGGGCAGGTACGGTGTTCTTAACCTATCGTCTCGCTCTGGAGATTTTCCCTGGCCGTGAGCAACTTGCCCTTGGCGCGGCGGCACTCAACGCCTTTATTCCCCAGTTTCTGTTTATCAGCAGCGCGATCAACAACGATAACCTGGTGATGCCGCTATGTAGCCTAGCACTTTTGATGATAGTCAAAATCGGAAATCGAAAATCGAAAATCGAAAATCGAAATTGGGTATTGTTGGGCCTCATCCTGGGTCTGGCCTGCCTGTCTAAGCTAAACGGCCTTGGTCTGTTAATCTTGACAGCCGTCGTTCTGATTGTGGAAGCCTACTGCCGCCGGTCACCGAGGCCGTTAGTCCAGGGTATCATCGCCCTCGCCGTTGCTCTGGTGGTGGCTGGCTGGTGGTATGTCAGGAATTGGACTCTGTATGGCGACCCGACCGGCTTGAACATGATGTTAGCCGTGGTTGGCCGAGGTAGCCCACCATCAAGCCTGTCGGAGTTGTGGGGCGAATTCAGGGGACTCCGGATGTCTTTCTGGGCCCTATTCGGCTGGTTCAGCATCCTGGTTGCGCCGGCAGCCTATGCCATCCTGGACGCTGCAAGCTTATTCGCTCTGGCGGGCTTGGCAGTTTGGTTCGTGCGGCACTTGCCCTCCCATTGTCCTCGCCCGCAAGCGGAGGGGCAAGGGAGGGGGGGGATTGCGCTTAGGTCGGTGAGTATGCTGGTCCTCTGGGTGGCCATCGTTTTCGTGGGCCTGGTTCGCTGGACATGGACAACGCCAGGCACCCAGGGGCGGCTGCTCTTTCCCGCCATCTCAGCCTTATGCATCCTGCTGATGCTGGGCCTGAGCCAACTTGTGCCTGGAAGACACGCCAAAATCCTGGTGAGCGCGATTAGCCTGGCGATGTGCGTCTTTGCTGCCCTCTGTCCCTTTGTCTACATCGGCCCAGCGTATGCCAGGCCGCCCATCCTATCCCCTGATGAGATCCCGACAGATGTCGCCCAGGTAAATGCCGATTTGGAGGAAAAGATCCGGCTCCTCGATTACCAACTGGACAGGGAAGAGGTCAGACCTGGTGAAAGCTTGGGCATCACCCTCTATTGGCAAAGCCTGGTCGAGATAAAGGAGAACTACTACCTTTTCATCCACCTTCTGGGGCGGAGGCGCGAGCTGGTGGGCAATGAGGATACCTACCACGGTTGGGGCACATATCCCACCAGCCTATGGAAGCCGGGAGAGATCATACGCGATACCTATCGGTTGTCCATCAGCCAGGATGCCCTAGCGCCTAGCCTGATCAGAGTAGACGTGGGCCTCTACGATCCCTCCACCGGACAGGGGCTGACCGTCTTTAACCAAGCGGGGCAAGCTATTGGCGAGAGCGTCGTCATCGGCAGGTTGAAAATGGCACTCCAAAAACGTCAAACGTCAAACGTCAAACGTCTGGACTTTAACCTGGATAACAAGGTCGCCCTGATCGGATACAAGGTGGACAAAACCGAGCTTGAGCCAGGCGAAAAAGTCTGTCTGACCCTCTGCTGGCGGGCTGAGGGGGAGATGGGCACCGACTACACCGTCTTCACCCATCTGATTGACGAGGAGGGCAAAATCTGGGGGCAGATGGATAGCCAGCCTTTGGAGGGCGATTACCCCACCTCCTTCTGGGATGTCGGCGAGGTGATCGAGGATGAGTACATCCTGGCTATCAATGAGGACACTCCAGCGGGTCAATACTGGCTGGAGGTTGGAATGTACGAACTGGCAACAGGGCAGCGCTTGCCGATCTTGGGCGATGACGGAGAAGTGAAGGACGACCGAATCCTACTGCCTCTCACCGTGTACTCGTTGACTCGTTGACTCGTTACCTCGTTGCCTGAACGCTCTGAAACATCCGGAGGTCTCAATGCAAAACTACGCTTACAATCGTCTACAAGCCATATTCGTATCCGATAAACGCTGGGTGGTCGCCCTGGCAGTGGTGGCCCTCTGTCTGGTGATGGGGACCATCGGGGGATGGCTCATCGCTTATCTCACCCCTCTGTTCACTGCGGCCCTGGTGATAGCCCTCGTTGGGGGACTGTTGATGCTGCGGAGCACCCAATTCGGCTTCATGGCCCTCATCGGTATCGTCTGCCTTCTGCCCTTCGCTGCCCTGCCCATCAACATCGGCTTTAACCCCACTTTTCTGAACCTGGTACTGGGGGTCATCTTTGTGGTCTGGCTGGCCCGGATGGTTACGGGGCAACAAAAGGAGTTCGTAACCTCCCCTCTGGCCCTGCCCATCGTTATTTTCCTATTCCTGGCCTTCGTCTCGTTCGTGGCCGGGCTGGCCCACGCCAGCCCCACGCCCAACGCTGTGCGCCGATTCGCCGAGATCATCCTGGGCATTGCCCTGTTCTTCGTGACGGTCAATTGCGTGCGAACCCGAGAGGAACTGGAGCAATTGATCCTGATCATCATCCTGGCTGGCTTTGGGGAGGCCCTGATCGGCGTGGTGCTCTACTTCTTGCCCCAGGCACTCACCGTCCGCCTTCTGTCCGCGCTGCGCATCTTCAACTACCCGGCCGGCTGGGGGGTGCTGCGCTTCATTCGCGATGATCCCCTGCTGCCCATGCGGGCCATCGGCACCTCCGTTGATCCCAATATCTTGGGTGGACTCTTGATCCTGGTAGGGTCTCTGACGGTTCCTCAGCTTTTTACCCGGCGTCCTCTCTTCAAACGCTTGTTGGCGGTGCCCATCTTAGCGGTGATGGGTCTTTGCCTGGTCCTGACCTTCTCGCGAGGCTCAATGTTCGGCCTGGGCTGCGCTCTGGCACTGCTGGGTGTAGTCAAGTATCGTCGCCTGCTCCCGGTGTTGACCATTGCGGGCCTGCTCATCTTGCTCCTACCGCAGACCCAGGAATACGTCGTACACTTCATCCAGGGGGTGCGGATTCAGGACCTGGCCAGCCAGATGCGCCTCGGGGAGTACAAGGACGCCTTCATCCTCATCAGCCGCTACCCCTGGATCGGGGTGGGCTTCATTGGCACTCCCGACATAGACATCTACCTGGGGGTGTCCAGCCTCTACCTGCTCATCGCTGAGGAGATGGGTTTGGTGGGGCTGGCTGTCTTCCTGGCCATCATGGCCATCTTCTTCCGCTATACCTGGCGCAGTTGGAAAAGCATGGGCCACGATCCGCGTTTAGAGGTCCTGCTACTGGGCCTTCAGACAGCGGTGGTGGGGGGACTGGTGGGGGGGATTCTCGACCATTACCTCTTTAGCTACCCCCACGCCGTGGCCTTTTTCTGGCTATACATCGGTTTGGCAGTGGCTGCGGCCAGATTAGCAGAAGCTCGCCCGGAGCTGGAAGAGGCTGTCTAAGCAGGTCTTCATGAATGCCTTTCGCTTTTGTCTGCCCCATGCCGCCGTGGAACAGGCGGCGCTAGAGGTCAAAGCACCAAAAAGACCCTCTGGCACCGGCCCTTCAGGCCGGTGCGGCTAGAGGTAAGGGCACCACAAAAGCCACCAGAGGTCTTACCCCCTGGTGGCTTTTCAATTCAGTGGCGCTAATTTTTCCAGCCAGCGCGGGAATGAATCCCCTAACATTTCGAAAGCCTGTCATGTCCGGGGTTCATGGCAGGTCGGCCAGCGCTGCCTGCCAACTGGCATCATCTACCCGCCCATCCTGGGTGATAACCACTCGCTCCCGAAGGGCCAGGGCCTCAACTTGCTCCGGCCATTCCTCACCCGCGGTCACGGGCAACGCTTTCAGCCCTGTTCGTCGCAATACCTCGGCTCGCTGCGCCGCCCGTTCCACGTCACTCTCGTGCACCTTCCAGGAGGCTTCCAGAACCAGGACCACTTCTTCGCCGGTGTCCCACAGCTTGCCACTCCACAGGAGATCGGCGTTCAGCACACTCTGGTACTCCTCGGCAGAGAGACAGCCCTCCTGTTGGGCAGCGCGGAGGCGTTGCACCACCTCCTGAGTGGCGTCCTGACCGGCCGCAAGCAGGCGACCGAAGATGGCAGCAGCCCGGTCACGGTAGAACCGTTCCTTGGTTGATCCTTTCAGTACGCCGATGTCCTGTCGCATTGCCTTACGCTCGGCGGCAGCTTCAGCGAAGCCCTGTCGCATGGCTTCCCAGATACGTTTGCGGTCGGCGGCAGCTTCAGCGAAGCCCTGTTGCATGGCTTCCCAGATGCGTTTGCGGTCGGCGGCAGCTTCAGCGAAGCCTCGTTCCATGCGCTCTGTTACTTGGCTCAACGTTTCCTCTGTCCGACGCTGTGCCTCTGCCAGTTCTTCCAGAGCACGGGGCAGGTCCACCAGGGCCTCGGGGAACAATACCCGTAGCAACTCCGCTCGCCATTCTGGGTGTGTGTGTAGGATACGGATCAGATCGCGAAACTCAGTTACCGTGAATGGCATTACCATCTCACCTCCCTTGCGCCAGCGATTACTGGCAGAACAAAGTATAGCATGAAAGCAACGCATTTGCAAGGCCAGTGCGAAAACAAGTAAGCAATTGCTATCGCTTGATGTTATAGAACATCCCCATTCCCCCGTAGACGGCCGTCTCCGCCAGCTCCTCCTCGATGCGCAAGAGCTGGTTGTACTTGGCGACGCGATCGCTGCGGCAGGGAGCGCCGGTCTTGATCTGGCCGGCGTTCAGGGCCACGGCCAAATCGGCTATGGTGGTATCCTCGGTCTCACCGCTGCGGTGGGAGACGACCGCCGTCCAACCAGCTCGCTGGGCCAGGTGCACGGCGGCAATGGCTTCGGTCAAGGTGCCGATCTGGTTGACCTTGCACAGCAGCGAGTTGGCCGCCTTCTCTCTAATGGCCCGCTTCACTCGCGCCACGTTGGTCACCAGCAGATCGTCGCCCACGATCTGCACTCGATCGCCGATGCGCTCCACCAGAAGCGTCCAGTGCTCCCAGTCGTCCTCGGCCAAACCGTCCTCGATGGAGATGATGGGGTATTTCTCCACCCAATCCTGGTAGAAGGCCACCATCTCCTCGCCACTGAGCTCCCGGCCCTCTTTCTTGAGGACGTATCGCCCGTCGTGGTAAATCTCGCTGGCGGCGGGGTCGAGGGCGATGTATACGTCCTCACCCGGCTTGTACCCCGCTCGCTCGATGGCCTCCAGGATGACCTCAACGGCCTCCTCGTTGGAACCCAAGCTCGGAGCGAAGCCCCCCTCGTCACCAACATTGGTGTTGTAACCCTTGCCCTTCAGCACCTTCTTCAGACTGTGGTAGACCTCAGCGCCCCAACGCAGGGCCTCGGCGAAGGTGGGCGCTCCTGCGGGAGCGATCATGAACTCCTGCAAGTCGGTGGAATCGGCGGCGTGTTTGCCCCCATTGAGGATGTTCATCAGTGGGACTGGCAGGGTGCGGGCTGATACCCCGCCCACGTAGCGATAGAGGGGCAGTCCCAGCTCCGCTGCAGCCGCCTTGGCCACGGCCAGCGAGACGCCCAGGATGGCGTTGGCTCCCAGGTTTCCCTTGTTGGGTGTGCCATCTAGGCTGATCAGAAACTCGTCAATGCCCACCTGGTCCAACGCATCCCAGCCTATGATTTCGTCGGCGATGGTGGTGTTGACGTTGTCCACAGCCTTCAACACGCCCTTGCCGAGGTAGCGACCTGCGTCGCCATCGCGCAGCTCCAGCGCCTCGTGTACGCCGGTGGAAGCGCCTGAGGGCACCGCCGCCCGCCCCCGCGCTCCACTCACCAGGAACACTTCCACTTCCACCGTGGGGTTCCCTCTCGAATCCAATATCTCGCGAGCCCTTGCATCTTCGATAAAAGTCATGATCAAGCCTCCTTATTGTAATTTGATGAGCCGAGATCAATTCTATCTCTTCTCTCCGGGCTTCTATTATACTAACATTCAAGCAAAAGTCCAAGTTGTTTGACTTGCTAGACATTTGCGCTTCAGTTTGACATTCTGCCCCAGTTGTGGTATGATCTTTCCTAACAACTGAATATCACCGGATGAGAGTTTTTCATCAAGAGAGGTGGAGGGACCGGCCCTGTGAAGCCTCGGCAACCAGTTTGGAAATTGGATGTTAGAGGTTAGAAAGCTCTCGTTCTCTAATCTCTGACTTCCAACCTCCAACTTCTAACTTCCAGATATGGTGCCAATTCCGGCAGACCCTCAGTGGGTTCTGAAAGATGAGAGCGTTGCAAAGGCGCGAATGCCTCTTCACGATACCTGCTGAAGAGGTTTTTTGGTTCTCCTTCCTCTCTGATAACAAAGCTCCAATCATATTGGTCGTAAAACGACCGGAGAGGAGACTTTTTATGACGAACCATTTCTCAACGCAGGCCGTGCACGCCGGTGAGGAAAAGCGCAAGCCCTACGGCGCGTTAACTACCCCCATTGTCCAGGCCTCGACCTACACCTTTGAGAACACAGCCGAAATTCTGGACTTCATGCATCGCAAGGCGGCCGGCGACCTGCCGGTGCGCGACGAGTATGGGCGTTACAGCAACCCAACGCAGAGCACGGCGGAGCGCAAGATAGCTGCCCTGGAAGGGGGTGAACGGGCTTTGCTTTTCGCCAGTGGGATGTGTGCCATCACGACTACGATGCTTACTATGTTATCCAGCGGCGACCACCTGGTGATGGTCAGCGGCAGCTACCATCGCACAGAGGAATTCGCCCTCGATTTCTTGAGCCGCTGGGGAATCGAGACGACCCTCGTGCCGATTGACGAGCTCGCCGTGCTGGCCGCAGCCATTCGTCCTACCACCCGTCTAATCTTTGCCGAAACGCCAACCAACCCCTATTTGCGTGTTATGGACCTGCCGCGAATGGTTGAGGTCGCCAGACAGCACGACATAACCACGGTCATTGACAGCACCTTTGCCACGCCGATCAACCTGCGGCCCCTGGAGTACGGCGTTGATCTGGTGATCCACAGTGCCACCAAGTACCTGGGAGGTCACAACGATCTGCTGGCCGGGGCAGTCATCGGCTCCAGCGAGGCTCTGGCCCAAATCGAAGAGGCGAGGGGAGTCTTGGGTGGTGTGAGCAGCCCCCACGACGCATACCTGTTGCTGCGTGGCCTGAAAACGCTCGCCCTGCGTGTCAGTCGCCAGAACGAGAACGGGCAACGCGTCGCCCAGTTCCTGGAGGGGCATCCCAACATCCGTCGCGTTTACTATCCCGGCCTGCCCAGCCACCCCGATTATGAGATCGCCCGGCGGCAGATGGCTGGATTCGGTGGCGTGGTCAGTTTCGAGATCGAGGGGGATATGGAACAGACGGGGCGGTTCATGGACCGCCTGCGTCTGCCCTACATCGGCCCTACGCTGGGCGGGGTTGAAAGCATTGCCCAACAACAAGCGATATTCGTGTCGCTGGACCCTGAGGAGCGCCAGGCCACAGGCATCGCGGACAACCTGGTGCGCTATGCGCTGGGCATCGAAGACGCCGACGATCTGATCGCCGATCTGAGCCAGGCACTGGCGGGTATCTAGCTTCTTGCTCAAAGGAGATCATCAGATCCCTGTCTGAAGTGCTGATTTTGTCACACAAGGCTGGGATTTGGCGATCCCTGGTAAGCGATTTGAGGACACGGAGGATACCATGATCGTACACAAGTTCGGTGGCACCTCGATAGGGGACGCTCAATGCTTCGCCAATGTAGCAGATATCGTGATTGAACACCATAACAAGGGGAACGGCGCGGCGCGGAACGAGATGGTGGTGGTCGTCTCGGCGATGAGCGGCGTGACCAACCAGTTGATCGCCGGAGCGCGAGCCGCGGCCGAGGGTAAGGACAGCGTGTACCGCGAGGTCAAGGCCAAACTATTGAGCAGACACCTTGATATCCTCGAAACCTTGCTGAATCATGGTCCAGAGCGGCTTGAGGTGGGCGGACTGGTCGAGGACCGGCTGCACGAACTGGAGCGACTATACCGCAGCATCGCCGTGTTGGGAGAGTTGACCGTCCGTGGCTGCGATGTGGTGGCGTCTTTTGGTGAACAGCTCTCGGTCAACATCCTGGCCGCTGTGTTACGTGAGCGGGGTGTGCGCGCCCAGGCGATCAGTGCGACCCAGTTGATCGTCACGGACGATAACTTTGGCGCAGCGACGCCGCTGATGGATCAGACACGCCAGCGGTTGCAACAGCGGGTCAAGCCGCTGGTCGAGCGGGGCGTGATTCCAGTCATCACCGGTTACATCGCTGCGACCGAGGGGGGAGTGACCACCACCCTGGGACGTGGAGGCGGCGATTACACGGCCGCCATCATCGGCGCAGGGCTGGATGCCGATGAGGTGTGGATCTGGAGCGACGTGGATGGCATTCTCACTGCCGATCCCAACATTGTCCCTCAGGCGTGCACGCTGACCGAGCTCTCTTACACCGAAGCTGCTGACTTGGCCTATTTCGGTGCAGACGTACTCCATCCTCGGACGATCCGCCCAGTTACCGAGAGCGGTATCCCCTTGCGCATTGTCAACAGCTTCAACCCCACGCATCCCGGCACGCTGATCGTCGAGACACCCAGCACCGACCGGGAACTCCTGCCGGCGATTATCTCTACCACTGGCCTGAGCATGATCGCCGTGGGTAGTCAGGATGACACGTGGACGCTCCAGATGGCCACTCGCGCGTTGCAGCGCCTCAGTGAAGCGGGCGTTGACGTGCTGATGTTCTCGCAATCTTTCTCCGAGCACAGCCTGAACCTGGTGGTGCGTGAACAGGATCAGGCACATTGCCTGAAAGTCCTCCGCCGCGAGTTCGAGAACGACAGGCAGGGCAGCGTATATAACTTGGGGACGAAAGAGCAGGTAGCCACCATTTCTGTCGTAGGCGTGCCTGGCTGGAATGAGGCTGGCATCGTCTCCCACGCCTTCGCCGCGCTAGGCAAGCACGGCACACGGGTCATCGCCGTGGCCCAGGCGGCGACCGAATACAGCGTCTCTTTCTGCATCCCCGAGGAGCAGGTGGCGGACACGGTGCGTTTTCTACATCGTGAGTTAGGATTGGAAGACAAAACATGAATGAAATTCCGGTAGGCGTCCTGGGCGCGACAGGCACGGTGGGGCAGCGGTTCGTCCAGTTGCTTGCCGACCACCCCTGGTTCAGGGTGACTGCGTTGGCTGCATCAGATCGCTCGGGCGGGCAGCGATACGCGGACGCCTGTCACTGGTTGCTTCCTACACCTATGCCAGACGCCGTGCGCGCCCTCGCTGTACATACCATCGAGCCAGAACTGGATTGCCAGTTGGTCTTTTCTGCGCTACCCTCAGGGGTCGCCAGGAAGGTCGAAGAACACTTTGCCCGGGCTGGATACGTGGTTTGCTCTAACGCCTCCTCCCACCGCCTGGATGCGGACGTGCCGTTGCTCATCCCCGAGGTCAATCCCGATCACACGGCGCTGATTGACGTCCAACGACACCGCCGGGGATGGAAAGGCTTCATCGTCACCAGTGCCAATTGCTCGGCCACGGAATTGGCGTTGGCCCTCAAACCCCTGCAAGATGCCTTCGGTCTGCGCAGGGTGTCTGTGGTCACGATGCAGGCCGTTTCCGGGGCAGGCTATCCAGGTGTGCCAGCGATGGACATTCTGGACAACGTCATCCCCTTTATCGGCGGCGAAGAGGACAAGGTGGAGCGCGAACCGCTCAAGTTATTGGGAACGCTGCAAGACCAACAGGTCGTCAATGCGCCCTTTGTCATCAGCGCGCAGTGTAATCGTGTCCCTGTGCGCGATGGCCATACCGAGTGTGTATCGGTTGAGTTTGAAGGCAAGCCTGATGTCGGCGAAATAATGGCCGCGCTGGAAAACTTCCAGGGCTCGTCAGAGGTGGCAGGGCTACCCAGCACCCCTGCACATCCGATCGTGGTGCGTAGAGAAGCCAACCGTCCACAGCCTGTTTTTGACCGTGACGCGGGAAAGGGTATGTCAGTCGTTGTGGGGCGTGTACGTCCCTGCCCTGTGTTCGATTTCAAGTTTGTGGTGCTGGGACACAACACCCTCCGTGGGGCCGCCAGCGGGTCAATCCACAATGCCGAGTTGTTGGTGGTACAAGAATGGCTTACATAATCTGTCAATGGGGGGGGGGTGAAGGAGACAAAAGACGCAACTGCAATCCTCCCCCGTGGCGACTTGACAAATCAGGCCAAAGAGAGTATCATTGTATTCGATCTGAGAACTCGAATCGTGCGAGGTTTCACCGAGTATCACTGGATGGAACAACGTAGATGATGCACCAGCAGCATGAAGCCAAGGTTTTTGCCTATTTCTACTTTTTTAGCCCGTCTTCAGGGACGGTTGCTTCGCGACGGGTGGAGGCCGACGTGGGATAGGCGAAATCCTGAGAATGACGTAAGGACGTGGAGCAGCCCGCTTCGCGTCTTTTTTTATTCCTATGGGCAGACCGACCTTTGTCCCGACCGAATTCGGCACGTTTACCTGGGCAGTGCCCGTGCATTGAGACCCAATCTTATGGAGGAGTGAGAGAAATGACTAGAGTAGCATTTCAAGGCATTGCTGGAGCCTATTCGGAGGAGGCCATCCGCCAGTTCTTTGGCCTGGGAGTGGAAAGCATTCCCTGCAGGACGCTCGACAACGTGTTCCCCGCCGTGGAAAGCGGCGATGCCGACTATGGGATGGTACCAGTTGAGAACGCCGTTGCTGGCTCCGTGACCCGGTCCTACGAACTACTTATGGAGCGCGATCTTCGTATCTACGCCGAGACGATTTTGCACGTGCGGCACATGCTGCTTGCCGTTCCCGGCACCACGTTGGACGACCTGAAGCGCGTGCGGTCGCACCCACAGGCACTGGCGCAATGCCAGCGCTATCTAAGCCGCCACGGGTTAGAACCCGAGCCCGCGTTCGATACTGCTGGCAGCGCTCGCGATCTGGCGGCCAACCCGGAACCCGGCGTCGCGGCAATTGCCAGTGCATTGGCCGCCGAACTATACGGCCTGGAAATCCTCGGCTCAGGCATCGAGGACTTCCCCTTCAATTACACGCGCTTCTTCGTCCTCGCCCTGGACGATCCCCCCCGTGCACAGCGAAGCAAAACGTCCCTCGTTTTTTCCTCCCGTCACCAGCCTGGGGCATTGTACGAGTGCCTGGGAGAATTCGCCACGCGAGGCATCAACCTGACCAAGATCGAGTCGCGCCCGCGCCTAAACCGGCCCTGGCAATACATCTTCTATCTGGACTTTGAGGGACATTGGCAGGACCCAGAGTGCGAAGCGGCAATCATGGGATTGTTGCGGCGCTCCTCGTTCGTCAAATTGTTGGGCTCATACCCGGCCGCTACGACACCGGTTCTTGACGATGCGGTTATGGTGCCAAGTTAGGCCACATGATGCCAGGGGGTGATGATATGATCGTTGTGATGAAGCAAGGTGCGACCAGGGCCCAGATTGTCAACGTCACTGCCCGCATCGAGCAGTTGGGTTGCCAGGTGCAAATCTCGGAAGGCGAAGAGCGCACCATCATCGGCGTCATCGGCAATGGGCGCCCGCTGGATCGCGAGCAAATCGAACGGATGGACGGGGTCGAGCGGACGGTGCCTATCCTGCGGCCTTTCAAGCTGGCCAGCCGGGATTTTCACCCGCAGGATACCCTGGTCCCGGTCAACAGGGTGATGATAGGCGGCAGACAGTTGATCGTGATGGCAGGCCCGTG
This sequence comes from Anaerolineae bacterium, assembly GCA_049589355.1. Classification (GTDB taxonomy): domain Bacteria; phylum Chloroflexota; class Anaerolineae; order VGOG01; family VGOG01; genus JBAWAP01. The sequence goes on from JBAWAP010000169.1 coordinate 36,159, forward strand.
CGCCGTGGAGAGTCACGATCAACTGCTGGAGGCCGCACGGGCCGTGAAAGAGGCAGGGGCCCACGTGTTGCGCGGTGGGGTCTTCAAGCCACGCACTTCACCCTATAGCTTCCAGGGATTGGGTGAGGAAGGACTGAGGCTTTTGGCGAAAGCACGCGATGAGATAGGACTGCCGGTCATCACCGAGGTGATGGATCCCCAGCAGGTGCCGCTGGTTACCACCTACGCCGACATTCTCCAGATCGGCGCGCGGAACATGCAGAACTACGCCCTGCTGCACGCCGTCGGCCAGGCGCAGCGACCGGTGCTGCTCAAACGCGGCATGATGTCCACTATCGAGGAACTGCTGATGGCGGCGGAGTACATTCTCTCACATGGCAATGACCGCATCATCCTATGCGAACGGGGCATCCGCACGTTTGAGAAATACACTCGCAACACGCTCGACATCAGCGCTGTGCCGCTGCTCAAGCAGCTCAGCCACCTGCCGGTCGTCGTGGACCCCAGTCACGCGACGGGCAAGCGGGAACTGGTAGAGCCGGTCTCGCAGGCGGCTGTGGCCGCCGGAGCCGACGGGCTGCTCATCGAGGTACATCCCCACCCTGAGGAGGCCCTCTCGGACGGCGCGCAGTCCCTCGAACCTGACCGATTTGCCAGGCTGATGCGGAGGCTGCAGCCCATTGCCGAAGCGGTCGGGAGGACGCTGTAAAGGGGTTGACAGATACCCAAGTCGCCATCGTGGGGTTGGGGCTGATGAGTCAGAAATGTGCTTTAATGCAGTTGACAAAATGAGAAAATGCGTCTACAATTAAATGGATTGACATTGTTCTAGGTTCTTTAGCCAATAGCGCAAATCGCATACACTGTAGCCCACGTTGTTGGAAGTGGTAGGAGGGTGAGGAAGTGAGGAAGAATGCCGACTAGTCTTTAGTTCACGCTAAGGATGCTGTCGGCATTTGTGTTTTTGGGCACTGCCCTTGACGGATTGATGCCTTTTGTTCAATTCAACGTTTCTGCTCGGGGCGAGCAGGCGGGCATTGCGGATGCTTGCCCTTCAGATCTTGCAGCGCCTTCTGTCAAGAATGACACTGGGGAGTTTCTCATGCCGGAGTATTTGAAATTAAAAGAAATAAGAGATATCCCCCGCCTCCCCCTTGAAGGGAGCCTTGATCTCACCTACCGCTGCAACAACACCTGCCGCCACTGCTGGCTATGGCTCGCGCCGAACGCGCGCGAACAAGCCGACGAATTGTCGTTCGACGAAATCCGCCGCATCGCGGACGAAGCGCGCGCGCTTGGCACGCGCAAGTGGAGTATCTCCGGCGGCGAGCCGATGCTGCGCCCCGATTTCCCCGAAGTCTTTGACTATCTCACGCGCAAGGCGATCACCTATTCGCTCAACACCAACGGCACGCTCATCACGCCCGAAATCGCGCAACTGTTGAAGCGCAAGGGCAGCAAGATGATTGCCCTCTATGGCGCGACCGCGGAGACGTACGACCGCGTGACGCGGCACGAAGGCGGATTTGAAAAAGCGGTGCGCGGCCTTCGCTATATGCAAGAAGCCGGCGCGGGCTTTACCGTGCAGTTGATTCCGATGCGCGCCAACTGGCATCAGTGGGACCAGATGATCGAACTGGCCAAGTCCCTCTCACCGCACTGGCGCGTCGGCGCGGCGTGGCTGTACCTTTCGTCCTCGGGCTCACCGCACCGGAACGCCGAGATCGCCCGCCAGCGGCTTGATCCGCGCACCGTCATTGAACTGGACCGGCCCGACGTGTCGTACGAGGAAGCGCATCGCGAGAGCACACACGAGTACCACCGCATCCCCGGCGACGACTGCCTGTTCGCCTCGTGCATCGCGGAGCGGCGCGAGTTTCACGTTGACCCGTACGGGCAGATGACCTTCTGCTGCTTCATCAAAGACCCCGCGCTGCGCTACGATTTGCGGCGCGGCACGTTCCGCGAGGCGTGGGACGTGTTCATCCCATCGCTCGCGGACCGGGTGCGCGGTGGGCCAGAGTACCTGAACAACTGCGCCGCCTGCGAACTGCGGAACGACTGCCGCTGGTGCCCGGTCTACGGCTACCTGGAGCACGGACGCTTTGCCGCGCCGGTGGAATACCTCTGCGCCGTGGCGCGGGAGAATCGCCGCTTCAAAGAGGATTGGAAGATGAACCACCGCCGCTATTATCGCATCGCGGAAATCACAATTCAGGTGGATAGCGACCTGCCCATCACCGAGGCGACCTTCACCAACAAACTCGACCTGTTCCGCGTGGAAGGCCCCGGCGACGACACGGTGACGATTCGGCATCATTTCGAGTTGCCGAATTTGCGCAGGCAAGACCTGGGCAAAGAGGTGTATCGAAAGCGCCGTGGGCGATTTATCGGCAAGGCGAGGCGTGGATATATCTCGGCATCTCGCCGCGCGCTGACGACGACTATCTGCACCGCGTCGTCACGTTTAACCACGATCACACGCGCGCGCATCTACAACGACCGCGACGAGACCTGGCTCAAGGGCGACCTGCACTCGCTCACGCTGTTCCCGTCCGACCAGATTCTCATCGCGCACTTGCTCGCGGATCGCAACGGCTGTTACTTGCACTCGGCGGGCGCGATTCTCGACGGCGCAGGAATGCTCTTCGTTGGTCATTCCGACGCGGGTAAATCTACGATCACGCGGTTGTTGATGGCGCACCCCCACCCTGCCCTCCCCCTATCAGGGGGAGGGGAAGGGGAGGGGGTCGAAATCCTCTGTGACGACCGCAACATCGTCCGCAAATGGTTCCCTCCCCTGTCAACGACGGGGGAGGGCCAGGGTGGGGGTGAATGGCGCGTCTACGGCACGTGGAGTCACGGCGACGTGCCGGTCGTGTCGCCGGCGTCCGCGCCGCTACGCGCCATCCTGTTCTTGCAAAAAGCGGACGAAAATGCGATAATACCGCTGACCGACCGCAAAGAAATCACCCGCCGCTTGCTGGCGTGCGTCATCAAGCCGTTCGTCACCGCCGCCTGGTGGCACAAGACGCTCGACCTGATCGAGCAAATGGCGCGCGAAGTGCCGTGCTACGTGATGCGGTTTGATAAGAGTGGGGAGATTGTGGAGAAGTTGAGTGTGATAATGCGATAGTCGCATAGTCGAATAGTCGAGCCGTCCGACTACGCGACCACGAGACTATCCGACTATACGACTAGACACCGAAAGGAGGTGAGACTAATGGAACAGCAAACGCAAAAGAAAGTGTGGGTAACACCTGAACTGATCGTCCTGGTGCGGAGCAAGCCGGAGGAGGCGGTGATGATGGCATGTAAGTGGCTCCCGTCCGCAGTAGGTGCAAACAATGGGCAAGACGCGTGCTGTCTGGTGCCAGAATGTAATTGGTGTTCTGACCTGAGCATATCATAGACTCCTACCCCTTGGTCCCTTGGCTATTGGCCCTTGGGAATCCGTGAGGGAAGGCGGGGTTCATGGACCCTGCCGCGGCATGCAAGGGGTATGAACCCTTCGATTGCACTCAGGGCAGGCTTCTCTGGCTGATGAAAGAGACGGGCGGGGGATCTGCATAAGGGTTGCTGCCCACTCCGAAGAGGGCATTGCCAGCGGCGATGCCGCGTGTCTACGCAGAGACCTGACAAGTTTCCAAAACCTGTCAGGTCTCGGATCGCGCGGCGCAACTATCCAACTAACAAACTATGACCTTCACCCGAAAACTCAAACCACACGAATTCAACCCCTGGCGCGACAAGCGCCCGCTGCTCGGTCAACTCGACATCGAACTGACCGAGCGGTGCAACAATGCCTGCATCCACTGCCTGATCAACCAGCCCGAACACGATGCCGAGGCGCGCGCCCGCGAGATGGACACCGCGTTCGTCAAGGATATTTTGCAGCAAGCCGCCGACCTGGGTTGTCTCACCGTCCGCTTTACCGGCGGCGAGCCGCTCCTGCGCGACGATTTCGCGGAACTGTACCTCTTTGCGCGGCGTCTGGGGCTGCGGGTCATCCTGTTCACGAACGCGCGACGGATGACGCCGGAACTCGCGCAACTCCTGGCGCGCATCCCGCCCGGGCGCGTCGTCGAGGTGACGGTCTACGGGATGCACGCGGAATCTTACGATGCCGCCGCCGCATCGCGCGGCGCGTTCGCCGAATTTTGGCGCGGGGTCGAGTTGTTGCGCGAGTACAATATCCCCTTCATCGTCAAGCAAAGCGTCCTGCCGCCCAACCGCCACGAGATCGCTGAATTCGAAGCCTTTGCCGCGACCTTGCCGCACATGGACAAGACGCCGGGCTATGCCATGAACTTTGACTTGCGCGCGCGGCGCGACAACCCGGCGAAAAACCGTTTCATCCAAACCCTGCGCCTCACGCCGGACGAAACGGTGGCCATGCTGGCGCGCGATCCGCGCTACGTGAAAGAGATGCGCGAGTTTGCCAGCAAATTTATGGGACCGCCGGGCGACAAATTGTTCAACTGCGGCGCGGGGCACGGCATGTGCGTGGACGCCTACGGCAACGCGCAAATGTGTATGGGATTGCGCGATCCCGTAACGGTGTACGATTTGCGCACTGATTGTCATTGCGAGCGTAGTTTGCGAAGCAATCCCCAACATGGCGACGCGGAGATTGCTTCGTCGCAAACACCGCTCCTCGCAATGACACCATTGAAGTACGCCCTCACCGAATTCTTCCCGCGCCTGCGCGAGATGCGCGCGACGAATCCCGATTATTTGAATCGCTGCGCGCGCTGTTTCCTCAAGGGCTTGTGCGAACAATGCCCGGCGAAATCGTGGCAAGAGCACGGCACGCTCGACACGCCGGTCGAATACCTGTGCCAGGTGGCGCACGCCCAGGCACGCTATCTGGGGCTGGTGGCAGAGAACGAAAATGCGTGGGAGGTCGAACGTGAAGTGTGGCGCGAGAGAGTGACGCGATTCACGACGACCGCTGATGGTTGACAGCTGACTACCGAATATGCGGCGGTCAAACATGAAAGGACAACAAATGGAACCATCAATCACATTAGACAACATCTGTGCGCCGTCTGAAGACGTGGTGGCGCGCGAGATCGAAGGCGAACTGATCATCGTCCCGCTGGCCGCCGGCATCGGCGACATGGAAGACGAACTCTATACGCTGAACGAAACCGGCAAAGCGATTTGGGGCCGCCTGGATGGTACGCGCTCCCTGCGCCAAATCGCAAACGAACTCGCCGCCGAGTACAGCGCGCCTGCCGCCGACATCGAGCGCGATGTGACCGGCTTGGTCGCCGAACTGGCGCGGCGCAAGATGCTCGTCGTCAAATAGTCGAGATGGATTGCCCCGTCGCTTCCTGTCCCCATCGCGCCGCCCAGCAGACGGATTGTCCGCTGGCAGTCCGCGCCGTGCCGCTCGCCGCGCGCAGTCTCGTCGTCGCCTCGTTGGAAATCGGACGCGTGCTGGCGGATCGCGGCAAGGTCACGTTTCGCGCCCAGGGCACGTGCATGTTCCCCTGCGTCCAGCCCGGCGACGTGCTGCACATCGAATCGCGCCCGATTGAGCAAGTCGCGGTCGGCGACATTGCCGTTTTCCGGCGCGGCGCGGCGCTGTTCGGACATCGTGCCATCGCCAAAGGGATCGACAATGGCAAGCCCTACATCGTGACTCGCCCCGACCGAACGAAGCAGGGTGGCGATGGATCCACCTATGGCGACGACGTGCTTGGCGTTGTGACGGCGATTGAGCGACGCGGCGCACGGATGCCCCTGCATCCGCAACCATTGCGCGGCGTCGCGGCACTGCGCGCGGCGGGGTGGGAGTGGTGGAACTGGGAGGCGTTCCCGCGCCTGATCGAGCGCATCGGCGCAGTGCAGCGTCGCGCGTGGTATCGCCGCCTCGCGTCGGCGTGGCTGAACATGGCGCGTCCGCGCCTGTCGTACCGCGTGCGCCTGCCGCTGAATGCTGCCCAGTCGCACGACCTCTACCGCGAGTTGTCGCCCGACGCGTTCGACGTGTCGAAATCGTCGTGGCAAGGACGCGGGGTGACGATGTGGATGCTCGCGCTGCACCTGAACGGAGCGCGCCCCCCGGCGGCATCGGTGACGATCAACTGGCATCCCGATGGCTGTCCGCGCGGGGCGGGCTGGCACGTTGACGAGATGCAGACGCGTGTGCGCTATCGCGGCGCGGGCTTGGACGACGCGCTCATCGCGCAAGCCGAAGCGATTCTGGCGCGCGGTGGAATGGACTTGCAGAGGACGCATCAGCGAGAGTCTGAAGCATTAGACCCGCGGTGAAAAGTCAGTTGCGTCTGCTGCGCATCTATGCTACAATTCGGGTGTAGAGAACATTCTGGAAAGGATGTGCGAATGGCATCGCTGGTCGAGTCCATCCCGAGAACAGGGCGACTGGAAGTAGACATCAAAGTAGTCGCGGACGTCAACATCTCCGCTTATGCTGCCCGGCAGAAGGTCAATGCCTTTGTGTTAAGCGAGATCAGTTACATGATGCACGCTGGTACTCCGATGCTCGTTCTGGCTGAGCGGATGTGTTGGCGCGTGCCGGTGATCCTCGCGCTGACCTCGCGCGGCGACGTGGGAGAGGTTGGCGCGATTGACGTAGACGTAGAAACTGGTCAGATGCACGTTACTCCCCAGTTGATCGCGGAGGTCAATGCCCGTGCCGAGGGTCTTGCTCTCAGTACCGCACCGGCTGCAGCAAGGTGATGGCGACTGCCTAGCCGCTTGCGCGGCGATGGTGTTGGCGTACCTGGGGCGGGCAGTGGACTATGCCGAATTGCTACGATTGTTGAGAATCAGGCTCTACGGCGCGCCTGCCGCAAATATTCGCCTGCTGACCAGTTTGAATCTGCATGTCGTCTACAGCAAAACGGACATGGCTGGCTTGGAGACGATGTTGCAGCAGGGTCATCCGGTGATCGTGTTTGTGCGCACCGGTGAGTTGCGTTACTGGACGTACAGCACCAGCCATGCCTTGCTGGTCGTTGGCTACGATGAAAGCCAGTTGTACGTGAACGATCCTCATTGCACTGAGGCACCTCTGGCTGTTCCGCGCGGCGATTTTGAACTTGCGTGGCTTGAGCGCGATTATCATTACGCACTCATCACGGCGTAACTAATGGAGATTCGCGTTATTCTGTAGTGTCTCCTAACATCTTGAACACTTTACAGAACTGTGGAAAGTTGCTTTTGGAACGTTGAGGGCACTATATGTTGTAGCAATTAGCGAATATGCCCCAAAATCTAGGGCCGATGTGCAGAGTGCCGCTCTTCGCATACTGTTCGACATGTTAGGAGACACTACAAGATTCGCGTTATTCGCGGATTATACCATGTCGGATTTGCCAGTCACCACGAAAGAAATCCAGGATTTTCCCCTCTGGGACAAACTGAAAGACAAGCGTGTGCCGCTGTCGTTCGATCTCGAGATCACCGCGCGCTGCAACAACGATTGCCGCCATTGCTATATCAACCTCTCGGCGGGCGACCGCGCCGCGCAGGCACAAGAACTCACCGTCGCCGAAATCGCAGACATCGCCGACCAGGCGGTCAAACTCGGCGCGCTGTGGTGCCTCCTCACCGGCGGTGAGCCGCTCCTGCGCCTCGATTTCGCCGACATCTACCTCGCGCTCAAACGCAAGGGCCTGCTCGTCTCTGTCTTTACCAACGCCACGCTCGTCACCGAAGAACACGCGCGGCTGTTCCGCAAGTATCCACCGCGCGACGTTGAAGTGACCGTCTACGGCGTCACGCGCGAGACGTACGAAGCGGTCACGCGCAAGCCCGGCTCGTTCGACAAGTTCATGCGCGGGCTGAACACGCTGTTCGACACTGACGTGCGCGTGCGCCTCAAAGCGATGGCGCTGCAATCCAACCTGCACGAGTTCGACGCGATTGCCGCGTTCTGCCGTGCGCGCACCAAAGACTTTTACCGCTTCGACCCGCAACTGCACCTGCGCTTTGACGGCGACGCGCAGCGCAACGAGGAAATTAGAGCCGAGCGACTGACGCCCGCAGAAATCGTCGCGCTCGAGCGCGCTGACCCCGAGCGATTCAACGCGCTGCAAAAAAAGTGCGACACGCTCATCAACGACGATTTCGCGCACATCGGTTGCGATCATCTCTTTCACTGCGGCACGGGCAGCGGCAGTTTCAACGTCAGTTACGATGGCCTCTTTCGCCTCTGCTCTTCCCTCTGGCATCCTGACTGTGTCTATGACTTAAGAAAGGGAAGCCTCACCGACGCCTGGCACAACTTCGTCCCCCGGGTGCGGGATACGCGGTCAAACAGAAGGGAGTTTTTGGAGAAGTGCCGGGTCTGCCCTTTGATAAACCTCTGCCTGTGGTGTCCGGCCCATGCTTACCTGGAGACCGGGGAGATGGATATGCCAGTTAGCTATTTCTGTGAGGTTGCACATGCTAGGGCGGAGGTGCTGAGGGAAGGCAAGGGATGATAGTCTTTGTCCACGCAAACAGGTGAATCGGTAAGACTAAGAATACAGCGCGCATTGCAACTCAAACGTGCTGTGCGCCTTGTCTGGCAAAGCGCGCCGGGTTGGACAATGGCCAGCCTGGCGCTTCTGGTTGTGCAGGGTCCGCTGCCGTTGCTGTCGCTCTATCTCATGAAGCTGGTGGTGGACACGGTGTCCGCTGGCCTAGCGGCCCCCGACAAAGGAGTCGCCTTCGGGCGGGTGGCGCTTCTCGTTGGCCTCACGGGCGCAGTGAGCTTGGTCGGCGCCTTGTTGCACTCGATCGCGGGGCTTGTCAACGAAGCGCAGGCTCTGGTTGTAACCGACTACATGCACGATATCATCCACACCAAATCCATTGAGGTAGACCTGGCGTATTACGACTCCCCTGAAAAAAGGGTCAAGATCCGAGCGCGACCGTTGCTCGAACCATCCGGTTGGGCCATAACCAGCGCAGGAAACGTGCCCGGAGTACGAAGAAAAAGGAGGCCTCCGGTTTATCTGCCTT
>JBAWAP010000170.1:0-2101 GCA_049589355.1 Anaerolineae bacterium
AGATTCTTCGCTTCGCTCAGAATGACAGGCTGAGCAGTTACCATTTCGGTTGTAGGGGTACCCCTCGCGGGCGCCCAGGGCAGGTGCAAGACCTGCCCCTACTACGGACTGAACTGGTCGGCCCCGACGTCCCAGCGGCCTTCGCGCGGATCACCGTCAATGTCGCTGTCCACGTCGGTGGGCACGCCAGCACCGATGGCCCGCGAGCCTGGCGGCAGGTGCGGGTCGCCGGGCGCTACCAGGTCGTCGTTGCTGGCGTCGGTGATGTTGCCCCCCGCGGTGAAGGAGGCGTTGCCCCGGTTCCAGACGGGTGCGGTGATCAGGTTATTGCGGATGAGATGGCCGTCGGCGTTCCACACCTCGATGGCCCCAGGGTAGTCGCCGCCCAGGATGATGGTGTTGTGCTGGACCTGGGCGTTGTGGGCATCGCGCAGCTCGATGCCGGCATCGCCCGGCGTGGACTGGTAAATGAAGTTGTTGCGGATGATGCCCCCCTCGTGGCCATTGCCCAGGCCGAAAGCAATGTTGCGGAAACAGTCACGGAAGACGTTGCGCTCGACAATCGTGCCACTGGCGCTATTCCACATGAGGATGGCCGGCCCGCTGGTGTACGTGCCGCAGTCAATGTCCACCTCGCATCCCGAACCGTCGCCCCAGATGTTGTAGAACAGGTTGTCGCGGATGACCCAGTCAATGGCCTGATGGATGTCAACCCCGTCTATGTAGTCGCCCTGCACGCCACCTGGGGTGTAGCCGATGGACGAGCAGGCCACGACGCCGTCCGCGATACCCCCTGGGGTGCCCTTGATGTGCTGGGTGCCGATGTCGTACAGGTGGACGTTGTAAATGTGGGGGGCCTGGGCACCCTGTTCGCCCTTGATGGAGATGGCGTGGTTGCGCATGGCCGTCATCGAGAGGTCGGCGATGGTGACGTTGGCCCCGTACACCATGAAGCCCTCGCTGCCCACGCCGTAGCCCATGCCCCGGACGAGCACCGCGTCGCGATTGCCGCTGGCGCTGCGAATGGTGACGTCGTCGTAGACCAGCACCGCGTACTGGTCGAGGAGGTACTCGCCGTCGAGCAGCAGGATCTCGGTGCCAGGCTGAGCGCTCTGGATGATTCCCATCCAGTCATCGTTGGGGCCGACGGTGATCTGGGTCTGCCGAGGCCGGTACAGCGGAGAGTCCACGTAGGGCGGGCAGAAAGAGATATTGGGTATTGGGGATTGCGTGGCGGTGGGAGTCGGCGTTGGGGTGGGTGTGGGTGTCGTGCAGGTTTCCCCCCAGCGCACCGCTACCAGCATGATGTCCACGATGTCTATCTCGCCGCTATCGTCCAGGTCGTAGGCCGGGTCGTAGTCGGGGTCACCTTCAGCGGTCTGCCAGCGGGTGGCCACCAACATGATGTCCAGGATGTCCACGTTGCAGTCGCAGTCCAGGTCGCCAGGGATGCACTCTGTTACCATGTTCACGATCAGGCGCGGCCGCAGGTTGGGATCACTGTACTCGCTGGAGCGGAACTGGTGGTGCAGCCAGGGAGCGTTGTCGGGCTCCAGGAGCAGGCCGCAGTTCGGGGCCGTGCCATCTACCCAGGCACGGACGGCCTCGGTCACGTCCCAACGATACCAGCCGTCCGGATTGGCCGCTATCGTCACCCGATCCAGCTCCGTTGGATCGGAGTCGCCGCCGGGGGTGGCCCAGTCCACACCAGGGCGGGCCGTGGTCCAGGTGACGCCCTGATCCCGACCATCGGCGAACAGGTCCCACCCATTGCCTTCCACCCACTCTTCGATGACGCGATGAGCCACCGCGTCGTGGGGCCCGTCGTCGTAGCCGCTGTCGTAGGCGCGCAGCTCCAGCCAGGCCTCGTCCACCTGGATGCTAGCCGGCAGCCAGCCCTCCAGCTCGAAGCGCACCAGGAGGCGGAACTCGTCGGCATCGCCCGTCTCGCCCACCTGCAGGTAAACCAAGCTGCCCAGGTTGGCGAAACTGTTGCCGCTCCAGGTGGTGATGGTGGCGTCGGTGGTGCCGTCGTAGGAGGAGTCGGGGCTGACTCCGTTTTGGAGGATTCGAGATTGGATATTGGGTATTGGGGTTTGGG
>JBAWAP010000171.1:0-5655 GCA_049589355.1 Anaerolineae bacterium
GTAGGAGCGAAGCGACGTATCGAGGCCAAGCGGGGTGTCTGTGGAGCCGCTCGCTTGGTTTCGATACGCTTCGCTACTCAACCGGCGCTCGCTCCCCTGACACTGTAAGAAATGCGTAATGCTCCCATAGGCTTCGACATCGCCTGGCATGACCTGACGGCCCCCGGAGCTCTATCGAGGGTATCAGGGAGGCAGCGGAGATGGTGAGGAGGGCCGAACCCCGACTTTGGATAGTGACGACCTCAGCCGTTTCTAGCGATTTAGGTCTTTACCACTACGTTTCATTCAGTCTGGCGGACTTGTGCAAGCCGCTTGACAGAACCGGTTATTTGTAGTATTATGTAGGCGAAAAGAGTGGTTGCCCGATTCTAAGTGTTTGCCTTGGGGCTTGAGCTCCAGGCCATTCTTCACAAAAAGGAGGTCAAGATGAAAAACGTATTAACCAAAGTTCTAATCGTGGTCTTGGTGATGTCCCAGCTCGTGATGGGCCTTGGTGTGGCTGAGGCAGGGGGATACTCATGCACCTATTACACCGTGCGCTGGGGCGACACCCTCTACTCCATCGCCCGTAGCTACGGCACCACAGTGCAGGCCCTCGCCCAGGCCAACGGGATTGCCAATACCTCTCTTATCCACGTTGGACAGGTGTTGTGCATCCCCTCCGGGCCACCATCCCCTCCCCCCTCCGGCCCGTACTACACGGTGCAGCGGGGCGATACTCTCTACTCCATCGCCCGCCGCTACGGCACCACGGTGCAAGCCATCGCCCAGGCCAACGGCATCCTCAATCCGGCCTACATTAGCGTTGGCCAGGTGCTACTAATCCCCACCGGGCCGCCCGCGCCACCGCCTCCCCCGACGGGTGTCTACTACACCGTGCAGCGAGGTGACAACCTGTACCGCATCGCCCGCCGCTTCGGCACCACAGTGTGGGCCATCGTGGTGGCCAACAACATCTCTAACCCATCGCTCATCCACCGTGGCCAGGTGCTGTTTATCCCAGGGCCGGGCTATGTCCCGCCTACGCCTACCCCAGGGCCGACTCCCACGCCGACGCCAAAGCCCCCAACTCCAACGCCAACGAGCTTTGGCTACGGTATTCAAGTGCACATGATCGGTCAAGATCAGGCCAAGATCGTCAGCACAGTCAAGGACATAGGCTTTGGCTGGATCAAGCACCAGATCGTCTGGAAGGACTTTGAGACTTCCAAGGGGAACATCAACTGGGGCAACATTGACACTTTGGTCAATAGCTGCTACAACGCGGGCCTCAAGGTTCTCCTCAGCGTGGTCAAGGCCCCAACCTGGGCCAGGGGTGGCCTTGCCGACCTGACGGTGGACGGGCCACCGGCCAACCCGCAGGACTTGGCCAACTTCATGGGGGCCATGGCCGAGCGCTATAAAGGCCGGGTCCAAGCCTACGAGGTCTGGAACGAGCAGAACCTGCATTACGAGTGGGGCAACGAGGCTCTGGATGCCAATCGCTACGTCCAGCTCCTGGCTGCGGCTTATCAGGCTATCAAGGCCAAGGACTCTGGCGCCATCGTTGTCAGCGGTGCTCTGACCCCTTGCGGGGATAACCCGCTCATAGCCGTTGATGACCTCACCTACCTGGAGCGGATGTATCAGGCCGGCCTGAAGAATTACTGCGATGCTGTGGGAGTGCATCCCAGCGGCTACAACGTCCCTCCCGATGCCGATTGGCGAACGTGGAGCGATCCCACGGCTGTCTTCCGTGGCCCTTCTGACAACCATCATCATAGCTGGGTCTTTCGTGGCACCATGGAGGGCGCTCGCAACATCATGGTCAGGTATGGCGACAGTGCCAAGAAGCTTTGGCCTACGGAGTTCGGTTGGGCATCGGTGGCTGGCCTGGGGGTCTCGCCGAAGCCTGGCTACGAGTACGCTGCTGACAACACCGAATTGGAACAGGCCCGATACATCGTCAAGGCCTACGAGATGGGCAAGGGCTGGGGCTGGGTGGGGCCGATGTTCCTCTGGAACCTCAACTTCGGCCCTGTGCTTGGAGCCTCTGACGAGAAGGCTGCCTTCAGCATAGTGTATCCTGATTGGAGGCCTCGACAAGCCTACGCCGCCTTGCACGACATGCCCAAGTAGGCTCGTGCTTTCGCGACCATAGGCGGGGAGCGCGGAGTAAAGCCGTGCTCCCCGCTGTCAGCAGACAATCCTGCTCTACTCGTGCGCCGAAAAGGCGCCGCTTCGGGGCATTTCTAAGGAACATCCTCGAATATTCGAGGAACTAAATCAAGGAAAATCAAGGAGGTGTAAGATGAAAGGCAAATCAGGTAAAATCTTTATTTTGACCCTGCTGGCGGTGCAATTGGCGCTGGCGACTGGTATCGTGGCCCACGCCTCTCCGGCCTGGGCCGGCTGGTCCCCGTCCCCAGACTTCTACTACACCGTGCAGCGGGGCGACACCCTCTACTCCATCGCCCGCCGCTACGGCGTCACGGTCACGGCCATCGCCCAGGCCAATGGCATCCTCAATCCGGCCTACATTCGCGTCGGCCAGGTGCTACTAATCCCCACCGGGCCGCCCGCGCCACCGCCTCCCCCAACGGGTGGCTACTACATCGTGCAGCGAGGTGACAACCTATACCGCATTGCCCTTCGCTTCGGCACGACCTACTGGGCCATCGCCGTCGCTAACAACCTCCCGAATCCAAATCACATCTACGCTGGACAGACGCTGCTCATCCCCGGCTACGCCGCTCCTCCCCCCATCGTGCCACCGGTGAGGCCAACGGCTACACCTACACCTACCCCTACACCTACCCCCACCCCCCAGATAGCTGTCTGCCTTCCCAAGGCGAACATAACCTACCCCACCGTGAACGCCACGCTCGATGGGTGGGGGACCACCTTTGTACAGGGGACGGCCGCCATTGACAACTTCTGGTTCTACAAGCTGGAGTTTGGCTCCGGCCAGTTGCCCGCGGAATGGTCCGTTATCGAAGGTTGGCTCTACTACCAGCCGGTGGTCAATGGCATCCTCGGCTACTGGAACACGGGGGCCCTGCCCGAAGGGGTCTACACGCTGCGCCTCGTCGTGGTGGACAACACCGGGAACTTTCCGCAGCCCTGCCAGGTGCGGGTGATCATCGAGAGGTAGGGAGCCAAATGTGAGCTCCCGTGCCCAATCAGTGCGTCTGAGAGGGCTACCTTCAGTATACTGGATCCCAATTGGGAACCTCGGCAAGCCCACGCGGCCGTGCGACATGCCCGAGTAAGCTTGTGCTTTCGCGACGACAGGCGGGGGGCACGAGGTAAAACCGTGCTCCCCGCCGTCAACGGATAACCCTGCTCTACGCCATAGGAGAAGTGGGGTTTCGCCTCGCTCTTTATGGGTGTGCCTCACCCTACCCTTAGAATTTGGCGGAAGGGCGCACCTGCGCCCTTGCTGGTTAATCACGCGAATGAAGCAAACAATGCGACTAATGAGACGCCAGCCAGGAATGTAATGTAATAGAGAAGCTACCTCTTCACGACAAGGGGGGCAAGAAGGGTTATAGAGGTGAAAGATGACAACGAGGGTGACTGTAGGAACTGTCCCTCCGCAGGTGGCCGAAATATTCAGTGGTACCAAGAGGCTGACGACCGTGGAACGGCTGGCACTAGCCAAACTGTTGTTGGAAAGTGTCCTGGCCGGCGAACCAGATGATGAGACCAACTGGTCAGCTATGAGCCTGGATACATTCCAGAGGGATTGGGATAACCCCGAGGATGCCATCTACGACAACTGGAGGGAACTTTACGGTGTTCCGACGCGGTGACGTTGTACTGATCCCTTTCCCATACACTGATCTCTCAGCGTTCAAGACGCGGCCTGCTGTAGTTGTGAGCAGCCGCATCTACCATGCGGCCCGGTCGGAGCTTTTGTTGGCGTACGTGTCTTCCCAGATATCCCAGGCCAATCCGACCATAGACTATGCGCTGGCTGATTGGGCAGATGCGGGGTTGCTAAAGCCCTCTTTTGTCCGGCCCAAGGTCGCCGCCGTCGAGCCGGCGTTGGTGGTACATCGCGTAGGTACTCTCTCCACTCGGGATTTGTTGGAAGTAGACCATTGCCTGCGTCGAGCTATGGCTCTCGTTGAGACGGCGTTGGACGACGTACTGGCTGAGGTAGACCTGACGGTTCAGCCGATGGCTACCGTTCAGGCTTTGGCGGAGAAATCCGTGTCGGCGGTTGTCTCATTTGCATCAGCGGGCGAGCCAGGCGTGGACCTTGATCGTTTACGGGAGTTGCTGTCCGGCCAGCTTGAGTAGCCTCCAAAGAGCCTGCCATGCGGATCACTCCTGAGATCATCCGTAGTCACCTAATCGAACTTCCTCACCGTCACTCCCTCTATGCTGCGCTGGAACTCTTCGATGCTCTGGGCTACCAGTACGTCGACGAATTCTCCTTCGCTCTCTCTTCATAAATGTAGACATGCGTTGCTCTTGTGTAACTGCAACGGATAGGCAGCGGAAAGCAGATGAGTTGGCGACGGTCCCCAGCCGCTTATCTGTTTGCCATCTGTTGCCGCTAGGTCCACGCCTTTGCGTACCCTGAGGCTGGCGTTTTAGTACGCAGGTAACCAGAGTGGGGAAAAACAGAGTGGCTGTATCCTACGCTGATGCCAAAATCGAAGTCGGAGGGCTGGTGGAGCGCTTTGCCAGGCTGAGCGCCCGCAACCGCAGGCGGTACAATGAACCCGCCACCCGGCAAGAGTTCGTTCTACCCCTTTTCCGGGCCTTGGGCTGGAACGTCGAGGACACGCGCGAGGTCAGTCCTGAGGAAAGGGTATCGCGTGGCTTCGTGGACTTTGCCTTCCGCCTGGGCGGAATCCCTCGCTTCTTCCTGGAGACCAAGAAAATCCCCGAAAACCTGGAGGATCCCCGCTGGGCGCAGCAGGCCATCAACTACGCCTGGCTCAAAGGCGTCACCTGGGCCGTCCTCACCGACTTTGAGGGCCTCAAGGTCTTCAACGCCGAGTGGCAGGAGACCATCCCCGCCCGCGCTATCTTCAAGGACCTCTATTGGGAGGAGTATCTGGATCGCTTCGATGATCTGTGGTTGCTGTCGCGTCCGGCGATGGAGGAGGGAGCGCTCGACGGGGCTGCTGAGGCCGTGGGCCGGAAGGTGAAGAAGACGCCAGTAAACCGTCAGCTCTTCGCTGATCTGACCGAATGGCGCAGTGAGCTCTTCCGCTACCTGCGACCCTATAACCCTCAGTGGTCCATCGAGCAGATTGACCAGGCCGTGCAGCGCGTCCTCGACCGGCTGATCTTCATCCGCACCTGTGAGGACCGCGAGATCGAGCCTCCCCTTCTGCGGCCGCTGTTGCGCCAGTGGCACGAGCAGGACCGTAAGGGAGACCTGGTGGCGGAGCTCAATCAGTTGTTCCGCCAGTTCGACGCCACCTATGACACGCTCCTCTTCGCCCCCCACTTCTGCGAGGAGTTGAAGAGCGAGCCTGCTCCCTTCGAGATGGTCATCAAGGGCTTGCACGATGTGGCCGGCGGCTACGGCTTCTACGACTTCAACGCCATTGACGCCGACGTGTTGGGCACGATCTACGAGCAGTACCTGGGCCACCGCGCGCAAGACCCCAAGGGCGAGCAGGTGGTGGACAAGCGTGCCAAACGCAAGGC
>JBAWAP010000172.1:0-1794 GCA_049589355.1 Anaerolineae bacterium
CCTTTGGTTCGCTCAAATTTGGACAAGTTTCGAGAATTGTGGTAAGCTCTCGGTATGACCGAGATGCTTACCGTGATTAGTGAACGAGTTGATGACATCCCTCTGTTGCTGGCTCAACAAGAGCACATGGGCGTGCAGTCCCTGCTGGATGAGCATTTTCCAACCCACGGCAACTGGGAGGGGCTTAGCCTGGGGCGGGTAACTGAGGTCTGGTTGACCCATATCCTTTCCCAAGGTGACCATCGGCTGAACCATGTCCAAACCTGGGCAGGGAAGCGGCTGGAAACCCTGAGTCGGGGCACCGGTCAGGAGGTGCGTGTCCTGGACTTCAGCGATGACCGGTTGGGAGATGTTTTGCGCGCCCTGAGTGACGATGCCCAGTGGGATGCCTTTGAGGGCGCTCTGAACCGACACTCGCTGCGAGTGTACGACCTGAGCCCAGAACAGGTGCGCCTGGACAGTACCACTGCCAGCGGCTACTGGTCCGTGACCCCCGATGGGTTGTTCCAGTTTGGTCACAGCAAGGATCGGCGGCCGGACCTGCCTCAGGTGAAAGTGATGCTGTCTACCCTGGATCCCCTGGGTATGCCGTTGGCGACAGAGGTGTTGTCCGGTCAGCGGGCGGATGACCCGCTGTACATTCCAGCTATCACCCGGGTGCGGGAGGGCCTGGGGCGTCGAGGGTTGTTGTATATCGGCGATTGCAAGATGGGAGCGCTGGCAACCCGCGCCTTTACCCATGCCGGCGGAGACTTCTACCTGTGCCCGTTGTCGGAGACGCAATTGCCGCCGGCAGTGCTGGAGAGCTACCTGGCCCCGGTCTGGGCGGGGACTCAGGGCTTGGCCGACATTTACTGGGAGAAGGAGAACAGCGAGCGGGAACGCATCGCCGAAGGCCACGAACGGGTGGAGACGCTGACGGCGGAGGTGGACGGGCAGACCATCACCTGGCTGGAGCGACGGCTGGTCTTGCACTCTCTGAAGCAAGCGCAGGCGGCGGAAGCAGTGCTGCGCGCTCGACTGGCAAAGGCTCAAGATGCCCTGGCCGCCCTGAACCAACGGGGGCGAGGGAGGAAGCGGTTCACCGATGTGGAGCCGCTGCGCCAGGCAGCCGAAGCGGTCGCAGAACGGCATCAGGTTCACGGCCTCTTGCGGTTGAGCTACGAGGAAAGCGCGTGCGAGCGTCCGGTGCGGCGCTACCGCGAACGGCCGGCGACGGTACGGGTGGAGCGGGAAGTACGGGTGACTGCTGTCGTCGAGGAGAGAGCGCTGGAAGAGGTGATACGCTGGCTGGGCTGGCGCGTGTACGTCACCAATGCACCTGTCGAACGACTCTCCCTGACGCAAGCTGCGCTGGCCTATCGTAGTCAGTACATCATCGATCGTGGTATGGGGCGACTGAAGAGCCAGCCATTGTCGTTGACGCCCATGTACCTGCAACGCGATGACCATGCCACGGGGTTGATCCGGCTGCTGTCTATCGGCTTGCGAGTGCTGACGCTGTTGGAGTTCGTCGTCAGTCGTCGCTTGGCAGCGGAAGGTGCGCAACTGGCAGGTCTGTACGCCGGGAACCCCAAGCGAGCCACAGCTCGACCTACAGCAGAGCGACTCTTGGAAGCCTTTCGGGATATTACTTTGACAGTCATTCAAGAACCACACCAAACTCGTCGTCATCTCACTCCACTCTCCAAGTTGCAACAATGCATCTTGGTGTTGCTGGGTTTCTCACTGGACATCTACACCAGACTTTGCACGGATTTTCTAAAACCGCCCTGAAAATGGGCGAACCATAGG
>JBAWAP010000173.1:0-14228 GCA_049589355.1 Anaerolineae bacterium
CTCGCCCTGACCGTCGGGATCGAAACGAAAGTCCCAGAAGCCGGAGAGGTCTATAACCTGGCGAAATGGATTTATCTGTGGGTAGAGCATGGCGTAGCCTCCAGTCGTAATCAAATCCTTGTGGACAGCGCGACTTGATACTGGATACGTGATGCTAGGTATTCGCTGCTTGATACTCGCACTTCATCATCATGTCAGAATGTAACTGCTCAGCCCGTGTCATTGCGAGGAGCGTTTTTTGCGACGAAGCAATCTCCTCCTTGCGGCTTGGGGATTGCTTCGCTTCGCTCGCAATGACAGCCTGAGTAGTCACGTCAGAATGACTTTAACCATCACCTCATCAGTATAGCCAGTCGGCGGTGGTGGAACAATGTTTCCCTCGATCGGCTTGCCGTCCACGGTGAGCGAGACCGTATTGCCTGCGCCAATGCGCTCCACAGTGATGCGGTAGGTCACACCGCGGTAAACACGCGAGGCCTTGAAACCAGGCCAGTCGCTGGGGATGGCCGGCGCGATCTGCAAGCCGGCGTAGGTGGGCCGGATGCCCAGAATCCACTGGGTGATGGCCACGTAGTTCCAGGCGGCCGTGCCGGTCAGCCAGGAATTCTTGGCCTCGCCGTGAGTGGGGGCATCGCGACCGGCGATCATCTGGGCGTACGCGTACGGCTCGCAGCGATGCACCTCGCTGATGGCCTCCCGCGCCGAAGGGTTGATGCGAAGGTAGTAGTCGTGCGCCTGGTCGCCGTGTCCGACCATGGCCTCGGCGATCATGATCCACGGGTTGGTATGGCAGAAGATGCCGGCGTTCTCTTTGTAACCTGGGGGGTAAGATGAGATTTCGCCCAGGTGCAGGTAATAGTGTGAGTAGGCAGGTTGCTGGAGAATGATGCCGTGCGGCGTCGCCAGGCGTTCCTTCACCGCCGCCAGCGCTTTTTCGGCCCTGCCGTCGTCGAGGCCCATGCCAGCCATAACGCAGAAGCCCTGCGGTTCGATGAAGATCTGCCCCTCCTCACATTCGTGGGAGCCGACCTTGTGCCCGAAGTCATCGTAGGCGCGAAGGAACCAATCTCCGTCCCACCCGTGCTCGAGCACAGTGGCCTCCATCCTGGCTGCCGCGTCGAGATAACTCTGCGCTTCGTCCTCCAGGCCACGCCAGCGGGCGATGGCCGCCATCTCCTTCGCCGCCAGCACGAACAGCCCGGCGATGAAGACCGATTCGGCCACCTTCCCCTTTCTTTGGGTGGCCACGCTCTGAAAGGATTCGCCCGGCGTGTCGGAGAAGGTGTTCAGGTTCAGGCAGTCGTTCCAGTCGGCGCGGCCGATGAGCGGCAGGCCGTGCGGCCCCAGCCGCTCCAGCGTGTAGCGCAGGCTGCGCTGTAGATGTTCGTAGAGCGGCGTTTCGGTGCCGGGCTGGTTGTCGTACTCCACCAGCTCGTCCAGGATACTCCAGTCGCCGCTTTCTTTCAGGTAGGCGGCCACGCTCAGTATCAACCACAGCGGGTCGTCGTTGAAGTTGCTACCAACCTCATCGTTGCCGCGCCTGGTGAGCGGCTGATACTGGTGGTACGCACCGCCCGTCTCCAGTTGTGTCGTGGCGAGGTCCAGGATGCGCTGGCGGGCCCGCGCCGGAACCATGAGGACGAAGCCCAGCAGGTCCTGATTGGAGTCGCGGAAGCCCAAGCCGCGCCCGATGCCCGATTCGAAGAACGAGGCTGAGCGCGACAGGTTGAAGGTGACCATGTTCTGGTAGGCGTTCCAGACGTTGACCATGCGGTTGGTGTGGACGTCCGGTGTTTCCACCTGCAAAGTGTCCAGCAGGCCGTCCCAGTAGGCTCGCAGAGCCTCGAAGGCCGCGTCTACGTTGTCTTTGTCCAGATATTTGGCGATGATGGGCTTGACCGTTTGCTTGTTGATCATCTGCGAACCAGGGGGATCGAACTTCTGATCACGAGGATTCTCGTGATAGCCAAGCAGGAAGATGATCTGGCGGGTCTCGCCAGGCTCGAGGGTGACTTTGACGTGGTGCGAGCCCATCGGCGCCCAGCCGTGGGCCACAGAGTTAAACGATTGTCCGCGCTCGACCGCCGCCGGATTGTCCCAGCCTCGGCATGGTCCCAGGAACACGTCCCGTTGCGTGTCGAACCCGGCCAGTGCTTCGGAGCAGGCAAAGAAGGCGAAGTGATCCCGCCGCTCGCGGTACTCGGTCTTGTGGTAAATCACCCCCCCTTCCACTTCCCCCCCGTTATCACGGGGGGGACTGAGGGGGGGAACTTCCACCTCGCCGATGTTGAAATTACGCTGAAAGTTGGTGGCGTCGTCCTGGGCATCCCACAGGCAAAATTCGATGCTGGAGAAAACCGAGAGGTTGGCGGGCTCCTCGCGCCGATTGGTCAACGTCAGTTGCCAGACTTCCAGGCTCTCGCCCAGCGGGACGAAGTACCGAGTCTGCGCTCCGATTCCGTTGCAGGTGGAACCAATGATGGTATAGCCCAGCCCGTGGCGGCAGAAATAGTTCTCCACTTCGCGGCGAGTAGGCTGCCAGGAAGGAGACCAGAACTCTCCTGTGTCATCGTCTCGCAAGTAGATGTAGCGCCCGCTGCAATCGAAGGGGACGTTGTTGTAGCGATAGCGCGTGAGGCGTCGGAGGCGTGCGTCCCGATAGAAGGAGTAGCCTCCGGCGGTGTTGGAAATGAGGCCAAAATAGGCTTCGTTCCCCAGGTAGTTGATCCAAGGTAGAGGGGTATCAGGCCGCGTGATAACATACTCACGGCGCTGATCGTCAAAGTATCCGTAACGCATAGATTCTCCTTAGCAAAGAGCTGCCACGTTGGCCTGCTAGCGTCCGCCCGCACAGTGGGTCCCAGCCGACTGGGCAAGTACCAATTAGGGCGCAGGAACTACCGCCGTCTCTCCCACCTTCAGCTCTGCTAGAGGCAACTCACTGCTATATCGTTCTCTTCCAGCCGCCGGCCCGCCTCGTTCCAGACCTCCATGACCCGCTCCTGGCCGGGGAAGAGGTCGAAGTAGTTATCGCTGAACTTAGTGCCCTCTATGGGCACGACCAGCTTGACGAAATAAGCGTAGACATCGGTAGCTACCCTGACCCTTCGGGCAGAGCCCTGCCCTCTGGGCGAAGCCTCGTACTTCCCGTCGCTCCCTTCGGCGATTTCTACTTTCAAGTCAGGCTTCGGCCTGACCAGGTCCTTGACCTCCACGAAGAAGTGGCGGTTGTCATAAAACCTGCCGTTTTGGGAACACACGGCCAAATACTCCTGCCGGGGATCTGCGATGTCTAGCTCATCGAAGGAGAGATGCCGGACTTTCACAGAGGCGTTGGCTGGCACTCGGATCTCCAAGACATCCTCGTACAGCTCCTGGCCGGAGAAGTCACCATGAAAGACCCTTACCGTGTCCACGAAGTCCTCCAGGGTGTCGTTGGTGATCCATAGCGAGACGCCATCCACCTCCTCTTTGAAGGAGGCCAAAATGGGTGCGTAGGCCCTCTTGGCGTAGAAGTAGCCGGCCTTGGGAAAGAGGTAGTAGTCCAACACGCTCCAACTGAGGCCCGGCCAGTAGTCGTTCCACTGCCAGAAGAGGGTCCCGCTGCAGTGAAACTTCCGCCGCCGATAGTGCTCGATACCGAACTTCAGCCCTTCGGCCTGACAAATCATGGAGAAGTCGAGGTATTCCTGCAGCGAGCTGGGCAGACCGGTGTGGGCCAGCATCAACAGGTCCCCTTTGTCTTTGGGTTCGTCCTTGTTGCGGTAGAGCAGCTCCGGGCTTCCGAGGTGCAGGGCCGTGGCTGGCACGTTGCGTCGCAGCGTCTCCAACACCGGCGCGGCGTGCATGCCGAACTCGCTGATGAAGCGGGCTGGGTCCTCGGCGTAGTGGCGGTAGGAGATGCCCTCCGGCGAGAGGTCTCGCTTCGGCTCCTGGCCGAAGCGGCGGGGGAACACGGTACCGTGCCAGACCTGCCAGTTGTGGCGGTCTCCCTCCCGCTCGTCGTTGTGGTCGTTCCCGCCGTAGGGGCTGGAGGGCCAGTAGAGCCGGGTGCCGTCCAGCCGCTCCACGATGGGCGGCAGCAGCTCATGGTAAATCCTCTTGCCCGGGAAGTCCCGCCCCGGCCGCTGCCAGTTGCGCATGTCGTCTATCCAGTCGTTCTCGTTGTTGCCGCACCAGAGGGCCAGGCAGGGACGATTGCGCAGCCGCCGCACCACCGCCCCCGCCTCCCGCTCCACCTCGGCCATGAAA
The DNA here is from genome assembly GCA_049589355.1 of Anaerolineae bacterium. Lineage (GTDB taxonomy): Bacteria > Chloroflexota > Anaerolineae > VGOG01 > VGOG01 > JBAWAP01. The sequence continues at coordinate 4,252 of JBAWAP010000173.1, forward strand.
GGGGCGTCGTCGGGGTATAACGCACAGGCGAACATGAAGTCCTGCCAGATGAGGATGCCCAGCTCATCGCAGAGATGGTAAAAGACGTCTTTCTCATAGATGCCACCGCCCCAGATCCGCAGCATGTTCATGTTGGCCTCGACGGCCAGCTCCAGGAGATCGCGGTAGCGAGCCTCGTCTACTTGAGCCACGAAGGAATCGGCGGGGATCCAGTTGGCGCCCTTGGCGAAGAGCTTCACCCCATTGAGCACAAAGGTGAAGAACCTGGTGCCCGGCTCATCCGGATCAGGCGACTGATCTACCTCAATGGTGCGAAGGCCCACCTGCTCACGGTGGGTGTCCAAGGTCTTCCCGCCGGCTTCCAAGGCGACCTTCAGCTCGTAGAGGGCCGGCTCCCCCAGGTCATGGGTCCACCACAGGGCGGGATCGGGGATGGTGAAGGTCACCTCCGCCCGGCCGTTGATCAGCGGGACCCGGTCGGTTATCCGTTGCTCGCCCCGGCTCAGGGTGATCTGCGCCTCCAGGTCTGGCACGTCGGCCCACCACTCAGCCTCGACGACAACGGTGGCTTCTGCGGCTTGAGGGCTGATGGCTGTGGTCCTGAAGAAGACCCCGCCCAGGCGAGCGCCCACGTAGCGGCGCAGCACCACCCCCTGCCAGATGCCCACGCTCACCAGCCGTGGTGCCCAATCCCAGCCGAAGTTACACTGGGCCTTGCGCACCCAGGCCCGCTCAGGGTTGCGGCCCCATTGCCCTTCGACTGCCCCTTCGACTTCGCTCAGGGCAGGGCTCAGGACAGGCCCTTCGATCTCCCCCGCGCCGACGGAGGCCACCACCGGCTCGAAGCGCACGGCCAGCGTGTTGCGCTCACCGACTCGCAGATGCTCCGTCACGTCAAAAGTGGCGGCGATGAACATGTTCCGGTGGCGGCCGATCTCAGCCCCGTTCAGGTAGACGGTGGCCAAGGTGTCCAGGCCGTCGAAGGTCAGCAGGTACCTGGCCTCGGCGTCATCCTGGCCCGAGGGCGCTGCGAACGTCGTGCGATACCACCACTCCCGGCCTTCCATCCATTGGCAAGTTTCCACGTTCATGTTGTAGAAGGGCGGCGCTAGCCGTCCGATCTCCACCAATGCTGTGTGCACGTCTCCAGGCACGGAGGCCGGGTGCCAACTTGTATCATCATGGTCGGGCAGGTGTGCGCCTGCCGCCAGCCCCTGACCCGGCGTGAAATCCCGTAACTTCCACCTTCCATTCAGATTAAGGATGATGGATTCAGACATGGCTCGTCTCCCCTTCATTTACTTACACAGGCGATTCAGTCTCAGTACTCCGCAACGGGACAGCGGTGCGGGCTCCCATGCCCAGTGTCACTAACATTTTGCGTTGCATCGCCCTGAGCCTCGCGGGGATTATGAAGTTCTAGAAAATGACAGTGGTCTGGTAAAGCGACACTACATCATGAATGATGTAGTTTGGGCAGTGGGCAGCCTTTTTGACGATACGAACTGGCTAATCTACAGCTTTCCAAGCTGTAGTGTAGCAATAAAAATCACCCTGCGGTTACCCGAATGAACTCTCAAAATTCATCATCCCCGCAGCCTGAAAAAGTTAGTGCCATTTGGCTTCCATGCCCGCAATTCGGTGGCGTGGGAGCCGCCTCTGCTGGAATTTGCAGTCTACTGAGTCTGCTAACGAGCTCGATGCATGCTCTTGCAGTGTGATAAGGGGTCTTCCAGATGCTGCCTTTTTCGCCCTTGCATTTGCCCTCAGGGGTGATCTCCTGGTGCCACTCACCGTATTCCCTATCGAACTGCCGGGCAAGGACCCATTCCTCGACGTTGGCAAATGCGTCTATGAAGCTTTCGTCGCCACTTAAGGCATAGGCATTGAGAAAGCCCACCAGGGCTTCTGCCTGGACCCACCACACTTTTTGTTTTCCTGTGGCCCTACCCCTCTCGTCACCTTCGTAAAAGACTCCCCCATTCTCGCGGTCGAGGCCGTTCCTTGCCACTGCCCTGGCAAGCAACAGGGAGCGCTCGTGGATAGAACTCACGTTGCTGATCTCGCAAACATCGCCAGCTTCGGTCAGGAGCCAGGAAAGCTCTATGTCGTGTCCATAGGATACAGGGGAGAGGAGAGGCGTCCAGTCAGGCTCGAAAAACTGGAGGGCACATCCCCTCTCGGTGTCGGTGATGGTATTCGCGCATAGATCTATCAGCTCCTCAAGACGGTTCTTAACCGTCGCATCCTGAGAAGCCCTGTATAGATTGGTGAAGGATTCCAGGAGGTGGACGTGAGTGTTCATGGTCTTTCTGTCACCACTCACCCCGTAGTCCGGATGCTGGGGAATGGGGTTCCACTCCTCTGAGAAGGATTCCCTATAGCCCCTCCATTGGCTGTCATGACCGAATCTGTCCACCACGCCAAATGTCTCAAGGGCAAGCTTGAGGGCCTCCTCGTTTCCAAAGGACAAGAAATATTCGCTCAGCCCATAGATGGCGAAACTCTGCCCGTAGAGATGCTTCTGCTTGTTGAGGGGCAGGCCCTCTTCTGAGACCAGGTAGTACCAGCCGAACCTTACCGGGTCATAAAAGTGCTCCTGAAGAAAGTCGAACGAGCGGTCTGCCATATCGTGATACGCTGGTTGCGGGTCAAGCCTGTAAGCGGCCGAGAAGGACCAGAGGAACCTGGCGTGCTGTACAAGGCCTTTCGGAAGGGAGGGAATCGGGTTGCCCTTCCGGTCAAGGCCGCCATAGAAGCCGCCATGTCTGGTATCCGGGCCATGCTTTATCCAGAAAGCCATGACCCCATCCGTCAGGTGGCTGCGATATCTGTCCTGAGAATCTATCACCTTAGCGATTTTGTTATCCAAACTACCCATACTCCTTCACAGCTCTCCTTTTGCCTCTCACGAGGGTTGCTCCGGCCTCAGCTCGTCCGGCAGGCTGGCCCGCACGTTGGCGTAGACAGCCTCATTGACCTCCACGCCCAGACTCTCTAGGGCCAGAAAAACAGCCCCTACAACCGGCTCAAACTCCGGAAGTACGATGGTGGCCTGGGGAGCTATCCTGTGCACCATCTGAGTAATCGTGTCAGCTAGCAGCGGACCTTTCCCCTTGAACACACTGCCCCCAAGCACCACCTCCACATCGGTGGTTTCCAACCCCAACCGCTTGATGATCGCGTTGGCTGTGGTTCCCACCTCGGTCCCTACCCGCACCAAGAGATCCTGAGCCACCTGGTCCCCGCCATAGGCTGCCTCGAAGAGGAGGGGCACTAACGCAAGGAGGCGCCGTTGGTCAAACTGGCCGGGATAGTACTCGAACTGGCTCTGGTAGAGCTGGGAGATCAGCTCCTCCACCGAAGGGAGCCCCAGGGCAGTGAGAACCTTCTCCGTCAGCACGGTGGGCTGGCCCCGCCCGTCCCAGGCCCGGCAGATGAGACGGATCACCTCCTGGGCGATATCGCCGCCCCCGCCCCAATCGCCCGACAGCATCCCCAGGCCCGGCAGTTGGATCTCCTGCCCGTCGGGCCCGATGCCGCCCGCATTGAAGCCGGCCCCGCTTATGACGGCCACCCCCCAACTCCGCTTGAGGCCGGCTCGCAGGGCGACCAGGGTATCGTTCTTGATGCGTACCCGTCGGGCGATCCCCATTCCCCCGACTGCCGGGGTCAGGAGAGCAAAATCTACAGGCAGGTCAGCTCCGGCCAGGCCGAAGAAGCCCAAGTCCACGGGAGGAGACGCGCCAGCCTGAGCCAGGGCCTCCTCGGAGGATCGTCTGATCTCGGCCAGGGCCGGTTCCAGTCCGGCCACCTGGTGGTTGCCTGACCCACCCTGGCCAAACCCCAGGATATGGCCATATTCGTCGGCGACCAGAGCGAAGGTCTTGGTTGCGCCAGCATCTACGCCCAGAACGAGACTCATGTCCTCCCCTCGAATTGCGGCAGGTAAGCCCGGTTGGCCTCCTTGATGGCCGCCCAGAGCCCCTGGGCCACGGCAAAGGAGGGCACCAACGGATGGGCCAAAAGAGCTTGCAAGGCCGCTTGCTCATCCCCCTCCACTCCGGCCATGACTGTCAGCTCCTCGTAGGCCTTGACGGCCTGGGTCAGCCCCCGTATCGCCGGAGGCATGGGGGTCACGGGGATCGCTCGGGCGCCGCTCCCATTGATCACTGAGGGCAGCTCCACCACACAATCCGGAGGGAGATCGGGCAGGGCACCGTTATTGCGCGTGTTGACGATGTGCACCTCACCCTTGTCGTGATGGATAGCGCTGATGACGGCCACGGCTACGGTGGAATAGTGGGCCCCGCCTCGCTTCTCCAGAAGTTTAGGTTTGTGCCTGAGGTTGGGGTCAGCGTAGAGCTCCAGCAGGCTGGCTTCGATCTCCTGGACTACCTCTCCCCGGGTTTTCCCCGCCCGGCGTTGCTCGGCCACCACCTGATCATGGTTGTAGTAATAGGTCAGGTAGTAACTGGGGAGCAGCCCCAGCGTCTCGAGGAGTTCTGGGGAAAAGGGATATTCGCCTGCCCTGGCCATGGCAATGGCACTTTCCAGCACCTGGTCGAAGACCTCCTCGCCTTCTAACCTCACGCCGCGAATCCAGCTCAGGTGGTTCAGTCCAACGTAATCCAACTGGATACGTTCAGGAGCAACACCCAACTGCTGGGCGATGCCCTGCTGGAATCCAAAGGGCGAGTTGCACAGGCCAATGGTCGGGATAGCGGTGTATTTGAGCAGGGCCTCGGTGATGATGCCCGAAGGATTGGTGAAGTTGATGAGGTGGGCCTCTGGCGCCACCTCGGCCATGTCGTGGGCAATGTCCAGGAGTATAGGAATGGTGCGCAGCGCCTTGGCAAAGCCGCCTGGGCCTGTGGTCTCCTGACCCACCACCCCAAATTGAAGGGGGATGTTCTCATCTTGGATGCGGCAGGCCAGCCCCCCTACTCGAATCTGGGTAATGACGTAATCGGCTCCTTCGAGCGCTTCTTTCCGCTGAGTCGTAAGCCTCAGTGCGATGTCGGCCTCGGCTGCCCGCAGCATGCGCTCCGCCAGTCCGCCCACAACGCGCAATCTGTTCTCATCAATGTCCATCAGAGTGATGGCCGCCACGGGCAATTCATCCCCTCTCTCGATGAAACCTTCGATGAGCTCCGGAGTATAGGTGCTGCCTCCACCGATGACACAGATCTTCAGTCCACCCACTTCGCGTCTCCGCTGCAGCTCAGAGCTTGTGTTGAGCTTGTCGAAACAATGGCTACACTGCTGCGAAAAAGCGAGTGTGCAGGATACCACACTCGCCATCGTTAGCGTGCCCAGGACTACTGCCCTCCGCCAGGCCTGCCCTGAGCCCTGTCGAAGGGTGCCCGGCCTCGAGGCGCCAGACCTTCGCATTGATCCTTCAGAGAGAATTCGCTTTGATGAAATCAATTAGCTCATCGGCTTTCGCATAAGCCAGACATGTCACCGTGTCAGCCCCACCGTAGTAGATGGCGATCCGACCGGTGGCGGCATCGGTCAGGGCGGCGCAGGGGAAGGCCACGTTGGGTACGTCGCCAACCTGCTCATAGATTTCCTTGGGATGCAGCAAATACGGCTCGGTGCGATAGAGCACTTTCCAGGGCTGGTGGATATCCAGCAGCGCGGCACCCATCGAGTAGACGAAGCCATTACAGGAGGTCAGCACCCCGTGGTAGAGCATCAGCCAGCCCTCGGTCGTTTCAATGGGGATGGGGCCGGCGCCAATCTTGGTGCTCTGCCAGCCGCCGGTGGGTCGCATGACCAGGCGGTGCTTGCCCCAATAGGTCATATCGGGGCTTTCAGAGTAGTAGATTTCTCCAAAAGGTGTGTGTCCACGATCGCTGGGGCGGCTGAGCATGGCGAAATTCCCATTGATTCGGCGCGGGAACAAGACGCCGTTTCGGTTGAAGGGCAGGAAGGCGTTCTCCATCTGATAGAAAGTCTCGAAATCGTAGGTGTAAGCTACCCCGATGGTCGGCCAGCCGGCGAAGCTGTTGCACCAAGTGAGGTAGTAGCGATCCTCGATCCAGCAGACGCGCGGGTCATAACCGTAGCCCCACTCCATCGGTTCGAAGCCTTCGGCGGGCTGGAACTGGATGCGTTCATTGGCGATCTCCCAATCCAGCGCGTCCTTGCTGCGCCCGGCATGAAGCTGCATGACTCGGCGTTTGTCGTCGCAGCGAAAGACTCCGCGGAACTCACCCTTCCTTCGCTTACGCTCAGGACAAGGATACGGTACCACGGCCGAGTTGAAGATGCTGTTGGACGAGGGGATCAGATCCCGCGGGATGATGGGATTCTTCGAGTAGCGCCAGACCACTTCGTTGCACTCAGGAGGGCGTTCTTCCCAGGGAATGTTGGGCAACTCAGGACCAATGATCTCTGCCCTTGACATGCCTTACTTCCCCTCCGCATAGCGGAAACACGCCACAGAATGCCCGTCTTCTGCCTCGACCAACGTGGGCTGCTGTCTCTGACAACCTTCCTCTGCTTCTGGACACCGTTCGTAATAGACACAGCCACTGGTGAGCTCTAACTGCTTTGCCTTCAGCTCCACCTTTACCTCTTCCCATTTCTTATCCAGGCGCGGACGTAGGCCACCGGCGACGAGAAGAACACGCGCAGCTCGTTCTCGCTCTCAACCAGGAGCTTGGCGACCTCCCAACGGTAGTGGCGGAATGCGTCCTCCGCGTGGCCCACCGGCTGACCGTTCAGCGTGACGTCGGCCAGCGTGTCCAACCCGTCACAGACCAGGAAGACGCGCTCTTCGTCGAGCAGCCGGGGCGCGACCTCGAAGGTGCACCGATACTCCCAATCGCGCTCGGCCACCCACTGCACGCGCCGCTCGTTATCGCCGACGAAGGGATCGGGAATGCGCTCCAGGGCCAGCAGATCGGTGTGGACGGAGCCGGGCACCTGGGCTGGAAGCCACTCGTCGGTTCCCGCTTCCCGGAATTGCCAGTTATCGTTTAGAGATTGTGTATGCATGTCGCCTCGCTGGAATGTCGGTCATAGGGTCACACAGTTGAGAGATCCCACTCTTCGTAGATCTTGGGTACATCATTGATCAGGCGTTGGGTGTATGCCTCTTTCGGGCGCAGAATCACCTCATCAGCAGATCCGTGTTCAACAATTTTTCCATGCTCCATAATATATACGCTGTCAGAAACATAATATGCCAGGCCGATATCATGGGTGATGAAAATAAGCGTCATCCCGATTTCTTTACGTAATTGCATCAGCATATCCAAGATGGTCGCGCGTGAACAGGCATCAATCATCGAGGTTGGCTCATCAGCCAGCAAGATCTTTGGGTTCAGGAGGAAGATACGGGCAATCATTAAGCGCTGCATCTGTCCGCCGGAAAGCTCAAATGGATACTTGTTGGTTAATTCTTCAAACTTCAAGTTGACAAAGCCGCACGCCTCTGCCATCAACTCTACTTTTTTTGCATGTGGAAGATGTCGACCGCCGCGCATGTTAATACAATCTAAAAGCACGGCATCAATCTTATTAAATATATTGTATGAAGAGTACGGATCCTGAAAGATCGCCTGAACACTTTTCCAGTACTCCTTTTTCTTCTTATGCGTACGGATATCGCGCTTTTTTCCCTGGAAGTAGATATCCCCCTCAGTAATACTGATCAATCCCAAAAGCATCTTCGCCAAAGTGGTCTTGCCGCTGCCCGATTCGCCCACGATCGAGACGAGTTCGCCCTCGTAGAAATTGAAATCCACATGATCAACGGCTACCGTTTTCCGGCGGCCAAACCCAAACACCTTGGTAAGTCCTGACCCGCTCAGGCATACTTTTTTTTCATCAGCCATTTTTATAAAACTCTCTCAGTTGTTCTTCCGAAAAGATACAGCGGTAAGCGCGGCCGCCTCCAATTTCACGAAGATCGATAGAATGCGTCCTGCACTCTGGCCAAACGTATTTGCAGCGTTCAGCAAACTGGCAGCCAGACGGTGGGTTTTTAAGATTAGGCGGTACCCCAGGTATGGCTGTCAGTTTGACATCCCGCAGACCTTCTTCAGGCACGATGATCGAGCCCATGAGGCCTTTGGCATAAGGGTGGAGTGGATCAAACACAACTTCTTTTGCGGTGCCCTTCTCCACAATCTGCCCTGCGTACATGACCATAATATCATCGGCCACGTTGTAAAGCAGCGGAAGCTCATGAGTGATGAAGATCATCGATTTGATGTAACCCTTTTCCATCAAGTTCTTTAGCATCTTGATGACCATCTTCTGTGAAGTGACATCGAGCGCGGAGGAAGGCTCATCAGCGATCAGCACTTTTGGAAAAAGAAGCACAGATACCGCGATCACCGTACGCTGTTTCATGCCGCCCGAAAGTTCAACGGGGTATTTTTGCAGTACTTCCGCTGGAAGCCCCAAGATATCACAGCATCCTGTGGCAAGATCATAAATCTCTTTCTTGGTCTGGTATGGTGGCCCATGTGCTTGAATCACATCCTCAATAAAGTGGATGATCTTCTGGGTGGGGTTGAGCGCGTTCATCGCCGATTGGGGGATATAAGAGATCTCCGTCCCCAATATCGATTTACGAATGTCGTCAGGGTCCATCCCGGTAATATTACGCCCATCAATGATAATCTCGCCACTCGTATAGTGCAGCGGAGGGAAGTAATATCCCATCAGGCTGAGCGCCAGCGTCGACTTTCCGCAGCCGGATTCTCCTGAAATTCCCAGCGTTTTCCCTTCTTCGACCTTCAGAGAAACGTGGTCAACAGCGTAAACATCTTCCTTAAACCGAGTGATATATTTTGTTGTCAGATCCTTGACCTCTAACATTACTCTTGGCATCTCATCACCTACTCCCTCAATGCCGGATTGAAGATTTGGTCGAGACCTGTATTCATCAGATTCATCGAGAACGTAATCAGAGCCATGGTTATGATTACGGGGAAGTATGCCCACCATTTTCCCAGGATTTGTGCCTGGTAGATCATCGCCCATTGCATCATCAAACCCAAGGTTGGTACCTCGGTAGTTCTAGGTCCCAATCCAAGGATTGACAACGCAGCCTCCACCAGGATACCCAAGGAAATCTGCAGAATCAGGGCCATAACCACATAAGAAGCGATGTAAGGCAAAATATCTGCGACGATGATGTGAACGATCGAGTGCCCGGATAGTTTCGACAAATTGACATGGTCGCGATTACGCAGTGAAATCACTTGCGCCCGCACCGCCCTGGTAGTCCATGGCCAGGCGGTAAACCCAATCACCGTTGCGATCGTGAAAGCACCGCGTTTTTCCTGCCCGATACTGAATGAAATCAAGATCAACAACACAATGCTGGGGATTACGGTAAAGAGATTGGTGATGAACACAATGACGTCATCCACCATCCCACCGATATACCCCGCCAGCAACCCTAGGGTCAAACCGATCAAGGTGGCGATGATACCGGCGACAAAACCAATCTCCAGCGATACGCCGGTGGCCTTAACCAGTTCCGTCAGCACATCCCTACCGAAGTTATCGGTTCCAAGCGGTAACACCCGCACGTTCGCAACCTGGCTGATATTCGCGTAATCGGATTGTTTGACGGTACCTGTCTCTTCCAGGGCACCCGTGTCGGCGTTTTTTGCTGCAATGCTCACCCCCTCGGTTGACAGAAGGCCTTTGAGCGAGTCATTGAGCCTTTGATAGTATCTTTGCTTAGCAATGGTCATCCCCTCAACCTGCTTCTTTGGGTCATAATTGTTCTCCCACTGATCCAGGAGTTTTTGGATGTCCGTGATATCGATCTGATTTTCAGGAATCCCATCTGCCACAAGCCAGTCCTTTATGGCAAGGCGGTCATCGTTGCTCAACTTGCTGGCAATTCGCTTGGCAGCGGCATTATCCAGATGAAGTATATATGTAGTGGAACCAATGCTGTCATAAACATTCACATAGATCCCGGGTGGGAAGAAAGTACC
>JBAWAP010000174.1:0-6202 GCA_049589355.1 Anaerolineae bacterium
CTGGGATATCACCTCCTGGTTTCCATCCCCTGCCACCTCGAACCGTACGTGAGGTTTTCCCTCATACGGCTCTCCGACAGCCTTCTTCCTGAGGCTTTCGTAGTGCCCGTCACTGTTGCCTTATCAGCCTGCCACATCAGGCCAGCACCAATCTCAGTCACTACTTGGCACACAGGCATAGTCCGCGCTGACATTCTAGTGATTTCACCTTGGGTGTTGTTGTCCCGCATCCTGTGCGGGCATGCACCGTCACTTACCGCCCCGCTTGACACGGCTGAAGCAGGGTCCCTTCCCTCTCATCGAGTTGTGTTGTCTCGATGGTCATCAGTACTATGGCCTCCTCCGACTTCTCACCCGGCTTCCCCCTGAACTTCACTTCCTCAGCTTATACCAGCGGTTACGATGGTTGTGGACCACCGACCGAGTGAGACCTCTCCTGTTCCATCGCCTACTTTCACCACATCCCGCTCCCCCTACGCCGGAGAATTCTTCACGGCTGCTCTTCCAGAGCCTGCCCTGAGCGCAGCGAAGGGTTCTTCGCCGCTTCCGTGGCCTTCGCTCTCGCTGAAAAGCTCGGCTCTCCCTTGTTCCCCTTTCGGGGCTAACATTTCGACGCTGCAGGATTCACTTCATGTTACGGGCTGCGGTTTTGCACCCCTTTCTCAGGGGGATACAACGCTTCAGCACAGCCAGTCACCCGGCTGCACTGGTTGCCTGCTACGTGACCCCCTGGCAGTTACCCCTGGACTGAGCCTGTCGAAGTCACGACCGGACTTCCACCGGTTAGCCGTTGACAGCTTCAGGACACACCACGCGCTGGTTAGCCCGCTCCTAACTTTTCTATGCCATCACTCCCAAGATAAGTACAGGTATATCAATGTCTGCGATTCCACGATGCTCCAAGTCCCAAACGAACTGCTCAAAGTAGGAAACTCCTGTAGACATCTCATCGGCAAAGACTTTGAGAGGCACAATCTCTACGCCCACATCAATCACATCCATCTTGTGAAATATCGTCATCTTGGCGCAAACGTTGTACACCATGAAGGCATACTTCCCGAACTGAACTTCCATGCCTACGCGGTTCTTCACAAAGTCTATCTCTCGAAAAGCACCCTTTGACGAGGTGTCGGGAACGTAGCCAGGCACGTAGTACTCGACAGGATACTCGCACTTCACCTTATGCTTGCACCAACCACGAACTTCAAATTCCCGTTTGAAAGCCTTGTTCAATGCTCTCGGACTATAGAGAGTTCTTCCAGGCATAGTCTTTTCGTGGCTGGTCTTCGTCTTACATTGTGTGCTGTCGACCGCGGAGATGACTTGCTCTACCTCGCGCAATTCGGTCGTGTACTTGACTTCTATGAGTTCCTTGCCGCTGTTGAACGAGTACATGCCCGCAATGTTCATTCGTATCCGCCTCGTCTCTCCAACAATCTTGCCTGGGAGGTCTCTTGCCACTCATCTGGTATTTGAGCCACCTTCTCCCTACCTGTTGGCTGAAACACGGGCTTGCCAATGGGCCGATAACGCAGTGTCCCGTTGAAATAGGCTAGGAGACGTTCACGGGCAATCTCAACATATTCGGCTTCCTTTTCACTGCCCATTGCCCGTCTATTGTGCATAACAGCGGCAATCAGAGAACTCCCAACTCCCATGTATGGGTCAAATACCCAATCTTCCTCATTGGTGAGTGCAAGTACACAACGCTCGACAAGTTCGATAGGAAATTGGCAAGGATGGGTGGTCTTTTCTGGATGGTTAGACTTTACATTTGGAATGTCCCAAAAAGCCTCCTCCCAGTCCTGGGTTATCACTTCCCAGGTATCGGATGGATTCTTGCCTAAGGGGTTTCCAGATGGTTTTCCTTTGTTTGGTCCCTTGAAATGACGTTTGCCAGGGTATTTGGCAGGCACACGAACAGCATCAAGGTTGAAAAGGTAGCTATCGCTCTTCGTGAACCATAAGATAGTTTCATAACGTCCAGAAAACCGTTTTGAAGCGTGTAGCCCATGCCCAAACCGCCAGATAATCCTGTTGCGTAACTTCAGACCGAGCCCCTTGAAAATGGGGTAATAGAGTATATCGAGAGGGTAAACCTCTCCGTTCTCTACAAAGTTACCCACTTGCCAGCAAATGCTGCCATCTTCCCGCAACACGCGGTAGAGCTGACTAATAACCTGGGCCTGAGTCTTCAGGTACTGCTCAATTGCAGTACGATTCTCGTATTCTTTACCCAAGTTGTAGGGAGGTGATGTTATGATAAGGCTGACCGAGCTGTCAGGAATCTGAGCCATCAGTTCGTTCACATCACCGTGAAAAAGAACAATTCCAGCATCGGGACCGAAATTGCTTTCTATGGACTTGAAAGCTCGAAAAAGAGGTACATCACTCACAACTCTCACCCCACACCAAAGGATTGATCGTTCAACGTGGATTTTATCACATACTGCCAATCAAGTGTAGCCTGTGCCCACAAAGCGGGCTAACTACTTATTATGTGGAATTCTTCCACCTAATCACCCCATCAAGGGTGTTAGGTGGATGTTTTTCCACTCGGGGTTTAGACGGACGTTTTTCCATCTTCAAAGCCCATAACAAGTGAATGCTTTGGTATTATTATACCGACTTCCACCCCAAAGGTCAAATCATAATCCCCGGTGCCTGCGCAACAGGCTTCGCCGTGAGCGCTCAGCCGAACGGTCGGGGGCGTGGGAAGCAAGGAATTTGACATCTAAGCTGGTTTGCAATAAAATTATGTCAAAATAAGGGCTATACGAACAGGTGGCGTCAGGAGGTATCAATGTCTGCCGAACAATTGCCACTTTTTGGCTTGACCAGGGAATCGCCCCTCAGGGCCGCTATCGGCGGTTTTCACGAGTACATGATCCGCAAAGGCTTTACAGAGAACACCGTCAAAGCCTTCCTTAACGACCTGCGCATCCTCACCAGATATTTGGGCGCTGACCGCACCCTGAGCCAAATCGGCACCAGTGAGCTCAACGATTTCCTGACCTACTTGCGCTACTATCGAGGCGTGCCCTGCAATCCCAAATCCTATGCTCGCCGGCTGACTACTCTGAAGGTCTTCTTTGGTTGGCTGGCCGAAGAAGGAATCATACCCAGCGACCCCGCCGCACCGCTGATCCACCAACGGGCCAGCACCCCCCTACCCCAAATCCTCTACGAGAACCAGTTGGAGAAGCTCCTGAAGGCTACTGAGAGCATGATCCACACCGACAAACCTGATGTCCGCCCGCACCTGCTGGTTACCCTCCTCCTGCAAACGGGCATCAAGAAGAGCGAGTGCATGGCCATCCAGCTTAACGACATAGATACCTCAGAGCCAAAAGCGCCCGTCCTCTACATCCGCTACAGCAACCCCAAGACGAAGCACAAGGAACGCAAACTACGGCTTTCCGCGGATTTTGTGTCTATCCTGCATCAGTACCTCGCTCAGTACCAGCCCAAGGAGCGGCTCTTCGAGTGCACCGCCCGCAATCTAGAGTATGTCCTGGACAATGTGGCTCGTCTGGCAGACCTGGAGACCATCTCCTTCGAGATTCTGCGCTGGACCTGCGCTGTGCGAGACTACAAATCGGGGATGCTGTCTGACAAACTACGCCAGAAGCTAGGGCTGTCCAAGATCAGTTGGGAGGAGACGTCGGAAAAGCTGAAGAAGCTGGCCTCGCCACCCCTCTAAACGAAAGAGCGGTCAACTAGCACACAAACAAGTTGGCCGTCCCTTTGATGGGCGAAGGTCTCCCTTGCGAGTTTCGAGTTGCAGAATTGGAGACCCGAAACTCGAAACTCAAAACTTCTGGAACATCAGCCCTTATGCCATCTTTACTACGATATCCCCGATCACGTTGGCGGCTTGGTCGCCTCGATCGGCGGCATTGCTCAAGTGGCGATAGATCTCCCTGAGCTTGAGCATTTCCATCACATGATCTATGTCTGTAGGCCCGTGGAACAGCTCAGCCAGCGCTTCTCTATAAACAGTCTCCACCCGGTTCTCTAAGGCCTTAGCCCGTACAGCGTGATCGTTGGCCACGCTGGGATGATCCTGCAGACGCAGCACCCCCATGTATATCTCGTGGGCCGCTTCCCGCACCAGCGATACCATTCGTCGAAGGTAGGAGTTGGACTCTACTTCCAGGATCACCATCTCGTCCACGGTGCTATTGCCATAATCCAGGATGTCATCAATAGTCAGGGAGAGAGCGAAGATGTCCTCGCGATCAATAGGAGTGACAAAGGACCGGTTAAGTTCATCTACAAGGATGCGCCGCACCTCATCAGCCTCCTTCTCCACCTGAGTGAGTCTCTTGGCCACCTCTTGTCGGTGCCCTCCATGAACTCTTCCAGCAACTCCATACCTTCCACGGTCTTGGCTGCCTGCTCAATTAGCAAGCGCATGAATTTGTCCTCACGAGGCTTGAATAGATCTCTAATTCCCACCAGCTTCTTCTCCTCTCTCATGACTACAAAAGCGAACGCAGCAACAGATAAAGCAAGGCCGCCAGCAGGGCGGAAGCGGGTATGGTAAATACCCAAGCAGCCATGATGTTGCCCGCCACGTTCCAGCGCACCCTGGAGACACGCTCGGCCGAGCCTACGCCAAGAATGGCCGAACTAACAACTTGAGTGGTGCTCACCGGCCCGCCCAGGAAAGCTGCCCCAAAGATGATGAAAGCCGAAGCGCCCTGGGCGGTGAAGCCATGCACCGGCCTGATCTTGTAGAACTTGGTCCCCAAGGTTCTCATTATCCGCCAGCCCCCAAGGGCTGTCCCTAGAGAGATGGCTCCCGCACAAAGGGCGATCACCCACCAGGGAACGCTGAACTCCGGGAAATAACCTAGCGTAACCAGGGCCATAGCAATGATTCCCATGGTCTTCTGGGCATCGTTGGTGCCATGGCTCAAGGCTAGAGCCAGAGAAGTTATGATCTGAGAGCGCTTGAAAAACCAGTTGATCCGAGGCGAGGCTCCGCGGGCCAGGAAGAGCACCAACCTCATCAATAGATGGCCGACTATCAAACCCAGGATTGGCGATACGAAGAGGGCAATTATCACTTTGAGCAATCCCCTCATCTGGATCATGGCGAATCCGAAATCAACGCTCACAGCTCCGACCAATCCGCCAACCAGGGCATGGGATGAACTGGAGGGAATGCCAAAGGCCCAGGTTACGATATTCCAGATAATGGCCGCAAATAAAGCAGCGAAGATGACGGCCACGGTGATCGCCTTGGGGTCAACTACCTCATGTCCAATGGTAGTGGCCACAGCCACGCCGAAGAGAAAGGGACCACAGAAATGGGCCACTGCACTTAGAGCGAGGGCCTTGCGCGCTGACATGGCTCTCGAAGAGATCATGGTGGCCACAACGTTGCTCGAGTCGTGGAAGCCATTTATGAAATCGAAGAACAGTGCCACCCCAATAAGGGCCATAGCTACAATCGGCAGATTCAACTTTCTTCCACTCGTTCTAACAGCACCTTCTCTCCACTGCGCACCCTCTTAAAGATGGTGGGATCGCCCTCCAAATGCCCGAGGACATTAACAGGGCTGGCCGGACGGATTTCGTCGCCACGGCTAGCCGGCGTGCGACCGAAGAATATA
The DNA here is from genome assembly GCA_049589355.1 of Anaerolineae bacterium. Lineage (GTDB taxonomy): Bacteria > Chloroflexota > Anaerolineae > VGOG01 > VGOG01 > JBAWAP01. The sequence goes on from JBAWAP010000174.1 coordinate 5,625, forward strand.
CAGAAGGCATTGCCCGGAGGCCAGTACCCCAAGTCGCCCTTCTCTACTACCTCCTGAGCGTTTTCTTCCTCCATGTGAACAGGAACGGAGAAGTAGATCTCGTCGCCCCAGGTGTTGGCCCGTGCTTCTATGGGTAAGGCATTCCAGATGGCTTCAGCCGTCGCAATCTCGTTCAATTCTGCAAATGCAACGACTTCACCGGCCACGATTTTGATCCTAGGCATCAAGCGCTCCTTTCGAAAATTCGATTGTCCGTACGCACCCCCATCAATCGTTCCACGTCTTCGATGCTGCCACGAAAGGGTCCGGGCTGTTCCAACTTAAGCGAGGTCATCACTGCCGCAAAGCGGCAGGCCTCTTCGGGATCGGCGGTCAACCGCTGGCCCAGATAGCTGGCGAAGCAGGTGTCGCCCCGTCCGGTGCGGCCCCTCACCTCCCTGGGATTGAAGGGAGCCTGGTGATACTCCTCGCCTGCATAGACCAGCACCCCCTGAGGACGGGTCAGCACGATTTCCCTGGGGCCGTAGGCGGCTAACTCCTGCATCGCCTGTCGCACGTCGGCCTGGCCAGTCAGCACC
>JBAWAP010000175.1:0-17651 GCA_049589355.1 Anaerolineae bacterium
GGATAAGAGAGGAGACTACAGCAGTCCTCTCTGATTTTATTGATGGTAGAGCGGAGAAAGCACTGGAGATCACAATTGTTACCGAAGACAAGTTCATCCAAGAGCAACAGAAAAAGCTCCGAGCCGGCAGGGTAGATGAGGTGATTAGAGCGGTTGAGAAGCACAAAGTGAAGCGAGTGTCTGAATACAGTGGATTGCTGGCTCGAGCCTATTTGCAGAAGGGGGATACTGAGTTTCATGCGGGTTGTTTCGAGCGAGCGGAGCAGTTTTACTGCGATTCCCTCCGCGAGGCCAGGGCTCAGGGGAGAAAGAGATAGTTGCGGAATGTTATTTCGAACTTGGTGCGGCTGCGGGAATGCAGGGCAAGCATCGAGAAGCCGTGCGGTGTTTCGTTGAAACCATAAAGCTAAAATCTGACTTCGCTGAGGCCTACAGCAACCGCGGGGTTGCCTACGTTCATAAGGGCGAATACGATCTGGCTATTGCCGACTGCGTCAAGGCTATCGAGCTGAAGCCGGACTATGCCGAGGCCTACAACAATCGCGGGAGTGCTTACGACCAAAAGGGCGAATACGACCTGGCCATCGCCGACTACGGCAAGGCCATCGAGCTAAGGCCCGACTATGTAAAGGCCTACAACAACCGCGGGGTTGCCTACGTTCACAAGGGCGAATACGACCTGGCTATCGCCGACTGCGACAAGGCCATCGAGCTAAGACGTGACTACGCCGAGGTCTACAACAATCGCGGGAATGCCTACACCTATAAGGGCGAATATGATCAAGGCATCGCCGACTATGACAGGGCCATCGGGTTGAGGTCTGACTACGCTGAGGCCTACAATAACCGTGGTCTTGCATATGCTAACCGCGGCTTTGCATACGCCCACGAGGACGATTACGATCTAGCCATCGCCGACTTCGACAGGGCTATCGAGTTGAAGCCCGACTTGGCCGGGGCCTACTACAACCGTGGGTTTGTCCACCAGATTAGGGGTAAGTAAGGAGGAGTCCATCAATGACTTTGAGCGACTTTTGGAGTTGAGTGAGGACGAGTATTGGAGGGAAGAGACGGAGAAGCAGCTCAGAGAACTGAGAGGAGGAATCAAATGACCAAGACACTGTCTGATGCGTGGGAGAGTATCGAGCGTTTCATCTTGGAGTCAGGGAGGTGCGCAGGGCAGGGATGTGGGTTTGCAGCGATGTTAACAGTATTCCCGGTGATATTGGCGGTTTCGGGGGCGGTAGGAATGGTCAGTGGGCTTCCTTCAATTGAGCAATTACTCCGAGCTTTTGTGAGTAGGATGGTTGATAAGACTTCGTGGCTAGTTGCGCCTGTAACCAATCTCTCAGACGATGATATTGGCGCAAAATTGGCTGAAGTCAGAAATGGTCTCGCACATCAGCTGTCGCTTCCAGATGATGTATATCTGAGGAACACCATTGCAGAGGCTATAGACACCTCGAAAAAGTATCCTGATAAATATGTCATCAGCACAGTCGAATTTGTTGATGTCGTTGGAAGGACGGTCCGCTGTATTATTAAAGACAATCCTACTGTTACTTTTGACCCTGGCTCTGTGCGATGGCCACCAAGAGGTCCGGGGCTCCGTGTGACTTTCGAAGACGGATCATCGGGCTCAATCTCAATATCACAGAATCTCCAATCTCGACCGAAGTAGGTATTTGCTTGATCCTCAGCTTCCGCTCAGGCAGCATTCACTCCGTTTCGGCGGCGTCAGTGTAAAACGTCATCGAATGAGAGAAAAGATGCGGAGGAGCAACTCAGGGAGTTGGGGGGGCAGTAGTGTGAGGTGTGAGCTACGGTGGCGTTTTTGCGCTGCCTTGGATTGATTCTGGCACCTGACCAGGCATTGGCTATCCTTGTGAGCATGATAGCGAAGGGGTTCTACATGATGAAAAAGGTCATCGTTGCCGTTGTCGTGGTCATGGTTCTGATCACGGCTTGGGTTGGGTTTAATCCCATTGGCAGGTTCGGGTTTTGCCGCTTCGGGTTGCTGGTCTACAGCGCGATCCCCTTTCCTGCCGTGGACCTCGTCATCCACGTCAATGGTCTGCCCTCAGTGAGAGGCAGCAAGGCGCATTTTGTTGCCCGCGCTGAGATCGAGGGGCTGCTCAAGGAAGGGCCGGACGCGCTGATCATCGGCACCGGCTACGACAACCTGGTGCAGGTTGAGGAGGGGATTGCGGCGATGCCCAATATCGAAATCCTACCCACGCCCCAGGCCGTGAGGCGCTACAACGAGCTGAGGAGCGAAGGGAAAAGGGTGGCCGCGATCATTCATTCAACCTGCTAAGGGTATACAAATGCACACTCTACCTTTCAACGTTCTCTACTGGCTTCTAGCCCTATCGCCCATCATCGTAGTGCTCATCCTGATGGTCGGCTTCCGTTGGGGCGGAGCTAAAGCTGGCCCAGTAGGCTGGCTCACGGCTATCGTGGTATCCTTGGCCTTCTTCGGCGCTACACCTGCGCTCCTGGCCTATTCCCAGTTCAAGGGGCTGCTGCTCACCATCTACGTGCTGTACATTATCTGGATGGCGCTGGTACTCTACAACGTGGTTAATGAAGCGGGAGCCATCACCGTCATAGGCCATGCCATCTCCCGCCTCACCGGCGACCGGGTGATGCAACTCTTGATCCTGAGCTGGATCTTCAGTGCCTTCCTGCAGGGAGTGGCTGGGTTCGGGGTCCCCATTGCGGTGGTAGCTCCTCTGCTCATCGGTATGGGCTTCGAGCCGGCCACCGCGGTGGTGGCTACAGCCATTGGCCATTCCTGGTCGGTGACTTTCGGCGATATCGCCTCGTCTTTTCAGGCCCTCATTGCTGCCACCGGACTCGGCGGCCAGGAGTTGGCCCCCTGGTCAGCGCTCTTTCTGGGCCTGGTCTGTTTCGGCTGTGGCCTGGCCGCCGCCCATGCTCACGATGGTTTCAGGGCCCTTCGGCATGGCCTGCCGGCCATCCTGATCATTGGCTCTCTGATGAGCGGAACGCAGTATCTGCTGGCTACCAACGGCCTCTGGAATCTGGCCGGCTTCGTGGCGGGCCTGGTCGGCCTCCTGGCAGGAGCCGGGGTAGCTCGCTTGCCCCTCTATCGCTCCGCCTCTGCAACGTCTGCAGCCGCTCGCGCCGAAGGGCGCTTGAAGTTGCCTCTGGCCCTGGCACCCTATCTGCTCCTCATCGTGCTGGTCACAGCGGCTGAGCTTTACGGTCCCCTGCACGAGCTTCTCAACAGCGTAGTGATCAGGATTCGGTTTCCAGAACTCCGCACGGCCTACGGCTGGACAACAGAGGCCGGAACGGGGCGAACCATCAGCATCTTCGGCCACGCCGGGGCACTGCTGGCTTACACATCTGCCATCGGTTACCTTCTCTATCGGCGTGCCGGGCTCTACACTGAAGGCGTCCTGCGAAGGATCACGGCCAACACCTTGAGGAGCGCCGTGCCCTCCAGCATCGGCATCGCCTATCTGGTGGGCATGGCCCTGATTATGGATCACAGCGGCATGACCTATTTTTTGGCCGAGGGCATCAGCCGAAGCGTGGGAGCGGCCTTCCCCTTTTTCTCACCCCTCATCGGGGTGCTGGGCGCTTTCATGACCGGCTCCAACACCAACTCCAACGTCATCTTCGCCCCCTTGCAGAAGCAGGCCGCCGAGCTCATCGGGATCAGCGTTTTCATCATCCTGGGTGCTCAGACCACCGGCGGCTCTTTGGGGTCCATGCTGGCTCCGGCCAAGATCATCGTAGGCTGCAGCACCGCCGGCCTGGCCGGGCGCGAGGGAGAGGTTCTCAAGAGGACGCTTCTACCCGGCCTTTTGATCGCTGCTTGTGTCGGGGTGGTAGCCTGGATAGCCATCTGGACGTGATGCGTGACGAGTGATACGTGAACCCAACTCACGGATCACGAATCACGGATCACGTTTGAATGAAAGGCGCGGTCCTCATGTTCACTATTCTTTTCGTGGCCACCCTCATCGCCGTCATCATTTACTGGCTCATCTATCGGCCTCTACCCAAGATCAATGCCACGGTACGAGTAAGAGGTCTCAGGGGCAAGGTGGAGGTCATATGGGATCGTTGGGGCATCCCTCACATCTACGCCGAGAACGAAGAGGGCCTCTTCTTCGCCCAGGGCTACGTTCATGCTCAGGACCGCCTGTGGCAGATGGAGGCGCACCGCCGCCTGGCCAGCGGCACGTTGGCCGAAATCGTCGGAGAGATGGCCCTGGAGGTTGATCGCTTCGCTCGCATCATCGGCTTCCGACGGGCAGCCCAGGCCGATTTGGCCCTGCTAGACGAGCAGACACTCCGTTACCTGGAAGCCTACTCTCAGGGGGTGAACGCCTTCATTGAAACCCACTGCTCCCGCTTGCCTCTGGAGTTCACCCTGCTTCGGCACAAGCCTCTCCCTTGGAGCCCTCTTGATACCGCCCCTGGCCCTGCGTTGGGTGGGCCACGAGCCTAGCCCCATGCTCCAGAGCCTGAGTTTCAATCGAGCTCAGAACTGGGAGCAGTTTGCAGCGGGGCTGCGTTTCTGGTCAGTCCCGGCCCAGAACCTGGTCTACGCCGATGTGGATGGCAACATCGGCTACTACATGGCCGGCCAGGTGCCCATTCGAGCCAAGGGGCTGGGGATCCTGCCCGTCCCCGGCTGGACGGGAGAGTACGAGTGGGTGGGCTACATCCCCTTTGAGGAGCTGCCCCAAGCCTATAATCCGCCCGCTGGTTACATCGCCTCGGCCAACAACAAGATCGTGGACGACGACTACCCCTGCTTTCTCACCCTGGAGCCCATGCCAGGCTATCGGGCTCGGCGAATAGTTGATCTGATCAAGGCCAAGGGGAAGCTCTCCATCGAAGACTTGCAGGCCATGCAACTGGATCTCTACAGCATGCCCGCCGAGGAGTTGGTCCCCTACATCCTGGCCCTCCAGCCCGATGACGAATGGTGCCGCCGGGCAGTGGAGCACATCAGGAATTGGGATCGGTGCCTCGCCGCCGACAGTGTAGCTGCTGCCATCTACGAGGTCTTCGAGTTTCAGCTCCTCAAGCTCACTTTTGCTGACAAGCTGGGTGAGCTGGCCGATTACTACTTCGGTGCCGGCCGCCTGGAGCTTTCCCCCATCAACAGTTTTCTAGGCCGGGCCGCTGTAGCTTTGCGGGGCTTTCTGAAAGAAGGCGATTCTGCCTGGTTCGCCGACGGTGTCACAGGCCAGCCACGAACGCGGGGGGAGATATTGCTCCTGGCCCTGGAGGAGACGGTATCCACCCTGCGAGGGGAGCTAGGTGATGACATGGAAAAGTGGCAATGGGGGCGCTTGCACCGAACCACATTCACCCATCTCTTTGGCAGGGTGAGGCCTTTGCACCTGCTCTTCGACAGGGGGCCTTTCCCGACGGGTGGCGACAGCGAGACCGTCTGGCAGGCATCTGGCACTCCTGGGTTCCCCTATGGCCCGGTGGTTATCACCCCCACCTACCGGCAGATCATAGACCTGGGCAACTGGGAGCGCTCGGTAGCCGTCAACTCCACCGGCCAATCGGGCCAATTGGGCAGCAAGCATTACGCCGACATGATCGAACTCTGGCGCACGGGCAGCTACCACCCCATGCTTTGGGAGCGAGCCAGCATCGAGCGGGAGGCGGAAGGGGCGTTGATGCTGGTGCCAAAACAAGAAACGGAATAGCGAAAAGGCCCTCCGGGTTTCAGAGAGGGCCTTCTTTAGCCATCGCAGCGAACCACGCAATGCTATCCTGAGGGCAATGGCAAACTACGGTCGCTATATTCTTCTGAGCCGACGGTAAGCCTCGCCGTGTTTGTCAATATCCGTTACGGTGATCACCCGGTTCGTCCAGTCCAACAGGTAGGGAATGCGATACTGCCCGAAGTGCAAGCTATACTCTTCATGGCCTGTCAATCGTTCATGCCTGATCACCTCAGCGTTCTCGCCCAACCATCGTAGCTTCCGCGATATACCACGGCTGATTTTTGGGGGCAGTTTTGCGAGCTGATGTCTTGCTCGCTCCTCCAACACAACCTCGAACATCGGCCTATTCCTCCAGACCGAGTTCTCGGGTTACTTCCTCCAAGGTATACAGTTTTGCCCTTCCCTCAGCTATCCTTTGGCGAGTCTCAGCCAGTTCCTTGGCCTTTTCCGGTGTGGGCTCGTAGTCGCTGTAAACGACCTTGAGGCCATGCTCATCAATGAAATAAACCTGAACCTCGCTGGGCAGCTTGCCTTTCTGTTTGGCCAGATACCTGGCATAGGCGCTCTCACTGGAGAAGACCAGGTAGCCCTCATCGTCAATGTAGTGCTCCTGTTCCTCGCGAATGACCTCTCGGAATGTTTCAATGAGTTCCCGTAATGTTACACTAGCTACCGGCTTGTCCATAATCGTCTCTCTCATCTTTCACTCTCCTCTCCGTCCCAACGTCGGTGCGGTCAGCGGCTGACCTTTCCCCACAGCGCCTCTTTAGCCATTCTGGTTGATACAGTAGTATAATAGCAGGGCTTAGTAAAAAATGCAAGCTTGGGTATCTGGGCCAATTGCAACACTGTGGAGGATGCGTTGGTCCTGTTGCCGAAACTAATAGCAGAGCCATCGCAGTTGAGAAAATCGCGGTAATGTGATAGAATTGGGGAGTGATGCGTGACGAGTGATCCGTGATGCGTGAATTAACGGGTCACGAATCACTCGTCACGTGTACGCATTACGAATCAAAGCACAAAGGAGCTATCAATGAACGCACAAGACATCCTGAACAAGCACGACCAGTACGTTTTCCCCAGCATGATCACCTACTACGAGGAGCCGTTGCCCTTCGAGCGAGGGGAGGGGCAGTACCTCTACGGCGTGGACGGCAAGAGGTATCTGGACTTCTTTGGCGGCATCCTCGTCGTCAGTGTGGGCCACTGCCATCCCAGGGTCACGGAACGAGTCTGCCAGCAGGTGCGTACCCTTCAACACACCTCCACCCTCTACCCCCACGCCAACATGGTGAACCTAGCGGAAAAGCTGGCTCAGATCGCGCCGGGAAAGCTGCAGAAGAGCTTCTTCACTAACAGCGGCACGGAAGCCAACGAGACGGCCATTATGCTGGCCAAGGTTTATACCGACGCCCAGGAGGTCATCGCCTTGCGCCACGGCTACAGTGGACGCTCGGCTCTGGCCATGACTCTGACCGGGCAGGCTAATTGGCGCATCGGCGGCACCCAAATCCTGGGCATCAAGCACGCCCACAACGCCTACTGCTACCGTTGCCCTTTCAACCGGGAGTATCCCAACTGCGACCTGGAGTGCGCCTACGATGTCGAAGAACTGATCCAAACCACCACCTCCGGTCGGGTGGCAGCTTTCATCGCCGAGCCCATCCAGGGTGTGGGCGGTTTCATCACTCCGCCGCCTGAATACTTCCCCATCGTGGTGGATATCGTGCGCAAGCATGGAGGGATCTTCATCAGCGACGAGGTGCAGACAGGCTTTGGGCGGACGGGTGAAAAGTGGTTCGGCATCGAGCACTGGGGCGTCGAGCCCGACATCATCACCTGCGCCAAAGGGATAGCCAACGGTGCGCCGATGGGGGCTACCGTCGCTACGGCTGAGGTGGCCGATAGCTTTAGGGGATTAACCATCTCCACCTTCGGTGGGAACCCCGTTTCCTGTGCCGCTGCCCTGGCTACGATAGAGGTGATGGAGGAGGAGAACCTGGCCAGCAACGCCCAGGTGGTGGGCAGCTACCTGCGAGAGAAGCTAGAGGAGCTAAAGGAGAAGTATCCGCTGATCGGCGATGTGCGGGGGATGGGGCTGATGCAGGCTGCGGAGCTGGTCCGCGAGCAGAAGAAGCCGGCTAGTGAAGAGATCCTGCAGGTGTTCGAGGCCACCAAGCGTCGGGGCCTGCTCGTCGGAAAGGGAGGCTCGTATGGCAACGTCATCCGCTTTGCTCCGCCGCTCAACATCGCCAAAGCCGACGTGGACGAGGCGGTTCGCATTCTTGACGAGGCTTTTGCGGAGGTAACAGGTCAATGAGGCAACGAGGTAATGAGTTAACGAGGCACCGAGTCAACAAGGCTCTCGTTAGCCCATCAACTCATCAACTCGTTAACTCATCCCTTGATCAAGGTCCTATGCACATTGAGGTTCACCGAGGAGCAACTAGACAAATTGCGAGCCGTGTCGCCGCGCTTGGTGGTGGAGCAGAGGACTTGCCACGACGCCGAGGAAGTGGGGGAGGCCCTGGATGAGGGCACAGAGGTGCTGTACACCTTCCGCCTGCCGGACGATCTGTTGTCCAAGGCACCCAAGCTACGGTGGATACAACTGCACAGTGCTGGGGTGAATCACTTGCTGGGACACCCCATTATGAAAAGCGACGTCCTCATCGCCACTAGCAGCGGCATCCACGCCACCCCCATCGCCGAGTATGCTTTCGCCTCTATCCTGGCCTGGAGCCGCCGCCTGCCCAAGATGCTCTACTACCAGAACCGGCACGAATGGCCCCAGGGCCGCTGGGGCATCTTCGTCGGCCAGGAGCTCAGGGACACGACGCTGGGCATCGTGGGCTACGGCAGCATCGGCCGGGAGGTGGGGAGGATCGGCAAATGCTTTGGGATGAGGGTGGTGGCTACCAAGAGATCAGTGGGCGAGGTGAGGGATACGGGGTACAGGGTTCCGGGAACCGGCGATCCCAAGGCCCAAATACTGGGTCGGATTTACCCGCCTGAGCGGCTCAGAGAGATGCTCGCGGAGTGCGACTTCGTGGTGATCTCGGTGCCCCTGACCCCTGAGACGGAAGGGCTCATCGGCGAGGAGGAGCTACGGGCGATGAGACCCAACGCCTATTTGGTCAACATCTCCCGTGGGGAAATCGTTGACGAGCCAGTGCTCATCAGAGCTCTTCAAGAGGGCTGGATCGCTGGAGCGGGCCTGGATGTCTTCGAGAGAGAGCCACTGTCGCCCGATAGCCCGCTGTACGATTTGGACAACGTGATCCTCTCGCCCCACGTGGCGGGCTTCTCCCCCCACTACGACGAGCGGGCCAGTGATCTCTTCGCGGAGAATTTGCGCCGCTACCTCGCTGGCGAGGAATTGCTGAACCTGGTGGGTAAGGAAGCGGGGTACTGAGGGAGGCAATAAGTCAACGAGTCAACGAGGTAACGAGTCAATGAAGCCCTCGGTAACTCATTGACTCGTTACTCATTAACTCGTTAACTCCCCCTCCCGGACCACATCCTCGTAGACGTCCTCGCCCGTCTGATCGGTGATCCAACTTGTGGCTAGGCGAAGGTCCCGCTTGAAGCCTTCCTCCAACGAAATGCCCGTGGCCTCTTTAACCAGGTTGATGGCTTTGGCTGCGTAAGCGATGACGTAGCGAGGCTCCAGGCGGCTTAAGTCCTCGAAGAAGAAGCCGCAGCTAGTGTACATGGCCTGGCGGTAGTACTGTGCCTCCAACAAGGTCAATATCCGCTTCGCTTCTTCCTCATCAAGCTTTCCGACGGCCTGCTGAGCCAGGAAGTCCCTGCCCTCCATTTCCCCTAGCACCACCCGGAGGTAGCCATTCCGCAGCCGCCAGGGGTCAATCACCCACCTCTCGACCTCGTCCTGATACAGAGCATCCATCTCCTCGGCCAGCCGGTCCAGGGCCACTCGCAAATGGCGCTTCCACCTGCTCTCGCCCGGCGTGCAGGCGCACCCCTCCCGCCAACGCGCCACACCGTGCCCGCAGCTCCACGAGGTGCCATCTATGATTGTTACCTCTGCCACAGGTGGGTGCTCTTGTAAATAGCGGGCCAGGAAGGTCACCTCGTAACCGGCCCTGGGGGCTTCTTCGTACAGCAAGTTGTGTAGGAAGCGCTCCCTTCCCCGATGGTGATGGCCAAAGGTCTCGCCGTCTGTAGCTACCAGACGCAGCCCCTCGCTGCTGGAGCCATGAACGCCTGACAAGCAGTTCCCAACGAAGTCCTTGGCACTATTGGTCAACTCTGGATTAAAAGCTATACGATTGGATAGAGCCTCATCCCTGAAAAAGATGGCCATCTCTCGGCCGTGCGGCATTCGCACCCGGTAGGGTCCGGCACCATCAATCTGGCCCCTTGCCTGGTGGGGAGAGAGGAGGGTGAAAGCGATGCCCTGGCTGGCTAATACCTCCAGGGTCTCCTGATCCACGGCCATCTCCGGCAGCCACATCCCCAGGGGCTCGTGGCCGAAGCGATGGCGGAAGTCGGCCATGCCCCAGATGATTTGGGTCTCCTTGTCGCGTCGGGTGGCTAACGGGAGGATGGTGTGGTTATAGGCCTGGGCGAGGGCATTGCCCAAGCCGTGGGCAGCCCTATTGCGCCCATCGGCCTCGAGGATGCGCTGATGGGTGAGTGGATCGTAACCCTCCAGCCAGGCTGCCAAAGTGGGGCCGAGGTTAAAGCTCAGGGCCTCGAAATTACCTAGCTCCGCGTTGGGCCGGTAGCATTCGGCATTGATCTTCTCGTTGAAGTTAGCGAAGGGTTTGGCCCCCTCCTCGAAGGGAATAGCCCCTGTAAAAGGGTCCTCTCGAGGGGGCTGGTAGAAGTGTCCGTGAACGCAGAAGCTATTCATAAGTTCAAAGCTCAAAGCTCAAAGCCAAAAACCAGATTTTGGGCTTTGGACTTTAGATTTTGGGTTTTTTAACACGCCCATAAGATCAGGCCGGGCTCGTAGGGGTTGCTAAGATCCTCGTGGTGGGGGAGTATCCTAAGGGCGTAGCCGTACCGGCCGCTGGTGCGACAGGGAATAGAGCCGACGAATACGTGGCCCCCTTCCTCATTGGACTCTGCCCATTTCATAGCGGCAACTTCACCCTTCGGGATTTCCCCCCGCGTATCGAGAGGACCATAATAGAGCTGCACCGTCACATCCTTGGGCTCAAGGGCGCCCAGATATACCTGAGCCCGTACCTGGAGATCAGCGCCTACCTTGAGCTTGGCTGGCACCTCCGCCTCCACGTTATCTACTCGGATCTCCGGCCACTGCTCGTGGAGAAGGGATTTCCACTGTGCAAGGGCCTTCGCCCGAGCCATCTCGCCCTCGGCCAGGTGCTTATACCGCTGGGCCGAAGGCAGGTAGAAATGCTCGGCATACTCACGAATCATGCGGCTGGTATTGAGGACTGGACACATGGCTCGCATGGCAGCTTTCATCCGAGCGATCCATTTGTGTGGAAGCCCGTTGGAGCCGCGATCGTAAAATAGGGGAACGATCTCTTTCTCCAGGATCTCATAGATGGCCCTGGATTCGATATCGTCCTGGTAATTAAGATCTTCGTACACCTCGCCCCTGCCGATGGCCCACCCGGTGTCGGGCTGGTAGGCCTCATCCCACCAGCCATCGAGGGTGCTCATGTTGATGACGCCGTTGGCGGTGGCCTTCATCCCGCTGGTGCCACTGGCCTCCCGGAGGCGAAGCGGGGTATTGAGCCAGACGTCTGCCCCCTGAACAAGGTAGCGGGCGATGGACATATCGTAGTCCTCGACGAAGACCATCCGCCGCCTAAACTCCTCCCGTCGGGAGAGATGGACGATCTGCTGAATCAGCTCCTTGCCTGGGTTGTCCTGAGGATGCGCCTTCCCCGCGAAGATGATCTGAACGGGGCGGTCCTTGTCGTTCAGGATCCTGGCCAGCCGGTCCGGATCACGCAGGATCAGGGTAGCGCGCTTGTAGGTGGCGAACCGGCGGCCGAACCCGATGGTCAGGGCTTCGGGATCCAGCACCTCGCCTGCCCTCTCTATCTCGGACGGGGGAGCGCCCGGCTTCTCGAGCCGCTCGCGCAGCCGCCGCCGGACGACGGCCACCAGGCGTTCCCGCCGCCTCTCGTGGGTTCGCCAAAGCTCCTCGTCGGGGATCTCATCCACCCGCTCCCAGATGGCCTGGTCGTCCGGGCGCTCCAACCAGCGGGGTCCCAGGTAGCGGTCATAAAGGCCAGCCAGATCGAAGGAGATCCAGGAGGGGATATGGATACCGTTGGTGACCGAGGTGATGGGCACCTCGTCCTCAGGCACCACCGGCCAGACCCCCTGCCACATGCGGCGCGAGACCTGGCCATGCAGTCGGCTCACTCCATTGGTGTGGGCTGCCAGGCGTAGGGCGAGGATGGCCATACAGAAGGGCTCTCCATTGTCCGCCGGATTCTGGCGACCTAAGGCCAGGAAATCCTCCCGGGAGAGCCCCAGCAATCTGTAATAATCGGAGAAGTACTTGTCCATAAGCTGAGGTGGAAACCTATCAATCCCAGCCGGGACGGGAGTGTGGGTGGTGAAAACGTTGCCGGCCGAAGCGGCCTCCTGGGCCTCTGCAAAAGAGAGCCCTTGCTCCTCCATGAGGATGCGGATCCGCTCCAGAGCCAGGAAGGCGGAGTGACCCTCGTTCAGGTGGCAGATGGTGGGGCGGATGCCCAGGGCTTCCAGGGCGCGGATGCCGCCGATGCCCAACATGATTTCCTGCTGGATACGCATCTCCAGATCCCCGCCATATAGCTCGTCCGTGATATCCTGATCCTGGCGACTATTGGCTGGGATGTTGGTATCCAACAGAAAGAGGGGTACCCGGCCGACCTGGGCGCGCCACACCTGGGCAGTGACTTTGCGGCCAGGGTAATCAACCTGGACTGTCACCGATGTGCCGTCTTCCCCCTGCTCCATTTGGTCATTTGGTCGGATGGCCGGATGGTCCTTGGTCTGATCGCTACTCAGTCTCCTGACCCCTTGACCATCTGACCAACGACCACCTGACCATCTGACCAGTTGTACAGGCATGTTGTAGAAATCGTTCTCTGGGTACAGCTCCTGTTGCCAACCATCCGTGTTCAGATACTGACGGAAGTACCCCTCCTGATAGAGGAGGCCCACCCCCACCAGGGGCAGGCCCAGGTCACTGGCCGATTTAAGGTGATCGCCAGCCAGGATCCCCATCCCTCCGGAGTAGATGGGCATGCAGTCGGTGAGCCCGAACTCGGCTGAGAAGTAGGCAATGCACGGCTCTCCAGGTGCGCCGTGGGCTTTCTGATACCAGGTGTTTTCGCTGTTCATGTAGCGGTCGAACTGTTGATAGACTCGCTCTAGATGGGCCAGGAATCCATCGTCCTCGGCTGCTTCCTCCAGCCGCTCCTGCCTGATGCTACCCAGCATCAGTACAGGATTGTGGCCGGACTCCTCCCAGAGCTCGCGGTCCAGCCGCCGGAAGAGATCTATAGCCTCCAGGTTCCAGCACCACCAGAGATTGTAGGCCAGCTCTCGAAGATGTTCCAGCTTGGTCGGCAAAGAAGGAACAATGGTAAAGGTGCAAATAGGTCGCATGATCTCTTACCTTCTTTCTAAACCTCTCGCAATCTCAACCACAACTCTACTTGCCAGCTTTGCTCTGAGGCCAAGTTGATTCTCCAGTGGGACAGCAAACACGACCCCTGGTACACCCGTTCGAATCCAGCCTCCGAATTAGAGATGGTTTCGATGGGGAAGCGCCAGAGGGTGGCCGGACGACCGAAGCCCAGCTCGATCTCCATCCCCAACATCTTGCTGATCAGCCTCAGGTTATTCACGTCTTCCCACTGGCCTTTGGAAGCGAGGGTTGTGTTCTCCTGATCGGGGAGGCCGTAGTAGGCATCGGGGCCATCTCCACCCAGGATAGCAAAATTGAATTCCACCCCTAACCAAGCACTCGCCTCTTCCTGGTCGGTGTTAGTCAAGACGTACGTAACTTTCAGTTCTGTACTGTTGGCAGCAACTTCGATTCTTTTCTCCACCCGCAGGGGGGCAAGGTGCTCGTCACACCAGACGTGGCCGTCGCGAGTGAGCTTCAAGATCAAGTGTCCATCCCCTTCTTCCACCTCATAACCGTAGGGCTGATCCACGAAGTTGCCGACCTCACCGTACTGGCAGCGATAGAAATCATCCAGGGTCGTATCGGGGTGTAGGAAATGATCAATGAGGCTGGAGCGGCGATACCAGTCGTAGAAGAGCTTCTTGTGCAGGTCCTTCTCCTTAACCCGCACCTTAGCAGTGTGGATTGTCTCCAGCTTCCCTTCCTCTCCAGCCACCACCGTCTCCCCCTTACTTCCCGCCTCCACCAGATCCTGGTGATAGCCCTCGGGACGCCGGCTCAGGGTGTTGAGCAGGTTGTAGCGCCGGGAGCGCCAGTCCCACTCGAAGAGGCTGCCCCCGTCGGCAGGGTCGAAGTAGAGGTTCATGGCATCGCTGGAGAGGAGGATCTCGGGGCTGGCATCGCGGTCGAAATCGTCCTCCCGCCACTCGACCCAAGGGCCGCGATGCCGCTGGGCATCGGCCAGGTTCTCGGCGGCGATGAGGTGATCGTAGTTGGCAACGCGGATGTGGAAGAGGTAGACGCCACCGAAGACACCATGCCAGTAGGGACAGTTGCACTGGCTGGCCCAGAGGTGATCAAGAGCAGAATAACCAAATCCCAATGACCAATGACCAACATCTGGCCCGTGCAACTCATTAGGATTTGAGATTTGGTCATTGGTCATTTGATGCACTTTTCCCGATACCAGCAGCATCTTCTTGTGCATGGTGTTGATCTCAGGATACTTGACCATGAAGCTGCGCCAGAAGCCCCCCTTGATAAAGCGCAGGACGTCCTTCCGCCCCTCGTCCTCCAGGCGATGCTTCAGGTGGACGATCTCCCCAGAGAGGTTGGCCGGCAGCGCCCATTCGGTCATCTCGTCGTAGGACGCCGTGGGTAGGTAGATGCGGCCCAGGGCGGGGAACTTCTCGGCGTACTCGCCAGGGGTGATGGTCGTGAGCCAATCGGAATTTCGTTCGAGGGCCTGGAAGAACTCCTCGATCCAGCCCTGCTGACTGCGTTGACCCACCCAGCAATACTCGTAGGTGCCGGGCCACAAACCAAACTTCTCTCCATCGTCGCCCATCACCGCCACCTTCGGTTTGAAGTTTGAAGCTTGAAGCTTGAAGTTTAAATCCTCGGCCTCGCTTCGCAGCCAGGCAATGACCTCCTCCACCGAGGCCCAGGGGATGGTGTAGCGCAGGTGCTTAGAGGTGCCGAAGATTTTGATGGTGACCCCCTGCTCCTCGGTGACGTAGTAACCAAACAGGTCCTTGTCCTCCAGCCCTACGTACTTGAAATGGGTGTCATCTACAATGGTGTACTGGATTCCCGCCTCGGCCATGGGCTTGGCCAGGTGGGGCTCCCAGACCCGCTCGGCCAGCCAGGCCCCCGTGGGCTCGTAGCCGAAGTCATCTCGCACCGCCTGGGTGAGCTTCTCGATCTGGCCTTGCTTGTCAACATCGTAGAGGGCCACCAGGATGGGCTCGTAGTAGCCGCCGGTCATCATCTCCACCTGGCCGCGAGCCACCAGGGCCCGGATACGCTCGATCAATTCCGGCCGGTTCTCGGCGATCCAGTCGCGCAGGGGCCCCGTGTAGTGAAGGGCCATCTTGATGGCCGGGTGGCGCTCCAGGGCTTCGATCATCGGCTGGTAAGCTTCATGGCAGCCTTTCTCGAAGACCCAATCGAAATTACCCACGGGCTGGTGGTTGTGGATGGCCAGGGCAAGGTAGATGTGTTTCAAACTTCAAACCTCCAACAGATGCCCAACTGTACCGCCGCTGGCGACAAGGTCGGTGTTAAAGTCGCTCTCTTTTAAGTCACAGGCAATGAAGCAGTTGCGGCCTATCTTGATCCCAGCAGGGATGATCGCGTTCTTGCCCACAACCGTAATCCCCGTGCAGAGGTCTGGCTGAGTCTCGTTGGGTGTATAATCGTCGCCGAAACCGACGTGACTCCTGGCACCCACCACGATGTTCTTGTCCAGGACAGCGTGATCAACGATGGCCCGCTCGCCGATGATGGTATCGGTCATGATGATGGAATAGCGCACCAGGGCTCCTGGGCCAACCTGCACTCCTGGCGAGAGCACGGAATGCTCTACCGTTCCATCAACGACGCAGCCATTAGAGACCAGGCTCCTGACGATGGTCGCCCCCGTGTTCACCCTGGCAGGAGGTCGCTCCTCGCTGCGGGTGTGGACGACCCAATCTGGGTCATAGAGGTCAAAGGGCGAGTCGTCCAGCAGGAGGTCCATGTGGGCCTCCCAGTAAGCCTGGACGGTCCCTATATCCACCCAGTAGCCGCTGAAGGGGTAGGCGTAGGCCGTGTCGTCCAGATCGAGCATGCGGGGGATGATATCTTTGCCGAAGTCGTGGCTCGATCTCCTTCGCCGCGTGTCTTCCTCTAGCCTCTGGCCCAAAACGCTGGGATTGAAGACGTACACTCCCATGGATGCCAGGCCTAGGGTTGGACTCTGAGTTTGCAACTCGGTTGGCTTTTCCTGGAAGCCCACCACCCTGCCCTCCTTATCTACAGACAGCATTCCGAAGCGAAGGACCTCCTTGGGCTTCACCTTGATAGCGGCCACCGTTAAGTCAGCGCCTTTCTCCTCGTGGAAGCGGAGCATGGGGCCATAGTCCATCTTGTAGATATGATCGCCGGAGAGGACCAGCACATGACCCACCTTGTACCTGTGAACGAGGTTGAGGTTCTGGTAGACGGCGTCCGCTGTGCCCTTGTACCAATCCATGTCCTTTCTTCCCAAGTAGGGCTGGAGTAGTTGAACGCCTCCGTTCATGCGGTCCAGGTCCCAGGGTCGGCCGATGCCGATGTGATCGTTAAGCGAACGAGGCCGGTACTGGGTGAGGATGCCCACGTTGTAGATGCCAGAGTTTACACAATTGGACAGGGTGAAGTCTATAATCCGGTACTTGCCCGCGAAGGGGACAGCCGGCTTGGTCCTCTTGGCTGTCAGGACGCTTAGCCTGCTGCCCTCTCCACCAGCCAGGATAAAGGCCAATACCTTCATGGCACCTCCAATTCCAGAGGTCTCTCGGAAATGAGTAACGAGTGAACGAGTAATGCGTTAACGAGTCGCCTGTTACCTCGTTGACTCGTTAACTCGTTACCCATTGACTTTCAAATTGAACTCCAGGGCCTTCTGATACAATTCTACGTACTTCCGGGCCGAGGCCTCCCACGAGAAATCGGCCTTCATCCCTCGCTCCATCAGGGTTCGCCATGCGTCTTTGCGGAGATAGGTCTTCAGAGCCCTCTCCACGGCGGCCAGGAGGGCCTCTTCACTGTAGTCTGAGAAGGCGAAGCCGTTGCCCTGGCCCGTGGTTGGGTCGAAGTCCTGAACGGTGTCGGCCAGGCCGCCGATACTGCGCACGATGGGCACGCTACCGTAGTGCATGGCGATGAGTTGCCCCAGGCCGCAGGGCTCGAAGCGCGAGGGCATGAGGAAGGCGTCGCTACCAGCGTAGATGCGCCGCGCCAGAGCAGGGTCGAATTTGAGGAAGACTGCCGCCTGGCCTTGATACTTCCCGGCCACATTAGCAAAGACTCTGTGGTAACGCTCCTCGCCTGTGCCCAGGAGGACGAATTGAAGGTCCAGCTCCATCAGTTGGTCTATGGCTTCGGCCAGAATATCGAAGCCCTTCTGATCAGCCAGGCGAGAGATCATGCCGACTAATAGGATGTCAGGGTCCAGAGGGAACTCTGCTTCCCGCTGCAGAGCCAGCTTGTTCTGCACCCGCCCCCCCTTCCTCCCCCCCAAAGGTGGGGGGGAGGAAGGG
>JBAWAP010000176.1:0-21315 GCA_049589355.1 Anaerolineae bacterium
GTAGGAGCGAAGCGACGTATCGAGGCCAAGCGGGGTGTCTGTGGAGCCGCTCGCTTGGTTTCGATACGCTTCGCTACTCAACCGGCGCTCGCTCCCCTGACACTGTAAGAAATGCGTAATGCTCCCAATTCGTTGGTTAGTCGCCTAGAAGTATTCTCGCCCAAAGGAGAAATGAATATTCGAGGCACTTCCCTCTCCTCAGATCGGACAAAGACCCTGTAATTGCCATCGGGAGAAAGCGTCTCCCGCTCAAGGGCCGCATCATAAGGCCAACGGGAAAGGAGCAGAGCCACCCGGCTTCCGTCCGGATCCATGACGTAAACGGCAAGCTCACCGCTCCGATCTGAGATGAAAGCAATCTTGCCCTTAAGCACGTCAGGGACGTCCGTTGGGGTCGGCGTAGTGATAGGTGTTGGGGTGAACTGGTCCACATAGATGAAAGGGGGAGTAGGAGTGGCCGTGACCACATAGGGTGGCAACGGCGTAGGCGTGCCCGTGGTAAACGCGATGGCGGTGGCTAGAGCAGCCATATATTCGGCCGTGGCCGCATTGGCCGCAGTGGGGGTGTTGGTCACCACGATAAGTTTGGGAGTGGGGGTAGCCGTGACAAAGTACGGCGGCGTGGGCGTGGATGTGGGCGTGTTAGTCGGCGCGGATGTCGGCGTGTTCGTCGCTGTCGTGGTCGGTGTGGCCGTGGGCTGCAGAACCCGGAGGTTGAGCTCCGTGACCGCCCCGGAACGGAAGGGATAACTCTCTTGCCATGGCCCGCCAGGCACCGCGCACTGAGCGGGCGCACCGTTGACGTAGAAGTAGATGGGCGTGCCATCGGCGATCTCACCCTGCACCACCAACTTCGGGTCGAAACCGCCAGGCCCACCGTACTGGCCGGCTTGCGTCACCGTGATGGGGTTGCCCGACACGCCGGTCTGCACTCCCGTGCCTCTCGCCTCCACCTGGGTGCCCACAGGGGCCGGCTCACCGTTGATCTCCACTGCGCCGTAGAAGGAGTGGGGGATCGGAGGTGGCTGTGCCATCGCTGGAGTGGTGACGGAGACAACCATCCATAAAGACAAAGCTATCAATGAGACCCGCGCAACCTTCTCTGCCATCTTCTTGATGCCTTCTTAGCGTATGGTCAGGAGAGGGCTCTCGAAGAGAGAGTCCTCTACCGAGTCCCTTGATCGTTGCCTGGTCTTACGGCCCGATCGGGGTCGTGCTGAGGCCGTACAGGGTGTCGGGGTTCTCCATTACCACCCAGTACCCCTTGTAGGGGAGCAGGTCCCTGATGGTCCCGCCCAGGGCATAGGCCCATCCTGGCTGGTTCAGCCCAGGGCTGATCACCATGACGTAGCCTCGGAGGCCGCCTGGCGCAGACTCGATGCTTACCAGCGCCTGATCCAGGGGCATCGCCGGGAACCCGACTCCGTCAAAGGCCGGGGCAGGCCCAATCAGATTGAGTCCTGCCACCAGGTTGCGGCTGGGTGGGAACGTCAGTTCCCCGGAGGGAACGAAGACAGCCGTGCCGCTCGCGGCCAGCTTCACGAAGATGGCATCGAGTGGGAGCAACTGATAGGCCGCGGAAAGCGGACCTACCCACTGCCCGTTGGCCGCATCCCAACCATAGGCAACCAGGAGCTCTGGTGGAAGGATCTGCCCCAGCGTCTCGTGAGCGGCATCCAACCGTATGGGCGTAGAGAGCAGGTTCCAGCCGGCGCCAAGAGGAACCACAAACTCCGAGGGCACCGTCGGCGTTGGTGTCGATGTTGGCGTCTCCGTCGGTGTCGGCGTGGCCGTCGGTGTTTCCGTTGGCGTCGGGGTGTATGTCGGCGTGGCCGTCGGCGTCGGTGTGTGCGTCGATGTTTCCGTCGGCGTCGGCGTGGCCATCAGCGTTTCCGTCGGCGTCGGGGTGGGTGTATCCATCGGTGTTGGCGTTTCCGTCGGCGTTTCCGTCGGCGTTGGTGTGTGCGTCGATGTTTCCGTCGGCGTGGGTGTAACCGTTGGGATGGGCGTCTCGGTTGGGGTGCTGGTCATGGTGGGAGTAGGTGTTATCGTCGCCGTCCGAGTTGCTGTAGGAGTGGCGGTGCTGGTGGATGTAGTAGTCGGCGTGGCTGTGGGTGTAGCAGTAGGCGTCACCGTCGGTGTGTTGGTTGGAGTCCGAGTTGGCGTGTTTGTGCGGGTAGCGGTCGGTGTAGGTGTAGATGTCACTGTAGGGGTCCGGGTGGGAGTGGGGGTGGGGGTCGGGGTCGGCGCGGCCCCCACCACGACCGAGCCACCCTCGATGCTAACCACCTGGGAATAGCCGCCCGTGTCCAGCACAAAGATGCTTTGGAGGTCGAGGAGACTTTCCCCCTCGCCTTGAGCGGTGAGGCTGATGTGGGCCAAGGCGCCCGTCCCATTAGGGCCTGAAGCGTCACCGTAACTCCAGGCCCCAAAGGTGACCTTCCCCGCTTGGTTGTCTATTTGGGGACCGACGGGGAAAACCGAACGCCCGGTTATTCCCAGGAAGGCAGGCAGCGTCACGCCGTTAACCCTGACGATAGTGGCAGTGTAGCGCAGGTCGAACTGGAAAGCGCCCAGGTTGCTGGCCTCGTCAATCATCACTGAGACGGTGAAGCTCTGGCCCACCGTCACTGTTGATTGGACGGGTTCTATGCGCATGATGGGGTCCTGCTGGGCCAGGTTTGTCTTATGGAGGGAAGGCGCGGCCATTGCCAGGGCAGGCAAGAGGGCGAGGGCCAGGAGGATGATGGGCCAGGGCTCCAAGCCCGCCCTCTCCATCTTGCTCCAGAGCCCATCAGACCTCATCGCGTTCATCGTTTACTATCCTTTCAGCACCAGGGGCAGGTAGAGCCTGTATGGTGTCGCCGTCAGCGTGGTCGTGGGTGTGGCGGTCGCGGTTGCTGTTGCGGTGGGCGTCCTGGTTGGCGTGTTCGTCGGCGTGGCAGAGGCCAACCAGCGCTATCCACACCTTCGTCACGGCAACTGCCTTTCCCGCAGGACGACCGGCGCGAACAGGCGATGCGGGGCCAGCATCTCCAACTGAAGCTGGGTGGTGCCGCCGCTTTCGAATGGATATGTCGAGTGCCAGGCCTCTGCGGCTACGTCGTACAGCCAAGCCCGATGGCCATTGACGTAGAACTCAATAGGTTCGCCTGGACGTCCTCCCTCCCTCTCAGGCGTCCACGAGTCATCTGCCGGAACGTAGAGGTAGTTGGGAGGATAGCCATAGCGTCCATCCAGATCCACGATCGTGCTGTATTCGAGATCTGTTCCACTCACTTTGGCCGTAATTAGGATCCCCTCTTCCACAGGGCTACCCTCACGAGTGACGTCCCCATAGAAGTAATGGCCGGGCTGCGGTATCGCCAGGATGGGCAGAGGGATTAGAAAGACAAGAGCAACCACAAGCCCACAGATTCCTTTCCACACGATAGGAACCCTACCGCGCTTCAGCCCGGATAGCACACCTGCCATCAACTGACAGCACCAGCTTGCCAATTCATGGGTCCACACGTCCTCGCTCTGCTTGCGAGAATGCCCCGGCTGAGAATCAGCCGGGGCTCATTCTTCCATTTATCATTTGTTATTATTCCCCGGCTTGGGACACCACTCACCTGATCCCGCGGACAACAATCACAACCAACACGACCGCGCAAACGATCAGGAACATCAGTGCCCCAATCCAGAGTGCGGGAATACCCCCGGATTCGGAAGCCCCTTCCGGAACAAGAGTCGTCGGCGTCTCCACCGGCTTTGAAGGTACCCCCGACTTTGTTGCTTGCGTCGTGATTGCCGCTGTAACTGTAGCCGGAGTCGTCACCTGCTGTTGGGGCAACGTGGGGAGAGGCCGGGTCTCGGTTGGCAGCAACGGCAAGACCGAAGGCGTAGACGTTGCCGTTGCAGTTGGGGCAGGGAAGAGCGGCAGGGCTGTTGGAAGGGGAGTTGGCGTCGCTGCCGGGATTACAGCCGTAGGCGATGCCATCGGGGTTGGGGTAGGGAAGAGCGGCAGGGCTGTTGGAAGGGGAGTTGGCGTCGATGCCGGGATTACAGCCGTAGGCGATGCCATCGGGGTTGGGGAAGGTGCCGGTGGCGAACTGGTGGGCGTAGGCACGACCATTGTGAATGGGGTTGCCGATGGTGGTGGGAGGGTAGGCGTAGACGTTGCCCCTGGGGTCGGTGTAGGTGATGGGACTATGACCGCAGGCCCGGCCGTCGGCGACGGGGTTAGCGTCGGTTCGACCGTGGGCAGGAGGGTAGGCGTAGACGTTGCCGCCGGCCCCACCACCTTGAGATTCAGTTCGGTGATCATGCCGGACTTGAAGGGGTAACTCTCCTGCCAAGGCCCTCCAGGCACGGCACACTGAGCCCTGACCCCATCCACATAGAATTCCATCGGCGTGCTATCGGCCACCTGGCCCTGGACCACCAGCTTCGGGTCGAAACCGCCAGGCCCACCGTACTGGCCGGCTTGCGTCACCGTGATGGGGTTGCCCGACACGCCGGTCAGCACTCCCGCGCCCCTGGCCTCCACCTGGGTGCCTACGGGAGCCGGCTCACCGTTGACCTCCACAGCACCGTAGAAAGCGTGGGGCAGAGGCGGCGGTTGTTGGGCTGAAACTGGACGGACGAAAGCGGCTGCCAACAAACACAGGCCCGCCAGAAGAACTCGTGTTGCTGCTCTCTTCGGGTCCAAGACAACCTCCGGACTAGAGATGATAGATTTTCGACGAATCTACCGGAACCGCTGCCTCACTTCAATCCCCTGAAACCGGCATTCAGGGAAGAAATCTTCTCCAGGAACGCAAGAAGGATTTTCTCCAACAGACCACGTGGAGAACCACCCGCCTCTGACGCGGTTTGAGAGATGCCTGCATCATAGTTGACAGAAATAAAGGGCAGGAAGCACTCCCTCAATCGGGTCGTGAAGCTGCACTCCAGGGGAATCACCCGGCCGCCGTCCACACCTTGACCACCGAGGACGGACAACTGGTAGGTCTGCCCCGGCTGAAGTTCGCTTGGCGTCAATGTGGCCACCGTTCCCTCTGCGTTCCAGGACACCATGAATCCCGGATCAGGATTCAAGGAAAACTCAACCGTATTGACGATGACCGGAGCAGAGAACATGACCATGATGACCTCGTGCAAGCCCACATCCTGCCTTCCACATATGTCCGAGGTCACCTCAATATCCACAGGCGTAGGAGTGCTTGTCGGCGTCGGCGTGGCGGTCAATGTGGGAGTTCCCGTCAGCGGAGGCTCCGAGATTGTGAACTGCACGGAGGCACTGTAGTTCTTGGTAGAGTCGAAAGCCGTGTAGGTATAGATTCCCAAAAGCCAATCCCTCGCCGAGGCAATGGTACGAACAAACCCTCCAGATGAATCGGCGTAGAAGGAGCCATTGTAGTGGTATTCTTGATTGGGGTCGGTGTAACCCTCATGGATAAGGTCGTTGGGGGTGAAATCCGAGCCTGTGAAGGTGAACTCCTGTCCGGCGTAGCCCTCCTCCGGTGAAACAGTTACCACTGATCCCGGCGTGGGCGTAGGTGTCGGGGTCGCCGTCGGAGTCGCCGCAGCCGTCAGGGTGGACGTCGGTGTGTGTGTCGTCGGCGTGTTGGTCGGCGTGGCTGTTGGCGTTGGGGTGGGCGTGTGAGTCGGCGTTGGGGTAGGGGTGGGCGTGTGAGTCGGCGTTGGGGTAGGCGTGGCCGTGGGCGTAGGGGTAGGCGTCGGCTGGGTAGGCGTGGCCGTGGGCGTATGGGTGGGCGTGGCCGTGGTGGGCGTCCACGTCGGCGTGGCCGTCGGTGTGGAGGTCGGCGTACGAGTGGCTGTACCGGTCGGCGTGGCCGTGGGCGTATTGGTTGGCGTGTTCGTCGCTGTCGCGGTCGGCGTGGGTGTCGGCGTATTAGTCGGCGTGGATGTCGGCGTGTTCGTCGCTGTCGCGGTCGGTGTGGCCACGGGCTGCAGAACCCGGAGGTTGAGCTCCGTGACCGCCCCGGAATGGAAGGGATAGCTCTCTTGCCATGGCCCGCCAGGCACCGCGCACTGAGCGGGCGCACCGTTGACGTAGAAGTAGATGGGGGTGCCTTCGGCGATCTCACCCTGCACCACCAACTTCGGGTCGAAACCGCCAGGCCCACCGTACTGGCCGGCTTGCGTCACCGTGACGGGGTTGCCCGACACGCCGGTCAGCACTCCGGTGCCGCTCGCCTCCACCTGGGTGCCCACAGGGGCCGGCTCACCGTTGATCTCCACTACGCCGTAGAAGGAGTGGGGGATCGGAGGTGGCTGTACCATCGCTGGAGTGGTGACGGAGACAACCATCAATAAAGACAAAGCTATCAATGAGATCCGCGCAACCTTCTCTGCCATCTTCTTAATGCCTCCGTTAGCCGTGTCGTTGCGAGCGACCGCAGGGAGCGAAGCAATCCCCTCCGTCGCAGGCTGGAGATTGCTTCGTCGCTCCGCTCCTCGCAACGACACTTGTAACATTGTCAAGTTAGGGAATCAAGCATGTTGCCCCCGCTTCAGCAGGCGTCCCCCCAGTGCACTACTACCAACATGATGTCCACGATGTCAATGTCGCCGTCGTCGTCGAGGTCGTACGGATCACATTCCGGGTCGGTGCTCCGCCAGCAGTTGGCTACCAGCATGACGTCCACGATGTCCACGTCGCAGTCGCAATCTATGTCGCCGGGCAGGGTGCAGGCCCGGAGGTTGAGCTCCGTGACCGCCCCGGAACTGAAGGGGTAACTCTCCTGCCAAGGTCCTCCAGGCACGGCGCACTGAGCCCTGACCCCATCCACATAGAACTCGATCGGCGTGCCATCGGCCACCTGGCCCTGGACCGCCAGCTTGGGGTCGAAACCGCCAGGCCCACCGTACTGGCCGACTTGCGTCACCGTGATGGGGTTGCCTAACATGCCGGTCAGCACTCCCGTGCCTCTCGCCTCTACCTGGGTGCCTACAGGGGCCGGCTCGCCGTTGATCTCCACTGCGCCGTAGAAGGAGTGGGGGATCGGAGGTGGCTGTACCGCCGCTGGAGTGGTGGCGGAGACAACCATCCATAAAGACAAAACTATCAATGAAACCCGCGCAACCTTCTTTGCCATCTTCTTGATGCCCCCTTAGCGTATGGTCAGGAAGAGGGCTCTCGAAGAGAGAGCCCTCTACCGAGTCCCTTGAACGTTGCCTGGTCTTACGGCCCAATCGGGGGTCGTGCTGAAGCCGTAAATGACATCGTTGGCACCAGCACTTCGTCTCCTGATCCAATGCCCAAGGCTGCCACGGCCAGATGGAGCGCTGCAGTGGCAGAATTCATGGCTACGGCGTATTTGGCCCCAACATAGGCAGCGAACTTTTCCTCAAACTCCGCTGTCTTTGGTCACCGACCAATCCAGCCTGTGCGGAAAGGTTCTCGCAGGGCCTCAAGTTCCTCTTCACCAAAAGAGGGCTTAAAGACTAAAGACTTGGATAATTGTATCAGTCATGGTCAGCTATTCCTCCAGATTATTTTGCACCCTCTGTCAAAGGTTGGGCAAGCCGCCCCCTGCCCATGACGGCTTGCCCAACCTCACGCCGTACCCAGTTCACCAGTTTCTGTGAGATACACTCCCAGGCTAAAGCGGCACATAGCCAGGTCCGCCCCAGCCATCGCGATAGAGCCAGCTATTGTTGTTGTCGCTCGACTTCAGGATCCACCATTGGCCGTTGTTCGTCCCGTATACGGCGATGTCCGCCTTCCCATCCCCATCAAAGTCGGCTGAGACAGAGATTATCATTATCTCCACGGAGGCTTCGTCGCTGTCGCTGGCCTGCTGCTGCCATTCGTCGAACTCGGTCACGCTGGCCAGGTTGTGGCAGGTTCCCGCTGCGTCGGCGCGGAAGCGCACGTCAATCTGCACCACCTGCCCAGGTACGATCGGCCCACCATTCACCACCACCAGGTCCCAGGTCAGCGGACTGCCAGGCCCGATGCCTTGCACCGGCACCCCATCCTGTGTGACGCTGATGACGCTCATGCACGCTACGTCGAAGGTGTCGGTGAAGGGGTTGGAGACGAAGGCGGTCTGTCCCGTGTTGGTCACCACGACCTGGAACTGGACCTCCTCACCAACAAAGGCCAGCCCACCCGCCGGCTCCACCAGCACCTTGGTCAGGTCCACGCTGATGGGCGGAATGATCTCCACCCTGTAGTCTTCCACTTCGCCGTCGGGGGCCAGACCGACGTAGGATAGGCCGCCCGCGCTGTCGAAGCGGAAGCGGGCGAAGGTCTGGCCTACCTTTGCGCCAACGGACACGGGGAAGGCCAGGTGGTTGACCCCAGCGGCCAGGGCCTGGTCCACGAAGATCTGCTCACCCGCATCGGCCCAGTCGCCGTTGGCGTTGAAGTCCAACCAGGCGTTCAGCACACCCGACGCCGACGCCGTAACGTCCACGCTGGCCTGGCTGCCAGGGTTCAGAGACGACGTGAAGACCACGCCATCCTCATCATCGGGGAGACCGGCCAGGTCGTCGCCCGTCGCCGTAGCATCCGGCTGGCCGTTGGGTTCGGCGTCCACACTCGCGCCCAGGAAGAAGCCGGGCACGATGATGTGGCGTGCGCCGTTGCTGGCCAAGAGCGTGGGATAGGTCAGGTCCGGCGCATCGCCGAAGTCGAGTTCGGCGATGTCCACCGAGGCTTCGTCGCTGTCGCTGGCCTGCTGTTCCCATTCGTCGAACTCGATCACCGAGGCCTGGTTCAGGCAGGTCCCCACTGCGTCGGCGCGGAAGCCCAGGTTGATCTGCACCGCCTGCGCCGGCAGGATGGGACCGCCTCTCACGACCACCAGGTCCCAGGTGAGAGGGCTGGGGCTGCCGGGTCCCACGCCTGGGACGGGCACCCCATCCTGAGTGGCGCTGATGACGCTCATGCACGCTATGTCGAAGGTGTCGGTGAAGGGGTTGGAGGCGAAGGCGGTCTGTCCCGTGTTGGTCACCACGACCTGGAACTGGACCTCCTCGCCAACCTCGGCCGGACGAACCACCGGCTCCACCAGCGTCTTGGTCAGATCCACGTCGATGGGTGGGGGCACCATCAGGTTAAGCTCAGTCAAAGCCGCGCTGTGGAACGGGTACGTGGTCGACGTTATGCCGGTCGTCACATCGTAGCATTGTGCCCTGGCTCCATTTACATAGAACTCTATCGGTGTGCCCTCATCAATATGGCCCTGAACCACCAGCCAGGGACCGAAAGGGCTGGAGCTTCCGTACTGCCCCACAACCGTGGTGGTGATGGGATTACCCGCCACCCCGGTCATCACCTCTGTCCCGCGAGCCTCAACAGCTATGCCCACCGGAGCTGGGGAACCAGCTATGGTCACCGTCCCGTAGAAGGAGTGGGGTGTTGGTGGTGGTCCTTGTTGGGCAAAAACGGGTCCTACCAACACCAGGAGGAGACACAACACTGCATAGAGAAGCCATGTTCCTTTCTTTTTCATGTTTTCCTCCATATTTCATATTTAAGGGGAGGGGGAGTTGGGGTCCCCCTCCCCCTCATGCCTGGTTACCACAATCCTGGTTACCACAATGGGAATATCTTGTAAATCGGGGTAACCTCAAATCCGGCAAGAGTGCCAGGAGCTGTCATGAACACCCAGTAGCCCTCACCGACTATCATGAGCTCGCCGCCAGCAGCAATGGTAGTACCCCAGACTGCTGTCTGACCCGGCATTGACGGGCTGAGCACCACCGAGCCGCTGGCCGCTATGGAATTCAAGGCAACGTTTACCGCTTTCAGCCCATCAGGGTCGCCAGTCGCCGCGATTCCATAGTCATCACCAGGCGTTTTATCAATGCCGAAGGCAGAGCCGACCAGGTTCCAGCCAGCGGGCAGGGACACGCTGGGCAGGCTGAACACGCCGCTATACAGGATGGGGAAGTTGGCAGCAGCCCCCATCTTGACGTAAACCGCGTTGCACGGGGCGAACTCGTAGGTGCCAGAGAGCACCTGCCACAGACCGGAAGCAGCATCATAGTAGTAGCCCGCGAGGTAGTTCTGGGTAGGGCCCGAGGTGACGAAGAAGCTTCCCAAGGCGACTATGTCGTTCATGGTGTCAGCACTGTCGTCCAGGGCCAAGGGTACTGAAAGGGTGTTCCACCCAGCCTCTAGCGGGTAGGTGTCGCCGTGGTAGGCGATGCCATCGCTTACCGCTGTGGCCTGAACTCTGGTGAGCCACGGGTCGAAGGTGACATAAGTGCTTACCTTGTCCCCAAGGCCCAGACCTACGCCACTAGGTCCGCCTATGGCTCCCCACCAGTTGTACTTGGCATCAACGGTAGCATTGGCAATGTCCGCGGGGATACCACTCGCATTACCCTCCTCACTATTGATGCCGTATTTCGTGGGTGCAGTCCAGTTAGTGGTCTTGGTATTGGAGTAGATATCATTGTAGTGAATGTGGATGTTTTTTGCTGTGACAATGTCAACATTGTCGGCCGTATCATCAATCCAGACGCCGTCGCCGTTGCTGTAGAATTGGTTCTTGTAGACTCTCACCTCGTCGTCACCTATGGTCAAGGCGGCGGCGGTGCTGCCTTTTTGGGAGAACTGTAGAGCACGGCCGTTGTCGTGTACTACGTTCAAGTAGACGTCAACGCCTGCGACCGTCGTAGCCCCAGCGGTGACAGACTCATCCCCGGCGCCATCGCCCGCTACACGCTTTCTCTCGTTCTTGAAGGTCAGCCAGGTGTACCTCTGATTGGCCGCCGTGTTGTTGCTGATGAGAGCCCTTGACCCCAGGGCTGCCTGAACTATCTGGATGCCGGTGCCGGGGGCACCCTGCGGGCCGCCCGAGGTATAAGCTGTAGCCTGCGAGAAGTCGTTATATTGAATCTTGGCTTGTTTGGCTGAACTCGACTGGAACGGAGCTTCAATCCATATGCCGCGGCTTTCACCCTGGGTCACGGCCTGGAACTTGTTGTAAAGAATCTGCAGGCCGGTGGCGCTGCCGCCTGTGAAGGGCGCCCATATGCCTGCGGAGACCCTCGTGATGATAGTGAAACCAGCCCCCGAGCCGCCGATGGTGATATTATCCGCTATCACCTTTATGGTCATACCATCTGTGGCATTGGGGTCGGCTACAGCCGGAGGAGGTCCAATGGTCGTGCTGTCGGCGCCCATATAGGACTTGAGGGTAACATTCGCCACGGCAAACACTATCGGATTTTCCGCGGAATAGGTTGCGGCGTGCACCTTCAAGGTCTCACCTGTTGTTGCTTCAGCGACAGCCGCCGTGATGGTGTCGTAGTTGGTTACGTAGACCGGAGGCGTAGCGTTGCTGAATCGGTCCACCTTCTTGATGCCCGCAGCCGCTACTGTGAACAGCGTGTTTGCTACGTTCGTTCCAACGGGGGTGGTCACCGTGACACTCCTGGTGCCCGCCGTCGCGCCAGATGCGATGGCGACGGTCACCGTTAACGAAAGTCCGTCAGTGGCGACAGCAATGTTGGTGACTATCACACCCGTTCCGAAGCTGACGGCAGTAGCCCCCGTGAAGTTGGTACCACCGATAGTGACCAAGCTCATCGTCTCGCCTGCGTTGGCCTGAGGCGGCGCGACACTGGTCACGGTAGGTAGCGCGGGAGGAGTAATGTTGTACGCAGTAGAGGTAACCTGGGTAACCTCTTTGCTGGTAGATACCTTAAGGGTGTAGGCCGCGGCAGTAGATGGGTTTACTAGGCCAGCATCCACCGCGAATATAACGGTCACAGCACCGGCGGGAACATCCACCGGCACCGTAAGGGTAACCAGCCTACCCCCGACGGTGAGGGTACCACTTACCGCCGTGCCGTTTACCGTAACCTTGGTCTTATCAATCGCTCCCACCGTGGTATCAATGGGAAACTCAACGCGGATGGTATCGGTTCCGACAGCCAGGTCTACAGTAGTATTGAAGGCGATGGTATATTGGGCCGCTGTGCTAGCTAGAGTTGGCGCTACAGTGACCGTCGCCGCGGTCACATTAGCACTTACCGGCACGGCCATTACCAGCCCCCCCAGGCTCAACACCAGGGCAACTAGCAGGTAAACCGTCTTAGCATACCATTTTGTTTTAAACATTTTTTCCTCCTTTGTGAATTTTGTGAATTTTTGAGCTCTGTCGCTCAGCCAAGAAAACAGTGATCGGATAGCCATTTTACCCTTTGCCTCCTTTGATTTTTGAGCTTTATCGTTTGACCAATGGAACAGTGATGAGATGCGCATTTTCTATCCTCCTTGTAGAGTAGACTCCTTATGCTTCGGCCTTTCGTCAACAATTCATTTCATCTTTTCCTCCTCCTTTCGGGCCGTTCGGCTGAGCCCTCGGCGTGAGCCTCAGGACGAACGGCTCGGTCGCGGTGCCCGCAGGCACGGGCACATTCTTCACTTGCCCTTTTTGACAAGCAGGGCGAACTCTGGTAAAATATTAGCAAGGGGGAGCAGCAAGCCGGCAGGCACGCCAGTGCCCGCTGGTGCGTTCGCTGAACTATCCATCCCCTACCCCGCCAAGGCCAAGGGATGGATGGTTGCATCGCTCCCCCTTTTCTATCTAAGCCGCTTGTCCAACACCTCCCCTAAATCCAAAAAACCCGCGTTTGTAACACGAAATCAACGGTCGGTTATGCTATTGGCTCCACCTAGCCCAAGCATCCATCGTTCCGGGCCAGGTTTTATCGCCCCCGTTAATCATCCTCGGTTTATGAAGGTGCTCTTCCTGAGGTTTGCAAGATCTACATCTGAATAAGAATCTAATCCTTCATAGATTAGATTTTACAGCGCCTGTAAATTTCTCTTCTTATTGGACAATTGCAAACAAAGCAGTCTCCAAAGGACATTTGGTAAGTACATGCACTATTCACTCGGCGTTCAACAAATAGCACCGAATCGCCAACGCAATATTCAACCTTGCAGAGACACTCTGATTCACCACATAAACAAGAAAAGTCTCTTTCACACCTAGTGGTATTCTTTAAAGTATCTTCTATGAAGCTATCGTACAGCATGTGGTGCCCTAACGGGAATATGATGATGGATCGCACAGCATGTCTAATCGTAGCCCCTGACCAGGGCCCACTCTGTCTCGACCTGCAGCATGGTGATTATCGCTTCCGGGTCAGAGATACTTGGCTGGATGCAGGTGTCGTCGCAGGTGAGGATAGCCGGTTGGTATTATAACACGGATTGTCCAATAGTGAAATCAAAATAGCCCGTTTCCCATTACAATTAGATTGCATAAACATTGACACCGCAATAAAGGCCGATCATCCTCCATAGCAGCCGATAGACACAGTCCCACGAAAAGCCCGGACACGACATGTCTGTGCCCGGGCTCAGGAATAAAAACGCTTATGGTTTGTCTGCCGGAGGCGGACGCATGGCGAGTTCAGGCAGGGGAGAAGAGGTAACCCTTACCACGTATGGTACGGATCAAGCGGGGGTGAGCCGGATCGGGCTCGATCTTCTTCCGCAGACGCGAGATGTGAGGGCGGACAATAGCCTGAGCTTCTCTCTCGCTCACGTTGTAGCCCAGGGCGGCCCGGGCCAACTGGCGACAGGAGAAGACGGCGTCGGTATGCTGCATCAGATAGGCCAGTAGCGCTATCTCGCTGGTGCTGAGTTCAGTGTTGAGGCTACCTACGTCATCAGGCCCTCTCACGACCGCCAGGTGTTTCTCCAGGTCCAGGGCAACGGGGCCGCAGCGGAGGAACCGCACCGGCCGCTCGGGGGAGCCAGGCTTATCCCGTCCCTCTTCGGCCTGCAGCGCTTCTACCGCTTCAGCGATCACACCGACGAGGTGCTGGCGCTGCAAATCCTTCTGACGACGCTGGAGGGCACGGGCAATGGCGGCCTGGATATCCCGGATGCTGCACGGCTTCAGCAGATAGTTGGCTGCACCGGCTCGCACAGCCTCAATCGCGCTCTCCAGAGAGGCGTAGGCAGTGAGCACGATCACCAATAGATCTGGCTGAGCCTCCTGCACCCACTTCATTACCTCGACGCCATCCATTCCGGGCATGCGCAGGTCGAGCAGCATCAAGTCGTAAGATGTGAGGCCCAACTTGGCTAACGCCTGGCTGCCGGACGCGGCCTCGTCTACCCGGTAGCCCATCAGTTCCAGCCCCCGGGCGATGGCGGCGCGCGCTGCTGGTTCGTCGTCCACCACCAGGATACGCGCCTGAGGAATGGGCGGGGGATCACACTGGGCCATTGTTGCTCCTCTCCGCTACGTAGGGCTCGTCCAACGGGGCTACGGGCAGGGCAACGGTAAAGACCGCGCCGCCACCGGGAGCGTTGCCGGCGGTCATGGTGCCGCCGTACTGCTGGATAATGCTGTGGCTGGTGGCCAGACCCAGGCCGGTGCCATCCTCTTTCGTCGTGTGGAACGGCTCGAAAAGCCTGGCCATGGCGTCTGATGGGATGCCAGGGCCGCTGTCAGCGAAGGTCACTTCGACCTGGTCCCCGGCCAGCCGGACGACTATGCTCAACTCTCCGCCGTCGGGCATGGCCTCAATGGCGTTGATCATCAGGTTGAGGAACACTTGCGAGAGGTGGCTGCTTAAGGTCAGCACGGGAGGGAGGACGTCGGGCAGGTCCAGGCTGACTCGGATGTCGCTGTTGTGGAGTTCTTTGCTGACCAGGGCCAGCGCGTGACGGACAACGTCGGCCACAGAAATCGCCTGCCGCTCGACCAGCGGAGGGCGAGCGAAGTTCAACACGCGGTCAGTGAGAATCATCAGCCGTTCGATCTCCCGTCGCGCGGCCTGCAAGTACTCCTGCCGCTCCTTCTCTTGCAGCGGAAAGTCCAGCGCCAATTCCAGGCTGTTGCCGATGGCCTGCAGAGGGTTGTTAATCTCGTGGGCCAGCGCTGCCGCCAGGCGACCCATAGCTGCCAGGCGCTCGGTACGCAGCAGGTACTGCTCCGACCGTTTGCGCTCGGTGATGTCCTCCAGGCTGCCCTCGTAGTAGAGCACCCGACCGTCGGCATCGCGGGTGGCTCGGGCCGTATCCCGCACCCAAATGGGTCTTCCGTCGCGGCGGCGAACTTGCATTTCGAAGTCACGCACAACCCCATTCTGCTTCAACAGTGACTGCTCCCGCCTGCGATCCTCGGGGTCCACGTACACGTCGGTTGCGCTGAGGGCCAGCAGAGACTCGCGATCCGGGTAGCCCAGCATCTGCACCAGGGCTGAGTTGGCGTCCAAGATTTGCCCCTCCCACGTGGTTCGGTACAGCCCCACGGGCACGCCCTCAAACAGGCTACGGTATCGCTCTTCACTTGCCTTGAGTGCTTCCTCCGCTCGTTTGCGCTCGGTGATCTCGGCCCGTAATGCTTGGTTGACTTTTGCCAGCTCTGCGGTCCTTTCCTGAACTCGTATCTCTAACTCGTCGTGGGCTTTCTGCAACGCCTCCTCCGCTCGCTTGCGCCGGGTGATGTCCTCCAGACTGCCCTCGTAGTATAGCACCCGGCCAGCGGCATCTCGGATGGCCCGGAAGTTACTCCGCCCCCAAATGACGCCGTCGTCGTGGCGGCGAAGTTGCACTTCGACGTCACGCATGGTTCCATAGCGCTCTAGCAGGGCCAGCCGCCGCTGACGATCTTCAGGAGTTACCCCCAGTTGCAGGTCAACTGTGGTGACTGCTAGCAGGGACTCTTTGTCCGGATAGCCCAGCATCTTCATCATGGTCTGGTTGACGTCGAGGAAGTGCCCGTCCGGCCCGATATGGTAGAGCCCCACGGGCACGCCTTCAAACAGGTTGCGGTACCGCTCCTCGCTCTGTCGCAGTATCTCCTCCACCTGTTTGCGTTCGGTGATGTCTCGGACGATCACCAGGTCGGCGGGCTTTCCCTGATACGTAACTACACCTGCGTTTAGCTCAGCATATACCTTGCTGCCGTCCTTACGCCTGAGTACTGTCTCGTATGTCAGTAGGACGTCCTCGCCTGCCATACGCCGCTGGTAGCGATCAAGGACCTTGGGAAGCTCGTCAGGATGGACATGATTGGCAAACGGAGTGTCAATAATCTCCTCAACGGTGCCACCCCACATTTCTGCCAAACGTGGGTTGGCATATTTGACTATTGTGTCCTGAATGACGGTAATACCGTCATTCGCTCGCTCAACGAGGTTGCGATATTTCTCCTCGCTCTCCCGCAGCGCCTCCTCCGCCCGCTTGCGCTCGGTGATTTCGCGTCGTAGTGATTCATTGGTTGCACGCAGCTCGGCGGTGCGTTCCCGTACCTGCTGTTCCACTTCATCGTACGCCTCCCGCAATGCCTCCTCCGCCCGTCGGAGCTCGCTGGTGAGCGCATTGCGAATCCGTTCTTGCTCGGCAAGGGTTGTTTCACGAGCCTGTTTGCAGAAACCAACCGCCAACCCACCGAGCAATGCAGCCAGACGGGGCTGCAGCGCAGCAACCTGGTCGGCAGGCAGGTCTTCGGCAAGCTGCTGTGCCAGTATTTCTTGCGTGCGTCCCAAAGCCTCGGGTTCGACGAAATGGAGACACTCCAGCGACGCGCCGATGGCCTGAGCCCCGCCGTGCTCGAACGGCTCCGTGAGCAGAAGTCTAATGGCCTGTTCGGTCAACTCGACGAGATGCTCACGCACCTCCGCCGCGCTGTGCGGTACGTGACTGGTTCGCGCGATGGCTTTGTACCAACTGTCGGCGATGGCCTCGCGACGGCCGTGCAAGACCTGCAGGAGTTGCGACCGTTCTACTGAGTTCATCTGCTTCTCCCCTAAACCTTCCCTTCACGCATCACGCTTCACGTATTACTTTATCACGGCTTGCGCCCGACCCCACCGAAGACTAACACTCGCTCCGGCTCGTCCAAGAAAACGTCGTCGGGCCCTTCTGGCCGCCAGAGCGGGACGTACACCAGCCCCGGTTCGACCACCTTAAGCCCCTCGAAGAACTCTCGGATCTCAGCCCGTGAGCGGTATCTGCTGGGAGTAGGTGTGCCAGCGCTCAGCTTTTCCATTCGCTCTGCGGCTCCAGGTGGAGCGTTGTCGTACGTACCGTGTGAGATGGCGATGTAACTGCCCGGCACCAGGGCATCGCGCATGGTGCTCACCGTGTTGTGTGCCTGGTCGTCGTCTCCAATGTAATGGAGGAATGTGAGGAACAGCACCGCCGCCGGCTGGCTGAAGTCCAGCAAGCCCTTCACCTCCGCATGGTTGAGAATCTCGTCGGGCCCGCGGGCATCCACCCGGATGGCAGTGGCGTTAGGATTGTCTTTCAGCATGACCCTGGCGTGCGCCACGGCGACGGGGTCTATGTCCACGTAGACGACGCGGGCAGCAGGATTGGCTTTCTGGGCCACTTCGTGGACGTTGCCGAGGGTAGGTAGACCAGAGCCGATGTCCAGAAATTGGTCAATGCCCTGCTCGACGAGGAAATTGACGACCCGGCGCAAGAACGCCCGGCAGGCCTGCGCAGCCAGCCGTCCGTCGGGATAGATCTCAAGCGCTTTCTCGCCCACCAAACGGTCAATCTCAAAGTTGTGGTAGCCTCCCAGGAAGTAATCGTAAATCCGGGCCGAGTTTGGCCTTTCCAGATCCAGGCCCTCAGGTATCCATGTGTCCGTGGTCATTCTTGTCCCCTCCTGTATTCTGTTTCGGATGTCTGATCGTAAGCCAGCACCCGATACATGCTATAGTTAAATCATGTGCCCTTCGTTGGGCCGGGCAAGATCTATTTCAGCTTCCATGTTTTCACTCCTCCTTTTCCAGCGGCGGCAGCTCGGCCAGATCCTGCAAGCCGAAATGCTGCAAGAACTCAAAGGTAGTGCCGTAGAGGATGGGGCGCCCGGCCTGGGACAAGCGCCCCACCTCCTCGATCAAGCCCTTGCTGACCAGGGTGCGCAACACGCTGTCGCAATTGACGCCCCGCACAGCCTCCATCTCGGCCCGGGTGATGGGCTGCTGGTAGGCAACGATGGCCAGGGTCTCCAGTGCTGGGGCGGAGAGCTTGCTACTCAGCTCCAAATCAAGGAAGCGCTCAATGTGAGGAGCCGCCTCGGGAGCGGTAACCATCTGCACCCGCTCTCCTTTGCGCTGGAGACGCAGCCCCCGCTGCTCGTACTCCTCACCCAATTCTCGTAACGCCTCCTCAACCGCCTCCCGCCCGACACCAATGGCTGCCGCGAGACGTCCAATGGCTACCGGCTCATCAGCGACGAAGAGCAAGCTTTCGATCAGGGGCTTGATTTCCAACTAGGCGTCCTCTGAGGTCATCTGCTGCTCTGTGGGATAGGGGACGTGTTTTGCGGCCACCTGCAGCCCTGCAGGATAGGGAGTGTGCTTGATGTT
This sequence comes from Anaerolineae bacterium, assembly GCA_049589355.1. Classification (GTDB taxonomy): domain Bacteria; phylum Chloroflexota; class Anaerolineae; order VGOG01; family VGOG01; genus JBAWAP01. The sequence goes on from JBAWAP010000176.1 coordinate 18,325, forward strand.
GACCTTGACCTTGCGCAGCGTCAGCCCCATCTTGTCCTCGACAGCCCCCTTGACCACCTGGCAGACCTCCTCAGTCTTGGTCGGGACGTCAACCTCTGGGCTGGTCTCCAAGTCGAGCTCCACCTCGACGCCGCCCCTCCTGCCCAAGATGTTCGGCTTGATAGAGATAACACCATCAAGCTGACCAACGTCGTACTCCAACCGGCGAGCGATGGAATCCACCGTCAATCTCGCCTCGCCGCCACTGACCCTCTGGACCCTGATCGCACTGGGACGCCGCCGCCTGATCTCAAGCCAGAGCAGCACGGCGCAAATAACATCCACTAGTAAAGCCAGGATGACACCCACTACAAGCAGGAGAGGCTGAGTGACCAGCTCAAGGTTCGAGTCCAGGCTCTGCAGCCACCGCTGCAAGGCCTCAATCACCGACCGAGGCACGACCAGTACCACGGTCATAACAATGATGGTTGCCAAGAGGAACAGGATCACCACCACGCGATTAAATGTGTTCATCACGAGACCTCCTTTTTCAATGTAGTTATGCATGAACCCGCACACCATTCACAATTATACACCATATCTTCTCATTCGTCCAGCGAATCTATGGCCTAACTACGCTGTCATTGCGAGCGAAGCGAAGCAATCTCCTCCGTAACGCGGAGATTGCTTCGGCGTAAACCATGCCCTGAGCGTAGCGAACGGGAGCGCGCCTCGCAATGACAGAAGGGGCTGAGTAGTTGCCTATGGCCACCGCCTTCTGGACCACCAGGCGATGCCAGCCACCAGGCCCAACAGCACCGTCAAACTGATTGCTGCTCCAAGCTTGAAGGAGAGGGGATCATAAATGAACTCTACTCTATGCTGGCCTGCAGGCAGGTACACTGCCCGGAAGAGGAGGTCCGCCCGGTAGATGGGCGTCTCCAGGCCATCAATCAGCGCCCGCCAGCCAGGATAATACGCATCGGTCAGCACCAAATAGCCTTCCTCGGCCAGATTTGCGGAAATCACGATGCGCTCTGGTTCGTAAGACAAGAGCTCCACCATGTCTTCACCGTTAGCATGTAGCGGCGAGACTTCTTGCCCGCCCGGAGCCAGAATCGCTTCCTTCTCAGGTCGGAAGGAAGGATCTTTCATCGCCATAATCGCCGCCTCATCGTCCAGAACTCGCGCCCGATGAACGACGAAGGCTCGCGGCAAGTTATCCAGGTTCTCGTAGATCTTCACATCGCCGCTGTGCACCAACCGGAAGCGCCCCTCGGTGGAAACAACCACAGGCCAAAAGGTGGCCGTCCTATCGTCAACCAGGCTGAGGCCCTGCAGATGCAGCCAGCCAGCCGGGGCTAAATACTCAATGGAGATCTGTCGAGGGACCAGGGCCTCACCAAACTCGAAGCGAGCGATGTAGTCACTCCCTTTGGGGTTGTCGGGCCAATGACGGCACACCCTGGCCTGTTCATGCCTAACGCCACCCACAGCATATTCGCCCTCCGCCGTCTCGATCCCAGCCCGCAAGAGATGGGTTTGGACCGCTCCCGACCTGTCCGTAACCACTACCTGAGCAACGGCCACCCCGTTGACCAGGTCCTGCGCCTCCTCCAGGTGGGAGACCAGGCCCAGGGAGGTAGCGCCGAAGTCGGGCAGTTCCGTCACTTCCACCTGCGAGGCCATCCCAGGGCCTAAAACGGCTTCGTGACTCAAGTCGTAGTAGACACCGTCCACCCAGACATCGTGAACCTTGTCCGTGATGACGTATTTGACGTTGAGCAGGCTCAGAATTCGCGATGATGGTATCTCCTTCAGCCGCTCCCGCAAGCGGCCATCGGGTGAAGGCTCAGGCAGGAACAGGCGCTGAAGTTCGACGTAGCGCTTGAGGGGGAGCACCCCGCCGTCATAGCCATCCACGCTGGGGATTTTGTAAGCGAGCGGCAGGTTGGGAGCCAGGATCTCCTTCAGCTTGGTGACCACCACATAGTCATAGATAGCCTGAGGAGACAGTTGGTCCTCGAAAATCTGCTGTATCTCCCCTAGATCGCCGGGGTCAAAAGTCAGGCCTGAGATGCTGAGGAAGCGATCCGTTGGCTGCCCATCGGCCAAGAGGTGAGCCGGAGCGGTGCGCAGGGAGGAGTAGGCTTCCGGGGCAGTGGGATGGTTGTAGGCCAGGCCACGGCTGGCCGCGAAGAGTTCCCCGACGACGATCAGTGCGACCACCAGGCGGAAAGCAGGTTGTGCTGCATGAGCAGATAGCCCCAGCCAGAGCAAGGCCACAGCCAACAGAACCAAAGGCAGCCAGGCTAAGAGGGTAGATCGGGTGGGGAAGTCGAGGAAAGGGGAGATGAGAACCAGGGGAGCGGCCAATACACCGCTGGCTATCAGCAGGCGACGACGGATAAAGTGCGACAGCTTCCCCCCTTCCTCCCCCCCAAATTGGGGGGGAAAGAGGGGGGGCGAGCCGACCACCTCGGTCTTTGTCAGGAGGGGATAACTTAGAAAGTCCGCCCCCAGCCCCGCTAGCATGGCCCCACCGAAGGTGTAAAGGTATAGCCAGCGAGCTGGCGCTCGGAAGAGGTCAAAGCCTGGCACCAGCTTGTACAAGACGAAGTAAAAGGGATTATAGGCCCCCAGGCCCAAGAACAGGCCAAGGGCCGTCAGGAAGATGAGGAAAGACCGGGCCGGATTGCGCCGCTGGAACAGGGCACCTAAGAGCGCCAGGGCCAAAGCGACGATGCCCAGATAGGCGATGTACTCACTAAAGACCTCCTCGCCGCCAAAGGTTGGCAGCAAGGAAAGGAGTAACAAGCGCGGCTTGAGGGAGAAAGAGGCAGCCTCGCGATAGGATAGCCCACCGCCCCGCACGGAGAGTCGTGAAAGCTCCAGGGTTGGCAACAACTGAACCGCCGCCAAAGCCAGGCCAATGAACACCACCAAGAGGTAAACCAACAAGCTGCGCCCAACCTCTGCCCATAACCCCTTTTTCCCCCGCCTGTTCCATAG
>JBAWAP010000177.1:0-11277 GCA_049589355.1 Anaerolineae bacterium
AAGCTGTCTTGGGGCCGATGCCCGGTAACCGGTTGAATTCCTCGATGAGCCTGGTCACAGGCTCTGGGGCAATCTGCATGTCTAATACTCCATCGCCCAGTATTCAGTAATCGGTGATCAGTAATCAGCCAACACTGATTACTAACCACTGGTCACTATCACATCAAGCCCGGGATGCGCAGTCCACCAGTTAAGGCGCCCAACTTCTCAGTAGCCAATTCCTGGGATCTCTGCAGGGCCTCGTTCACGGCAGCCGTGACCAGGTCCTCCAGCATCTCCACGTCGTCGGGATCCACCACCTCGGGGGCGATGGAGATGGACTGAATCCTCTGCTGGCCCGTCATCACCACGGTAACGGCTCCGCCTCCCGCGGTGACGGTGATCGTCTCCTCGCTCAAGGCTTCTTGAGCTTCAAGCATCTCCTCCTGGAGCTTTTGGACCTGCCGCATCACGTCCATCTTACCGCCCCCGGGCTGAAATCTTCTTCCCTTCTTGCTCACGTTACGTACCTCCCTGCCGATGCGTGGGATCACTCACTGCACATCTACGACCCGAGCTCCATATTTGCTCACCGCCTCTTGTACAAGGGGGTCCTCAACGATGGACGAATATTTGTCCCTGGGTGTCTCCTCATCCTCGCTAGCGTCTTTCTGTGGTCTCTTGGCTGGCTCTTGATCTGGCTGTGTTTGTCGCCCGCTCCTGGGCGAGATTACACAACGGATGCGACACGGGCTACTAACTACCTGGCTAATGATACTCTCTACCAGTACCTTGCTCTTGGGTTCCTCGATCTTTTCCTTGTGAAAAGTGTAGTAAAATCCAAGCACGACCTCCTGACCCTCCACGCCCACGGGCTGGCAGGATTTGAGCAGGGCCTCAACGGAACGGTTGCTGAGCTTTATTTCGTCAAGAATCCGACCCCATTGGCTATTGACGGTATCCAGGGTCAACTCCAGCCCTGTTGAGGTAGCTCTTGACTCTCCCTTGTCTTTCTCTTTGACGGACCTGGTCGGCTCGCCGGCTGGAGCCGGTGGGGGGGAAGAGGCCACTCTTGCCCCTGCGGAGGTCCTGAGATCGGCTCCAGAGCTTGGTCGAGCTGCTGACGGAGCAGCTTTCTTTTCTTCACCCAAGGTGGCATCTATAAAGGCCAACTCCAGGGGCAACTGTGACTGAGCACCAGCCTTGAGGTCAAGGCCAGCCTGATGGAAAAGTTTAACTACCTTGATCAGTTCCCTGGTTGAGAGCTGTGCTGCTTGGCCCTTCATCTCTTGCAGGGCTTCGGGCGTGACGCGCGCAAGGGTGGAGCCCTCGCCGACTTTGATCAGGAGCAGCTCACGCAAGTACTCCACTACCTGGTGGTTAAACTGGCGGGGATCAACGCCATCGCCGATAACCCGATTGATGACGTCAAGGCCCTTAGCCACGTTGCCAGCCACCAGTTGATTCACCAATTCTCCCACTGCCTGAGAGGAGACAGTGCCTAAGACCGACTGCACCTGGGCTAAGGTGATCTCCTGACCGCCATAGGACATCAACTGATCCAAGAGGCTCTCTGCATCGCGCATGCTTCCCGTAGCGCTGCGTGCGACGAGCTCCAATGCCGTTGACTCCACAGCCAGCCCCTCTTGCTCAGCGATGTGCTCCAGGAGGCCGACAATGTCTTGGAGGGGAATGCGCCGAAAGTCGAAGCGCTGACAACGGGAGAGGATAGTGGACGGTATCTTATGGGGCTCCGTGGTGACCAGGACGAAGATCACGTGGGGCGGCGGCTCTTCCAGCGTCTTCAGCAGAGCGTTGAAGGCCGGTTCGGTCAGCATGTGGGCTTCATCGAGGATATAGACCCTGTAGCGGGCCTCATTAGGGCGGAAGCCCACTTTCTCCCTGATGCCACGCACCTCATCAATTCCTCGGTTAGATGCGGCGTCTATCTCGATGAGGTCCAGCAGGCGACCCTCGTTGATCGCCTGACAGATGCGGCACTGGTTACAGGGCTTATCGTCCTCGGTGGACAAACAATTGACTGCTTTGGCCAGGAGGCGCCCCATCGAGGTCTTGCCTGTGCCTCGAGGCCCAGCGAAGAGGTAGGCGTGGCTGATACGCCCACTCAGCAGGGCATTCTGGAGGGTGTGAGTCACGTGCCCTTGGCCGACCATTTCGTCGAAAGTGTGTGGGCGCCACTTGCGGTAGAGTGCCTGAGCAGCCATAAGAACCTCCTCCCAAGTTCTGCCCATAGTTTATCACCGATGGCCGATTTGCGCAAGCCCGACCGCAAAGAGGGCGTGCGCAGCGAAAGCCCGGGGAGTACGAGGGGTGCCCCCTCGCTTTTTTCTCTCCCCACATATTGGGGCTTGTGCCGAACCGCTGCGCAAGCCCCAAAGAAATCAGGCGGATGTTGACTTGTCTTGTTATCAATACCGTGCTATAATTCTGGTAGTGAATCCACGGTTCTTAAAGAGTTGGTCGAAGAACACCAATATCAGCGAAATTGCCTAAAGGAGGAAGACATGATCCCTACGAAAATAGGTGGGGGCGAGTTGGTGATCATCTTGCTGATCGTTGTTATGCTCTTTGGAGCCAGCCGCCTCCGCGAGATCGGCGGCGCTATGGGCGGCGCGATCCGCGAGTTTCGCAGCGCTATTTCAGGCACAGATGAAGAAAAGAGCAAGGGGGAAAAAGAGGAGGAGAAGAAGGAAACTTAGGATTGGAGCTCGTCCCTGGGGGCTAGTGCTGCCTCCTTTCCTCGTTCTTTGCTTCTATTGCTGCTCCTCTTTCTAAAGCGTTTTGCCGTTGCCTTGTTTCCGTTCTTGAAGGGGAGTAGGTCTCCCTTGGAGACCCTCGGCTGAAAAAGCGAAGCGCCCTGCAAGGACGCTGAAAACAGGGCGCTTCAGCGTTGTTTTTTGTCATCTCAGCCTGGAGCCCTCGGACTGAGCTTGGGGCCACTCCGGCAGGCAGTATAAACACTCAATCGGGAGACTACCTGAGTGGTCATCTGGATAAAATCGTCCTGATTACCATTGACTTTGAACACCCTGACTATAGCCCTGCTATCAACGAGCAACTTCTAACCCTTTTTCCTCACTAGCGCATGACTGTCAACTTTCAGAGGTAGAGAAACTTTAGCAGATGGCTGATGTGGAGGGGAAGAGTCGATGGAGAGTGCACCAATGATGAAAAGCATTTTGCGTTTTCTATTGGTTGTCCTTGTTCTCATCCTTCCCTGTCTTACCTTCGCCGAAGAGCCAAAGCCGACGATAATCGTCCCAGCCTGTGGCGCGATGGAGTTCGAGGCGGGCGAGGTCATTGTCAAATTCAAAGACGGCGTCCCGCAAGCTAGCGTCCAGTCTTTGCTCTTCGCTGAGGGAATGAGCATCCTGCACGAGATGGACAACCTTGGTCTCATGCTGCTATCCGTGCCCGAGGGTCGAGAGTTAGAGAAGATAGAGGAGCTAAAGCGCAACCCTCTGGTGGAGTACGCCGAACCCAATTACATCGTTCAGGTTGCAGATACTGTCGTGGCCGAGCCGGATTACAGTCTCCGCGCCCCAGATGTCATTCCCAATGATCCGCGTTATCCTGGTGATCCTGGGCAGTGGAACCTCCGCAAGATCGAAGCCCCTGCCGCTTGGGACATTACCACTGGCAGCGATAGAGTGATTATTGCTTTTGTTGACTCGGGCGTTGATCTTGATCACCCTGAGCTAAAGGACAAGATATGGACGAACCCGGGCGAGATACCGGGCAATGGGGCAGATGACGATGGGAATGGCTATATAGACGATGTGCATGGCTGGGATTTTGTCAATCGGCACGGCGAACCCCAGGACGACCACTGGCATGGTACTTTTGTGAGCAGCATCGCTGCGGCCGAGACAAACAACGGCGATGGGATGGCAGGAGTATCCTGGGGGGCTGAGATCATGCCCGTAAAAGCGATGAATGATCGGTTCGAGTCGGAAACCAGGCACCTAACGGGCGCGATCCAATATGCCGCTGATAATGGGGCCAAGATCATAAACCTAAGCTGGACACTTTATGGCTCCGACTACCCCCAGGCGCTGCAGAACGCAGTAAACCATGCTCACTCCAAGGGCGCTCTTGTCGTTGCTGCCGCCGGGGATACTTTCACTAACACCTATAAATATCCGGCCTCTCTTGATTACGTCGTTTCCGTCGCTGCTACTGACCGTAACGATGGGCACCCTGCTTTCTCGACCTACAATGACAAGGTGGACATCGCCGCACCTGGAGTCGATGTCTTGGGCGTCTACAGCGACACCTATGGGCGGCTCTCCAGCACTCATGCCGCCGCTGCCCACGTATCAGGATTGGCAGCACTGATCTGGTCAGTTAATCCTGATCTGACTAACGACGAGGTGGAGCAGATCATCGAGCGCACGGCTGTTGACCTGGGCGACCCGGGCAAAGATGACTACTTTGGCTACGGACGCATTGATGCCCATGCTGCTGTGATGGCAGGGCTCTGCTACCCTCAAGTAAAACCCGATAGTCTTTACTTCCTCGTCTGTAATCACAGCAATCCACCGTCGCAGACGATCACAAGTACGAAATATTGCATGTGGAGCACCGGAGCGGCAGCTCCTTGGCTCTCCATCAGCCCCTCTGAGGGCTACACGACGGCAGTTTCCGTTGATATAAGCAGCTTGTCAGATTACGACGTTTACACCGCGACAATAACCGCTACCAGTGCAATGACCAACTGCGTGAACTACCCGCAAACGATCCCCGTAACCCTCATATATGCGCAGTGCTGGAGAAGCTATCTACCTTTGCTACTCAAGAATCATGGGTCCGATTAGCTCTTTTGGAATGGGTGGGTTCTGAGCGATTCAGGCGGTGGTCCACGTTTGATTATTTCAGGTCCAACCTCTGGAGCTCTTCCTCCATCGAGACTCTGCGCCGCTGCAGGTTGGCAATGGGCACCTTGAGACGGAGGCCCATCATGACCCGAATCATTTTGGCGCGCCACGGTCAAACGGAGTGGAACATCGGATCCGGAGCCAGCGAGCGCTTCCGGGGCCGGGTTGACCTGCCGCTGGACGATATGGGATTGGCTCAAGCTCGTGCTCTGGCAGAGCGCCTCGCCGACCTCCCCATCGTTGCGATCTACTCCAGCCCCTTGAAGCGAGCAGTGGAGACGGCCCGGCCAACAGCTCGGCAGCTCGACCTGCCGGTCCAGCCGCTGCCGGGCATCATTGACATCAACTACGGCGACTGGCAAGGATTATCGCACGCCGAGGTCGCCAAGGTCTATCCCGACCTCTATCGGCGCTGGCTAGAGAAACCCCACCGGGTCAAATTCCCCAGTGGGGAGAGCCTGCGCCAGGTGCGCCTCCGAGGGATGGCCGCTCTGAAAGAAGTCGCCGCCCGCCACGATGATCGGGTTGTTCTACTGGTGGCCCATCAGGTGGTGAACAAGGTCCTGGTTTGTGGTATGCTAGGACTGGACAATTCCCACTTCTGGCGCATCCGGCAGGACAATGGTTGCATCAATGTCTTCGAACACCAGGATGGGATCTTCACAGCAGTGCTGGTCAACGACACCTGTCACCTAAGGTAAGGGATAGGCAGCAACAAGCTGTCGCTGATTGTCCCGCAGGCTCACTACGTCCCCGGCCTCCCCCCACACTGCCGCGTTCAGCCCCCAGTAGAGATCCGTGGGGCTGTTTCTCCCAGGGCCAGTGTGAACCCTAACGCTGCCGCCCGTGCCCAGGGATAAGTTGGGAAAGACGTAAACGTGGCCTTGCTGATCGCTGAGAGTCCAGCCCTCCAAACGCACTGGTGGGCCAGGGTTATAGATCTCGATGAATTCGTTGGCGTAGTTACCGTGAGCGATCACCTCCTCGATGATCACTTGGGGCTGGCTACCCGAGGGGGGGCTCGTGGAAAGTGGGGTAGGTGGCTCGAAGGGGATTGGCGTATCAGTGGGAGTGGGTGGGGCTGGCGGTAAGCCGTCGACCGGGATGAACAGTTCCTGGCCCACGACCAGGAAATTCGGGTCTACCAGGCCGTTGGCTCGCATCAGATCCTCGGTAGAGACATCGAATTCGAGGGCGATCCCATAGAGGCTATCGCCCTGTTGCACAACATAGACTATCATCTCCGGGGGCTCAACTGACTGGGACGGCTCCTGCAAATGAGTGGCAGCGACGGTCGGCTCAACTGTCCCCGGTACGGCCCTCCCCCAAACCCGGAAAACGGCAACGCTGATGATCAGGGAGATAATAGCGTTCATCACGATGACGAAGATTGCCTGTTTTTTGGTCATGGCTCAACTCCTCACTTATTTCAGGTACATCGCTTGGGCGAACTCGTGAACGAAACGACTATCGTTAGTTAGCTCGATGTACTCGACCTGGCGGGCGATTTCGGCAGCCTTGGCTCGCTGCTCCTTGGAGACGAGAGCTAGCTTGGCCCCCATGCCTGCTGCGTTGCCCACCTGGCTGAAGCGCTCTAAAGGAAGGGGCGGAAGCATGCCGATGGCGATGGCGCTGGATACGTCAATGTAGGTGCCGAAGGCTCCCGCTATGATCACCTCATCAATATCCCGCTCGGATAGGCCGGCTTCGTCCAGGAGGATATTGATGCCTGCTCGAATGGCCCCCTTGGCCAGTTGGATCTCGCCTATGTCGCCTCGGGTGAGAACCACATCGCGGCCGTTCCCATCCTCCCCTGCAGTCACCAGGACAAATTCTGGGCCGTGCTCTGTGCGGCGCACTCGGGGGTGATCGCCCATGTTTCCCCTCTCATCTACAATTCCCGACTGGCGCAGTTGAGCTACGGCATCCAAAACGCCTGAGCCGCAGAGGCCCACTGGTGGAGCGTCGCCGATGGTCTGGCATTCCACGCCAGAGGCGACGATACGCAATCGCTCGATAGCTCCCTCGGCGGCCCGCATGCCATCCTTGATGTGGGCCCCTTCGAAGGCCGGGCCGGAGGCGGTGGAGCAGGCGACGAGCCGGCCCTTGGCCCTTAGAACTACCTCGGTGTTGGTGCCGATGTCCAGACCCAGTACTGTCCCCTCGGCCTCGCTGATCTCCGTGGAGAGAATCATGGCCACGTGGTCGGCCCCGACGAAGCCGGCGATAATTGGAAGCAGGTGGACATAGCCGCCGGGGGCAATCTCCAGCCCTACCTCCCTCGCTTTCAAATCTAAAGCATCAGTGAGCGCCGGCAGATAAGGGGCCAGGCCCAATTGTCTCACGGGCAGTCCGAGGAAGAGGTGATGCATGGCGGTGTTGCCTACCACTACCGCTTCCACTATCTCCTCCGGAAGATGGCCGCTCTGGATGCAAAGGTTGCGGGCCAGGTCGTTCATAGCACCAACCACCGCTTCACGCAGCGTAACCGCTTGCTCCTCCCCTTCCATGGCGTAGGCGATGCGGGCCATCACGTCCTCGCCATAGGTGATCTGGGGGTTCATGGCCCCTGCCATGGCCAGGGTTTGGCCCGTCCCCAGATCCGCGAGATAGCCAGCCAGCTTGGTCGTCCCCACGTCAACGGCCAGACCAAGGGGCTTGCGTCCTAGTGGGTTCAAGCTGACCACTTCCTGGCCCCGCAGGCCGACGGTGCCTGACCATCCCCACTCCCTCAGACGGGTGGACAGTTGGCGCAGCACCGCGAAGTCTATGCTCAAATCGCTTAAACCAAGTGGGGCCAAATGATCTCGCACCCGATCCACATCGGAGCGGATGTCCTCCAGGGTAGGTGGGGAGAGCTGAAAGTCACAGCCCACCACCACCGGCACGACAGGCACTGTCAGTTCTTGCCCTTCCACTTGGGTGCGCTGGGCGGCGGTCAGCGATTGGGGCGGGATGTGGAGCTTGAGATTGCCCAGGATTTCAGCCTGGCAGGCCAGGCGATAGCCATTCGCTATCTCATCTGGGGTGAGCTTTTTTCCTTCCGTTTCGCTCAATGGCGAAAGCTGGCCTTTGAGAACCTGTACCTTACAGCGGCCGCAGGTGCCCTTTCCCCCGCAGATAGAAGTCAGGCCCACCCCGGCCTGCTGAGCAGCGGTCAGTATAGAGACGTCCCGGCCAACTCGCAAGCGCCGACCGAGGGGCTCGAAATCAACTTGATAGGACATAGGCGGTTCCAACTTTCAGTCGTCAGGATGAGAGGCAATGCTGTACAACACTATTATAGCAGAATAGGCTGCAGGAGTCAATGATTTCATTGCGATTTGGTCAGATTTGGGTGGGAACGGTCAGGGGAAGGCTGGAGGCGGGGAATTGTACCCCCACGCCGACCATAGGCCTGAAAAGCAGCAAAAGAGGGCCAGCAGAATTGAAGTGCTGAAGTCAATACCCAATGGGGAGGGTGAGCCAGGGCTCTGGTTCCCTGGCTCACCGCTCCCCAATGCAGCGAGTCACATCGCGTTCCGCCCTACGGATGCTGACGCAGCACCATTCCTTCGATTACCTCAGGACAAGTGGCAGGTAGACCTTGTACTCCACCGCCACTGCTCCACCGCCCCAGAATCCGCCTCCGAGGGTATAGTCGCCGCCGGTCAGGGTTCCAGCGTCCGGCTGGCCGATGGTGCCACCTAGCTCGTAGGCGCCGCCGGTGCTGAAGGTTGCCCCGCCGCTATCCACGCTCCACCAGGAGAGGTCGTAGGTGACAGCGGCCAGAACTGGTACGACGGCCAGGAGGAGCAGCCCGCCGACCACAACCAGCCAGGGAATCAATCTGCAGTACGACATCTTTTTTCTCCTCCTATTGCAGCATGACCAGCATCTGCATCGCGCCGGTGCCGCTCTTGAGCGAGCCGAGCGCCTTGCCGATGATCACGCCGTTGCGGTAGAATGGGACGCCGTTGATCAGCACCGGCGTGGCCTTCATGGCGTGGCCGGGTATGGACGAGGTGGTCAGCAGATCGCCGGGCTGGATCGTCCCGTTCTCGGCGCTCACCTTGACCGACACCACGCCCATCACCGCCAGCGGAACCTTGCCGGTCAGGTCAACGCCGTCGCCTGCGCCGCCCAAGAAGCCGGGCTGGCTGGAGTAGACGCCGACCACGCTGGCCTGGTACGGCTCGGTGCTACGGGTCAGCTCGCCATCAGGGCCGACCACCAGCACGTCTCCCGGCTCCAGGCCGATACTGCCCGGGAGCATCTCGGCAAAGTCAGCCCCGCCGGGATTGAAGCTCCCATCGGCGTAGACCTCACCGCTGTTCGAGACGTAGAACCGTCGGTCGCCGCCGCCAGCGCTGCTATAGGCTTCGAGCGGATTGCCTGATTCGCTTTGCGCGTTGACGCCGACCCCGCTCCCGCTCCAACCAAGCACGCCGGTGCCGGAGGAGTTGTTCCAGCCATAGACGCCGTAGCCCTCAGTTGAATAGGAGTCCCCTAAGACGCCGTAGTTGAGGCCAGTGGTGGCGTTGGCAACGCCGTACACACCAACACCAGCGTCAGACGTGCCATAGACGCCCCAGCCGCTGCCGTTCTGCGATCCCCAGACGCCAATGCCGCTACCGCCAGTGCCCTCGTTAATGCCTCGCACCCCGGCAGAGTAGCCCCCCGGCGAGGTTGAAGCAACGCGGCCAACCACTGCGGCGGCATAGTCCGCGCCGGAGTAGGTCTCGCCCCACACGCCAGCGGCATCACCCTGATCGGCGAAGCCGCCAACCCCTGCGCCTCCTGAAGACGACTGGGTGACACCCACCACGCCGTAACCGTCAACGGAAGCAGAGCTTACGCCGTGGACGCCGGCATAGAAATTGGCCCCAGTCAGGCCGGAGGCGGTACCGCTCCAGATGCCGTCGCCGCCGGTGGTGCTGGTATTGTTGACCAGGAGCCCCGAACCACCGCCGGGGGTCTCACCAACCCAGCTCTGGGCAAAGTGATCGTGGTCGCTGTGGGCAACCGTGTCCGCGGAACCGGTGCCAGCGAAGCTCACGGCGAGCGTCACCTCGCCCGAAGTGCCGCCGCCGGTCAGGCCGGTGCCAGCGTAGACGGCGGTGATGTCCCCTGCCCCGCCGGCCACCGGCTCGCAGGTCACTGTGCCGTCGGCGTTGATGACCCGGATGGCGTTGCCGCTAGCGCAGGTGCCGCTGACCCGTGCCTGGATGACCGTCGTGTTCACGCTGAACTGGTTGCCCGTCAGCGTCAGCCCGGTACCTGCTGTGTAGGTGGTATCGTTGTCCACCCCATCGGCGAAGCCAGCCGGGATGCCGGTGAGGCCAGACCAGGGTGCGCCTTTGGCGTACAGCGCATAGGGTGCCGCCGTCAGCGGCTGGCGCGGGGTGAGGGTGGTGTAGGAGCCACTCCCCGCCGGGCAGCGCACGGCGATCTCCAGCCAACGGGCGTCGCCGGTGAAGGCCGCGCTGCCGAAGTCCAGTTGCACAGTGAACAGGCCGTTGCTCACGGTCACGCTGGTGGCCGTTTGGGTGGTGCCAATCTGTGCCCCGCCGCTGGCGGCATCCCACAGGCTGAACTGGAAATCGCAGGTGCCGTTGACTGGGCTGCCGCCCTGCCTGAGCTGCCCCTGGTAGGTGAAGGTAGTGCTGAGTGGAGCCTGCCCTGAGCCTTGTCGAAGGGCCGAAGCAGCAGTGCCCAGAGGGGCGAGGGCAGGTACGTTGCCTGGCGCGCCGCTTGGCGCAGCCGGTCCTTCGGCCTGGCTCAGACCCACGGCCAGGGTCAGCAGCAGAGCCAACACGCTGATAAGAGTTCTTCGTCCTTTCATTTTGCACCTCCTCTGAATTGGGTATTTGGATCAGATAGATTATATCGTTTTTCAGGCCAAATGGCAACTATGGCTGCCAGATGGATTTCGAAGTAATTCTGATGGGGCTGAGCGGGAATTGTACTCCCAGCGCCGACCAGAGGGGAGCGGACTGCTTGAACAGTAGCAAAAAAGGCCAGCAACACTGAAGTGCTGGCCCGTCGACTTTGCTCTTCGACTCTGCTCAAGATAGGCTGTTCGGTTCACCCCCACGCGGGTGGGGAAAACAGAGACTGACTGGCTTTGGAGCAGTTATTCACCGGTTCACCCCCACGCGGGTGGGGAAAACCGTCACGGCCTGCTGCGCAAACCCGAACGCGACGGTTCACCCCCACGCGGGTGGGGAAAACGTTGTGGGCTTGGAGGGTGACGTGGCTTTGCACGGTTCACCCCCACGCGGGTGGGGAAAACGTGCCGCTGATGATTGACACGCCTCCCAGTTCCGGTTCACCCCCACGCGGGTGGGGAAAACCCTTCCACGTCCTACTATCTAGAAACAGGTGCGCGGTTCACCCCCACGCGGGTGGGGAAAACGCT
>JBAWAP010000178.1:0-3049 GCA_049589355.1 Anaerolineae bacterium
TTCCATGGCGCATCGCGCCATCCGTAGGGGGCAGAAACTTGGGCGAGGTTCGTAGTAACAGCTTTAGCTGTCGTTTGGCAGCAAAGGCGACTAAAGTCGCCACTACGAACCAAGTTTCTGAGTAGCGCAGCGAAGCAATCTCCTGCCAGGTTGGGGATTGCTTCGTCGCGGAGTTTACACTGAGCGTAGACGAAGTGCTCCTCGCAATGACAGCGTGAACGGTTACACGAGGTGAACATGCTCTGGAGGGATGGCCATGAACCTTCTTCTGGCCCGACACGGTGAATCGGAGTGGATCGTTCGCGGTGATGAGGCTGGCTTCAACAGCCCTCTAACCGACGGAGGTCGCCGGCAGGCGCGCTTGCTGGGCCGCTGGCTGGCTGCCAACCCTTTGGGCTCGAGCCCGTCAGGGCGAAGCCAGGGGATTGACGCTATCTATGCCAGTCCCCTCATCCGCGCCAGGGAGACGGCCGAGATCGTCGCCGTTGAGCTGGACCTGCCGTTCACCCTCGACGACGACCTCCGCGAGTTTGAGGTGAGCTACTGGCGCGACAACGATGACTACGCCCCACCGTACATCAACGGCTCCGCCGTGCCCCCAGCCTACCTCGCCGAGAGCTACCTGCCCTTCAAGGCCCGGGTTCAAGAGGTAGCCCGCCGTATCTTGGAGGCCCATCCGGAAGGCACCGTGTTGATCGTAGCCCACGGCGGCACCGTGGGGACCATCGTACGGTGTCTGTTGGGGGTCCACAACTTCGGCGTTCAAACGGATCCCACTGGTCTGCACGGCCTGCACTGGACTGGCAGCCGGTGGATCATCGAGTTCATGAACCGCCTGGATCACCTGCTGGAGAAGATCGAATGAGGGAAGGGCGAGGCTGGCTGCGGGTGGTCGCTGCCGCGTACGCGGCTGGAGTGGACACCTGGACGGAGGATACCGTGACGGTGCGTCGTGTGACCGGCGGGTTCAACAATGCCCTGTATCAGGTAGAGGCCGACGGCCAAAGCTACGCCTGCAAGCTGTGTGTCGCCGACGAGTGCGGCCGGGCTACACGGGAGTATGGAGCCCTACGCCTGCTGCACGCGGCAGGACTGGACATCGCGCCGCAGCCCCTCTGGTTGGACGACAGTTGCACCATCGTCCCTTTCCCCGCTGTCGCCTACCGCTGGCTGTCCGGCGAACCTCTCAGTCCATCGCCCACGGCACAGCAACTGGCCTCGTTGCTCGATAGCTTCCAGCGCCTGCACAATCTCCAACCGGGCGACTTTGAGGACTACGATATTCCCGACGCCTGGGCCCACTGGTTTGACTTCGAGCTGTATCTGGGCGAGCTACGCGATTTCCTGGCCAAGTATGGATCATGGCTGGCGGCGACCGACCCTGACGGGAGAGATTTGCGAGATCGTCTGGCCCAGTTGGTGGACGGTTGCGCGGAAGTTGTCCTGGCCGCAGCCGTGAACGCAGGCCGCGAGAACGTGCCGTTGCGCCTGTGTCGTGTGGACCCGAACCTGGCGAACACGGTGTGGGGTGAGGATGGCCAACTGCGCTGGGTGGACTGGGAATACAGCGGCTGGGGTGACCCCGCCCTGGACCTGGCGGAACTACGCTGGCACCCGGCGTCGGCCGAGCTGAGCGAGGCGCAGCACGCCTGGCTGCGCCATAGCTATCGCCACTCAGCCGACGATCCCAGTTTTGAGGAGAGGCTCGCCGTGTGGGACTGTCTCCGGGTGACGCGCTGGCCCTTTTTGATCCTGCGGTGGTTGTGGAGCGAACACCACGGCTCAGACCGAGTGCGCCTGACCCGACCCGCCGCCGATCCGGTCGAACTGCGCACCCGACTCGTCCGCTTCATCGAACGCGCTGAGGATTTCGCCAGCGCAAGGAGGGTAGACGAATGAGGATTTCTACCCCCACCCCAACCCTCCCCCTGCAAGGGGGAAGGCGTGAACGGTTACCTACACGGCCTCCGGCTCCACTTCTATTGGCGGGATGCCGAGCCTGGTCATTCCCCGGTAGGCCAGCGTCCACGTGGCGGAGGTGAACGTCTGCACCACCGAGCCAATGAGCGCGCTGGCTACTATGACCAGCAGTCCCCCGCCGCAAATCGGGATCAAAGCCCAGGCCCCAGGCTCGATTCTGGTAAAGAGGGCAACGAACGGCGCGGCGAGAACCAACAGCCCTCCTCCCACCACGATGGCAAAGACTGCCCCAATCGCGAACAAGATGAGCCAGAACACCACCGTGGGACCGATGTTCTCCTTCAACACTTGCCAGCCTCGCCGAAAGGCGTCTATCCAGCCCAGACCTTCCAGCACGGCAGCGCGTTCGGCATAGGTCCGAATCTGCGACAGCACAATGCCCACGACGATCGTGCCGCAGCACAGCGGTGCGCCGCAGAGGAACGAGAGGGCAGAGAGCCACGACAGACCGCCCCGGTCGGCGTTAACGATGGCGTCGGTCAGGATTGGCCCCACGAAGGCGGCGACGACCAGAAGTGCCAGGATGAGCACCGGCAAACCAGTCAAGAAGCTGAGGCCGAACAGCGTCCAGAAACGGCTCACGCCCACCCTCCACGCCCGGCGCAAGTCAGTGGAGCCTTCCTCCTCCACTTGCTGAACCCCACCGATGAGCGCGCCCCGCCCGATGACCGACAGCACCCACAGTGCGATGCCGACGATCAGGCCCAGGCACAGCAGCGCGATGAGGATACCCACCACCTCCGGCAGGAAACGTTCCAGGCGCCAACCGTCTTCGACCCAATTCACATTGTTGCCGCCCCTGGAACCTTGTCCCAGGCTGACCAGAAAGCCAAAGACCCATAGCACCTTCCAGCGCCAGGTGATCTGCCAGGCACGGCTGAGAAGCTTTCCAAATTCCATGATCGCCTCCTTGGGAACTTTGTTTCAAGGTAACTGCTCAGCCCGTGTCATTGCGAGTCGGCCATGGCGTGCCCCGCCATTCCTGAGGACAGAAACTAGCGCGCGGCGCAGAAAGCGTGTACAATATGGGCAGGCGCCCAGACAGTTAAGACCGTGCGCTCATTGGTGC